>CANETF010000078.1 GCA_947440575.1 Verrucomicrobiaceae bacterium
CCTCTCCGTCCTCTTTCCCGATATCGCCAAACCAGCCACCCAAACCATCGACGCCGACACCGGCCGCATCCGCTTCAATGGCCACGACAAACTCGGCGCCGAAATGACCGACGCCATCCTCCGCCGCCTCAAATATTCCAACGACATCATCGAAGCCACCACCGCCGCCGTCGCCAATCACATGCACTTCATCGGCGTCCAGCAGATGCGCACCTCCACCCTCAAACGCTTCCTCGCCCGCCCCCACATCGAAGACGAACTCGAACTCCACCGCGTCGACTGCCTCGGCTCCAACGGCCTCCTCGACAACTACGAGTTCCTCCAGCAAAAACGCACCGAATTCGCCTCCTCCCCTCAACCCCTCATCCCCCCGCCCCTTCTAACCGGCCGCGACCTCATCGCCCTCGGCTTAACCCCCGGCCCGGCCTTCACCGCCATCCTCCACGACGCCCAATCCCTCCAACTCGATGGCACCCTCACCACCAAAGATCAAGCCATCGCGTGGGCCAAAACCCAGTCACCTCAGTGATCCTGCTCCATCAACTTCGCCGTCTCCTTTTTCAAAATCCGCCCCACCCGATGCTTCGCCAGATACACCTGCGCCGCATTCACCCCCAACTCCTTCTTCACCTTTTCAGGACTCCATCCCTTGATTACGTAACAAGAGAAAATCTGATACTGCCGCGGTGACACCAGCGCCTTCACCCGGCGCAAAGCAATGTCCATAATCTTCTCCGTCCACTCCTGATCCCACAGCTTCTCCAGCGCCACCCCATTCGGATCCGCACACCGCTCGATCGGCGCCGTCCGCCGCTCCTCGTCATCATCAAAATGCAAATCCGCTTCCCGGCTCTGCTGCTTCTTCCGCCGCCGAAACTGATCCAAAATCCGCCACCGCGCCTGGTTCAACAAAAAGCTCTTAAAGGACCCCAGACTTGTGTCGAACTTCTTCTTTTGAAGGTTCTTCGCCACCCCGATGAAGGTCTCCTGAACCACATCGTTCGACTCCTCATTCGTCAGCCCCGACTTCCTCGCCACGTGCCAAACAAAACTCGAATACGTCCGGTAAAACTCATCCCAGCTTGCCCAATCATCCCAGTCATCCAGACGCTCAATCAGCGTCTTCCGTGTCGGCGGTGACCCAGCTTTGATCTGCTCCGCCGCCACCTTCTCGATGTCAGGAAGTGTTTTCCCTTCTGTTGGCATGAAAGCGAAGATAAGCCCAGCCCGCCCACCCGCAACCCCATTGTTACGACTTAAACCAGGTTACTCCTTCTTCCCTTCCTTCTTCTCAGCCTCCTCCCCGCGCCCCCCCATCGCCTTAAACGGCGCCTCCACCACCCCACCCGCCGTCTTCACCGTCGTCTCCGCCAGACTCCCCACCGTCTTCACCGGCACTGTGACCAGCGAACACGCCGCGCCCAAAACCAAATATCCCACACAACCCAAAGCAAAGATCATTTTCTTCATCCCCCCATTCCTACAACAACTCCTTTCCCCATCAACTCCCATCTCCTCTTGCACCCACCCCGCCCCGCTGCTGTACTCCCCCACATGTCCTCCACTCCCGACACCTCCTGGATCGACCGCTTCCTCCCCAAGTTCCGCTGCCCGGACACCCACCAACCCCTCCGCTGGGCCACCCCCGAAGAATGCGCCCGCGTCGGAATCCCCCCCGCACCCAAGGCCGCCCTCGCCCGCCGAGACGGCTCTCGTATCTTCCCCATCGACGACGGCATCCCCCTCCTCCTCCCCGCCGACACCCAATAAACGACCATCCTTCCCCAGCATCCGCATAGCCCCCGACAATCTCCCGAATATCCTCCACACCCAACCCATGACACTTCTCCGACGACTCCCCTTCCGCTTCCATTGGGCGCTCGTCATCCTCATGGGCGCCGTCATCCCCCTCATCACCGCCAAAACCGACAAACCCGGCGAGTTCTACCCCTTCTCGAACTTCCCCATGTACTCTTCCTTCGAGCCGGACACCTACCTCGTCTACATCACCGACCTCGAAGACAAACCCCTCGCCATCTCCCCCGTCTTTGGCACCTCCGCCTCCGACATCAAAAAAACCTACGACCGCAAACTCGGCGAACTCAAACCCCGCGCCCCCAAAGGCACCCGCAAAGCCAACCTCCCCGCCCCCCTCAAACAAGAAGCCGCTGCCGAAACCCTCACCGCCCTCGTCAAACGCATCGCCCCCAGTCCCCATCTCACCGGCAAAACCGGCCTCCGCCTCCACCAAGTCGACATCCACTACGACGGCGACCTCCTCACCCAGCGCAGCACCCCCGTCGGCCAGATTTCCCTCCCATGACCGCTTCCACCAGCACCACTCCGCTCTGGAAGCGCCTCTGGCTCAGCCTCTGGCGCCTCGAACCCATCCGCATGCCCCGCTGGGAAATCTTCATTGTCCGCCTCGCCTTTGCTCTCCTCGTCTGGGACACCCAAACCGGCTGGATCAGCTTCTGGAATGATCCCCCCCGCGCCGCCCGCGCCATGGTCGAAAACGCCTCCACCTTCGACGTCCGCTGGGATACCCAACCCCATCCCAACGGCCTCGGCTACCTCTTCGACTTCACCTTCATCTCAAATGACACCATCGAGTATCCCCTGCGCTACGCCATGGGCATCTCCCTCATCCTCTACGTCATTGGCATCCCCGGCGCCTTCACCCTCGCCATCCCCGTCTTCATGTGCCTGGCCACCTCCACCCTGGCCAACTCCCAGGGCAGCATCGGCCACACCGCCCAGGGCCTCCACCTCGCCCTCCTCGCCGTCTGGCTCGCCGCCCTCTACGCCTTCATCCAAAAAATCTGCCGCCGACCGCTCAAATCCGGTTACTCCAGCGGCGAATTCGAACTCGACTGGGCCCGCCAGGCCCTCTCCGCCGCCTACGTCGTCTCCGCCATCACCAAGCTGATCGTCTCCAAAGGCCTCTGGTTCCTCGACGCCAAATACTTCCCCCTGCACATCCTCAAAAACAATGAGATGCAGTACTTCGACACCCTCGACGAATCAACCCGCCGCCTCGCCTGGCTCCCCGACTTTGCCCTCCAGCACCCCCACTGGTGCCAATTCCTCTTCGGCATCGCCCTCCCCCTCGAACTCTTCGTCTTCATCGGCCTCCGCAACCGCCGCGCCGCTCTACTCTTCGGCCTCGGCCTCATCGGCTTCCATCAAAGCGTCACCGAACTCACCCACCTCTCCTTCATCTTCAACAAACTCCTCCTCCTCATCCTCTTCGTCGCCCCCTGGTACTGGCTCACCAAACCGTTCCAATCAAACCCTGCCTCCTCTACTCTCTTCAAGAAATAGCAAAACAACCACTTCCCCCGCCAAACGACGCCCCACTTGCACTTCAAGCTCAACAGCATCGCCCAACGCCCCCCAATCACCCCTTCCCCGTGAAGCCAATCACCGGCTCCCCTACAAAGTACCACGCCTGTCCCAGGCGTGTCCCCCACCTCGTAGCCGCCGATGTCAATCGGTGGCCACTCCCCCCTCAAACATCCCCCAAAAAATACCCGCCTGTCCCAAGCGTGTTCCCCCACCCCCACCTCACCTCCCCACCTCACCCTCCCCATCCCCCCGCGTCCTCGGCTCAATCAACTCCCGAATCCCCTGATAACTCCCCGCCGCCTTCGGACTCGCCGGCAACTGCCGAATCACCTCCGCCAAAGCCGTTCCCCCTTCGCCCTGGTAGCTCTTTGTGAACTCCTGAAACGCCGCGCTCGCCTGATCATCCGCCCGGTCACTCACCAGCCTCCAGACATGCAGCGGCACCTGATGATTCAGGCAGGCCACTGCCAAACCATGCGTGTTCATGTCCACAAGCTGCGCCTGGCTGCTCGCGGCCAGCCCCTCGCGGGCACTGTTGCTCTGAATAAAAGTCTCACCCGCCACCAGCCGCAACGGCGTCAAACTTTGCATCATCGCCGGCAGATTCCATTGAGTCGGCGCCAGCGCCAGTTTGAAAGGCGTGCCCGCCGACCCACTCCCCCCAGTCTTGCCCGCAACCACGCATTCGCTCACCGCAAACCATTCACCCACTGCCGCCTCATCCGTCAAGCCTCCCGCCGGACCCATCGAAAACACCCAGTCACAACGGTATCGCGCCAACAACGCCTCCGCCGTCACCGCCGTTTCCACACACCCCGATCCCATCACCGCCGCATGAACGCGATGTGGTCCAAGCTGCAGCCGCTGAATCTTCCGCGTCCCAACCAGACTCGGCTCACCCAGCACCGTCGCCTGCGCACCAAGCGTCTTCATGTCCGCCTCCAAAGCCAGCAACACCGCCACCGTGTCCGCCTGGGCTGGCTGGCAGGCAAAACTCAAAAGAACGCCCGCAAAAGCCCACGCCAAAGCCCGTCCACGCCCTCCCCAGCTTGCAATGCGGCGAAAACACCGCCCCCCTTCCAAAAAGACTAATCCTGATTTAAGGCTTAATTGACTAGGGTAATAAAACAAGGAACACATAAGAATTGAAGAAAACTTGGCACGCTTCCGGCTCTTTTGCTCGTATCGAATTTGTCACCTGCTTAGGCTCGCAACGGGTTCGATACTCAGTCATCATCTCATCGTCTATGAAACGCCAGCACTTTCTCCAAACCGTCTCCGGCACCGCTCTCGGCCTTGCTGCCGTCGCGGGAGGTTGGGTGACACTTCGCGGGCAGTTCCGGGTCCGCCCGGTGCATCCCGAGAGCTGCGGAAAGAGCTTCCTGGCGTTTTGTGAACGGGCGCGCTTCGCTACGGCTGAGGAAGCCGTGCAAGTGACCGCGCGTCGGGGACACCTCTTTGAGTTGTGCCTGGATGACGACCCTTCTGCGGCGGAAGTCCTTCCGCTCAGGGAAACCAAGAAGAACGTTGAAGCCCCTGACTCACCCTTGGCTCAGCCTCGTCCCGATGGACGCGCGCTGGACAAGGTCAAAACAGCCTTCAATCGCAACCAACGTTTACGGGATGAGCGCGCACTAGCGAAGCTCAGCATGAATCGTAGCACCGGTGGCCAGGGGAGATCCCTCGCTTCGCCACTGGATTCTTCTTCGTTAAGTTAAAGAAACGCCGTCTGCGTGTCCGTCACGAGCTATCGACGACGGGCCTGGACCACAGCAGAACCAGGGTGGTGAAATCCATCGCCACCCTGGTTCCACCTTTTCAACCTTCATTTGCATGAACTCGACCGCCCCCTCTGACACCGGCTTCAAAAAGAGAACCGCCACGCGCCCGCAACGGGATCGCCACGGTTTCAGCGGGGAAATGCGCGAAATCCGGGACGCCGTCCAGCGTGCGGAACCCGAAGAGGCCCTGCAAGCCATCGAAGACGTTCTGCTCCACAAACCCCTCGCCCAAGAAGTCCAAGGACAGGTGCTCGCCCTCGCGGCGGACAGCGAGTTCAAACGCGGTGCGTTTGAAGTTGCGGTCGAAATCCATGAGGCCGCCATCGACATGACCGCAGACGACCCGATTCTGTGGCTCCGCCCCCACATCGGCAAAATCCGCGCTCTTCTGAAAGCAGCCCACATTGAACAGGCCTGGGAAGAGGCGCGTGTCACGTATGCCGCTGCGCAGGCCAAATGGCAGGAGTTCAATCAGGGAGCCCGACACGCCAAAAGCATCCTCAAGCGCGGCCGACGCATCGTCGTCACCCCAAGACCGCAACGCGTTTCCGTCGTGGCCGGGGAACTGGGCCGTCTGTTCTTGCGCGAAGGCGAAATCGATGCCGCCAAAGAATTTTTGTCTGCCGCCATTGAGGCCTGCCCGAAAGGTGCCACCCGTGCTCGCGAGTCCTTGGCAGAGATCGCCTTGCGCGAAGGCAAGCCCCAGGAAGCCTTGGAATGGGCCATGCAAGCCCTGATGGTCGGCCGTTTCCAAGCCAAGACCCTCCACACCCTGCGCCTCCTGGTGAAAATCAAACACCAACTGGGTGATCCACGCGTCAGCCCTGAAGTCCTGGCTTTGGTGAACCGCGCCCAACCCGGCATCAGCGCCCGAGCCACCGTCATTTTGATCCAAGAACTGCGCGCCATCGGCGACCAACTGCAATGGCGTGAGCTGGGCCGCCAGTGGTTGGCCCGCAACGAGCGAACCTTCCCCATCGAAGCCGCCGAGATCCGCAAAATGATCCTGCGCGAATGCAAACAGCACGCAGGCGATCCCGCCACCAGCATCGCCGCCGCCCAGGCCGTGCTCACCACCCCCAAAGTCTCCCCCATGGAATGGCTCAGCGCCGCCAAAGAAGTTGTGCGCGCCACCTGGTGGTCAGGGCAAGTCCCAGACATGGCCGACCTCGTCGCCCAAGCCGAGGCCTTATACAGCAAAGAACACGCCCAAGATGTCGCCCACAGTTTAGGCCTCTCCACCATCATGGCCAAACGGCATGCGGAGGCCGAGGCGTGGCTTGTTTCCCAGCGTCAAAGCATGACGCCCGGCACCCCAGTGTGGGGGAAAACGACGTGGGCTTTGGCAGTACTGGCCAACGATACCAAACAGTCAGTCAAAGCCGCAACCTATTTCGACGCCTTTGCCAGAGAGCCCAGTCACCCAATCAATCTGCGAGCTCAAGCCCGCCTGAAGTGGATTCGTCAGCTTACCGAAAGTGGAAATACGGATGCCCTCGCGGAGGGGCTAGATGAAATTGAAAGCCTACTGCCTGCGCTGGATGACTGGTCAATCTTGTTAGATGTTGGACGCCAAATTTGCCACGTCAAAGGAACCGAAGCTCATCGCCTGCGAGACTTGATTTTTGAAAAGGGCGAACGACTAGGAATTGAGGCTTTTCATCAAGCGCAGCACCCATCGGTAGCCACGGACATTCTGGTGAAACTTGGAAGACGGATCACCGGCGATTGGTTTTCTCCCGAACGCACAATCGCTCTGTGGGAGAGCTTGGGCGAAGCTAAGTTGCAGTGGTTGTGGTCAGAGAAGGAGGAATTCTGGGAATGGATCAGCCAAGTGATAAAGAGTTACCTCAAAGAAGGTCGAGTTCAAGAAGCAGATAGAATCCATGCCCACCACACTAACGACGCTGGTGTGCCTACCTTCGCCAAGGTTCGAATGCACATCACCTACGGAGACTGGGCGATGCAGCAGGGAGGCCAGAATCTCAAACAAACCGGCCTTAGCCTCCTCAGCCTCGCCTTAGACCTCGATCCTGCACACGACCTTTGTCGGTACGCTCACTACTGGTGGTCACTCGAGTACTGGAACGCAGGCGATTTGAACCAGGCCCAAGCTCACGCTATAAAGGTACGAATCCCACCTTGGAACACTTCTGGAATGCTCAAAGACTGGCAAATGGCCGCAAGGGCGGAGTGGATATTGGCTGGCGGGGATGAACGCCAGCTAGATGCTGCAGCGTGCTCAAAGTTTACAGCTCTTTTCCTGAAAGAGAACAAACTCTAGAGAGTAAATGTTTATTTTAATGAACTTCATGATAAAAGCTTATCGGCGTGCTCGAGCTTTCGCCTCTTCGATCCTAGTCCTATCATCGATGGCACTAGCTACGCCCGCCGGCTACTTAGAAATCAAGTGCGAGGATGATGATGAACAAATTATTTCATTTCAGGCAGACGACACCACCATCAATTCCAAAGTCCAAGAGGCAGCCCGAGAATCAGCCAAAGGGGTTGCTAGAACTGTTACTGTCTCGTTTGATTTAATCCTTGATTGGGTTAGGGATCAGGCTCCCCACCTTACAAGTCTTGAAACAATTCACCAAATTGCGGAAGAGAATTATGCGCAGGTGAACGAATGGCTTGAAGGGTCTATGGCTACCGAACTTGCGGAGGCCGTTGCAAATGCAGCCGGTGCTAACCTGTCAGCAGAACTGTATGTTCAGAACAACACCGACGGTTTTAAGCTCAAGGGTTTTGGAACTTACTACTATACAGGGGGTCAATTCCATAGAGGACAATGGAGCGAAGATTCTATGGATTTGGTGATGGAGGGCACGGCAGCGCTAGAGTTTGAATTGAAGGGTGAAGTGGAGTTTAACCTCTCGGCCCCTTTTGTTGGGGGAGTGGAGTTGAAGGTCCAAATTCAGGGAAAGGGAACCGCAGGAATGGAGTATCAGCGAGTCGTAGGTCTCGAGAAAATCTTAAACGGGACTTCGGCTGACTTGAAAGGCAAGCCACATGGCAGGGCGCATGCAAAAGTTGATATTGAAATACAGGCGGGCGTAAGCGCGCAAGTTGGAGCGAAGGTCACCAAAGCCTTTACTCACTCTGAGAAAGAGAAAGTGACAATCCGTGCAAATGAAAGTGAAGGTAAGTGTGAGTAAAAATGATGAACAGCATTGCTTTATTGCTCAAAGTTATGTTTGAATCAGTAGCATTCACCCGCGTATAAGATCTAAGCAATAAATGAACTTTACTTTGAAATTGAAATGGACCGTTATCCTTCCACTTTTCTTGCTAAGCTGTGACGACCATAAAGTTGGTCCACTGCCTGTTGAAATCAATGAGGAGAAGGAGGTTCCAATCTTGGTGAACTGGAAAGCCACAGAGTCCCCCGCTGGCTGGCATCTGCAGTTTGCAAAGGCTCCCAGATACCTTTTCATAGGATTTGAGGATCTCGAAGGCATCCATCAGAGCGTCAGTCCAATTTGCTTCTACGACCTCGGAGCTGCGAACAAATCCAGTTTTGTCGACATCAAGCTTGGCCTGGACCAGACAATCGCAGGTGAGATCAAAGTTGGCCAATACGTTCCCTTCCATGTTCAGATCCAAATCCAGCAGCGCTCCGACAGCACAAAAAGGGGACAAGTAGTAGACACCGCAATGCGTCTCATAAGAATGCATTTGAAGCACCTAAGCGACCCCATTCTGGTCCGCGAAGGAGGGATCGAGATGTATCGCTGTGGTCAATTCGAAAAAGAACGTCCACCCGATTCAGCCAAGGAAATCGGTCGCGAATTAACCTTAGTGGTCGGGTTCGCCCAAAGCACAGAATCGTTTACACAGGCACAAAGAATCCAAGGCCTAAAACGCCTTGCATCAAGACCCCCCCAGACCCTCACAAACCCAGACGAAGAGAATTGAGAAGAAAAAGGGAGACCGGGGCCAGTGTGGAATGGCACTGACTTAACGTGAAAAAGAAGAAAAAGATGCCAGACATTTGCGGCAACAGAACCACCACACGTCGCTCCAAAATCAGCGCAATCCTTTGATCCAGAACAGATTAATGTGCGGTTAGATACTGATCTAACTCTAGAAACGCCCCTTTCATGACGGCGCAATCATGCGAAAGAAATGGCTGCGCCTTCACGCAAAGCCTATTACGCCGGGAACCACCACTTCTCCCACGCCCCGTTTAGAACAGTCTGAGCCTTGCCTGTTGATTCCCATCTTCGCCTCCTGCCAAGAATCCTCAAAGGCCACCAGGCCATCCCTTCAGAAGCTCAGTCGTTCTCTCCTCGCCCACATTTTATTCGCTACCGAAGCGCGTCCATGAGTTCGTCCCACATCCAGAAACCAGCAGTGTCCCATACTCGCGCGATCCCGGCTGGATCATTGACGATACCGAGCTGGTCCGCATCCAGACCACCGCTGCCGAACTTCGCGGCAGGCATGTCCTTTCTGGATTCCTCCTTAATACCCTGAACACACAGCTGTCCCAAACTTCCCGAACAAAAACCCCATCCCAACCAGACTCCCGGTTGAAATGGGGTTGCCAGTCAGCAAGACATCCCGCTCACCCAGCCACGTCAAACCGGTCCAAGTTCATCACCTTAGTCCACGCCGCAATGAAGTCCGCGACAAACCTCCCCTCGCCATCCGCGCTCCCGTACACCTCCGAGATCGCCCGCAATTGCGAATTCGATCCGAACACCAAATCCACCGCCGTCGCCATCCACTTCATCTGACCGCTCGACCGATCACGACCCTCGTAAAAGTGCTCGCACCTGGCCGACTTCTTCCACTCCGTCTCGATGCTCAACAGATTCACAAAAAAGTCGTGCGTCAGACTTCCCCTCCGCTCCGTCAGCACCCCCAAATCCGGATGCCCCACGTTCGTCCCCAGCACCCGCATCCCGCCCACCAGCACCGTCATCTCCGGAGCCGTTAGCGTCAGCAACTGCGCCCGATCCACCAGCGTCTCAGCTGCCGGCCGATCCAACTGGTGACCCAGGAAATTGCGGAACCCGTCCTGCTTCGGCTCAAGCACCGCAAACGACTCCACGTCCGTCATCTCCTGCGTCGCATCCGTGCGCCCCGGTGTGAACGGAACCTTCACCGCATGCCCCGCCTTCTGCGCCGCCTGCTCAATCGCCGCGCCACCCGCCAGCACGATCAAATCCGCCAGCGACACCTTCTTACCACCCGACTGCGCCGCATTGAACTTCGCTTGGATCGTCTCCAAAACGCCAAGCACCTTGCCCAACTGCTCCGGCTGGTTCACTTCCCATTCCCTTTGCGGCAACAACCGAATCCGCGCCCCGTTCGCCCCTCCCCGCTTGTCGCTCCCTCGGAACGTCGAGACCGACGCCCACGCTGTCGACACCAACTCAGCCACTGTCAGACCCGATCCCAATACCTCCGCCTTCAGCGCCTCCACATCCCCGTCTTCAATCAACGCATGATCCACCGCCGGCACCGGATCCTGCCAAATCAACGGCTCCTTCGGCACCAACGGCCCAAGGTATCGCGCCAACGGCCCCATGTCACGATGCGTCAACTTGAACCAAGCCCTCGCAAACGCGTCCGCAAACTGCTCCGGATGCTCGTGGAACCGCTTCGAGATCTCATGATAAATCGGATCTTCCCGTAGCGCGATGTCCGTCGTGAACATCATCGGCGCATGCCGCTTCGCCGGATCATGCGCGTCCGGCACCGTGCCCTGACCCGCTCCATCCTTCGGCGTCCATTGCCACGCCCCCGCCGGACTCTTCGTTAGCTCCCACTCATACGAAAACAGGTTCGTGAAATACCCGTTCGACCACGTCGTCGGACTGTTCGACCAAGCCCCTTCCAACCCGCTCGTGATCGTGTCACCCGCGTTGCCCGTGCCATAGCTGTTCTTCCAGCCCAACCCCTGCTCCTCAAGCGGCGCCGCCTCAGGCTCAGGCCCCACGTTGCCCTCCGGCGTCGCCGCCCCGTGCGCCTTACCAAAAGTGTGACCCCCGGCGATTAACGCCACCGTCTCCTCATCGTTCATCGCCATTCGCGCAAATGTCTCGCGAATGTCCCGCGCCGACGCCAGCGGATCCGGCCGCCCGTTCGGTCCTTCCGGATTCACATAAATCAAACCCATCTGCACCGCCGCCAGCGGATTCGCCAAATGCCGGTCCCCACTGTAGCGCTTGTCACCCAGCCACTCGCTCTCCGGCCCCCAATAAATATCCTCCTGCGGCTCCCAAACATCCGCCCGCCCTCCCGCAAACCCGAAGGTCTTAAAGCCCATCGACTCCAGTGCCACATTCCCGGTTAACACCATCAAGTCCGCCCAGGAAATCTGGTTGCCATACTTCTGCTTGATCGGCCACAGCAACCGCCGCGCCTTGTCCAAATTGCCATTGTCCGGCCAGCTGTTCAGCGGCGCAAACCGCAACGTCCCGAATCCCGCTCCCCCGCGACCATCCGTCACCCGATACGTCCCCGCACTGTGCCACGCCATCCGAATAAAGAACGGACCGTAATGCCCGTAATCCGCCGGCCACCATGCCTGCGACGACGTCATCAGCTCCTCCAAATCCTTCCTCACCGCCTCTAAATCCAGCTTCTGAAACGCCTTCGCGTAATCAAAATCACCTCCCAAAGGATTCCCCTTGTCCGGGTTCTGATGCAAAATCTTCAAGTTCAACTGCTCCGGCCACCAGTCGCGATTCGACATGGCTCCGGCGGCAGTGTGGCGTTGCGGACCCGCTTGGGGGCCCATCACAGGGCATTGGCTGATGTTTTCCATGGTGTGTTCAGTTCGTTGGTTAGGGTGGTTGGTCAGACGAGGCCTTCGCCCCTCTCGACCCATCATCCTACCCGAACACAACCATGCATCCAATGCATCGTTAGAATGATTGCAATGCGCCCCACGCATCGTTAATCTCCCTCATGCAAAACCACCTCGACTTCCACGCCCTCCAGCAGTTCGTCGTCCTCGCCCGCACCAAAAACTTCACCCACGCCGCCCTCGAACTCAATCTCTCCCAGTCCGCCCTCACCCGCTCCATCCAAAAACTCGAGCACCAGCTCGGCCAGCCTCTCTTCGAACGCAAACCCCGCGAAGTCGTCCTCACTGACCACGGCGAGCTCCTCCTCGGCCGCGCCAAAGAAATCCTCAAGCTCGTCGAAGACACCTTCTCCGAACTCACCGAAGCGGGCCGCAAAGGCCGCATCCGTCTCGGCGCCATCCCCACCATCGCCCCCTACTTCCTCCCCGGCCTCCTCAGCAGCTTCGCCAAAAAACACCCCGAAATCGCCGTCATCGTCCAGGAAGACACCACCGACACCCTCATCAAACGCTGCTCCCACGGCGACATCGACCTCGCCATTGTCGCTCTCCCCATCACCGCCAAACACGTCGAAGTCGAACCCCTCTTCGAAGAGGAACTCCTCCTCGTCGCTCCCCTCGGACATCCCCTCGCCAAAATCGAACCCCTCACCATCCACGCCATCACCGACTACCCCTTCGTCATGCTCAACGAAGCCCATTGCCTCTCCGAAAACATCGCCTCCTTCTGCCGCCGACAATCCGTCCAACCCGTCACCGTCGAGCGCACCAGCCAGCTCGCAACCATCCAGGAACTCGTCTCCCTCGACCACGGCGTCTCCATCGTCCCCCAAATGGCCCGCCGGATCGACCTCAGCAATCAACGCCTCTATCGCTCCTTCACCGGCGAAATCCCCACCCGCACCGTCGCCCTCATGTGGAACGCCTTCCGCCATCAAACCAAGGCCATACTCGCTCTCCTCGACCACATCCGCCTCCATCTTCTCCCTCCATCCTCCCCAGCCACTCAGAAATCTCGCAATTCCCGTCAAAACCCGGCCCCCTCCCGACGTTAACCCTCCCGTCATGCGCCGCCCTCACCTGCTCCTCCTCGCTCTCTCCCTCACCACCCCACTCCTCGCCGACTGGCCCCAATGGCGCGGCCCCTCCCGCGGCGGCATCTCCTCCGACACCGCTCCCATCACCGATTCCGTCCCCGACTCCGGCCTCACCAAACTCTGGGAAAGCGACGCCATCCCCAGCGACCACTACGGCGGCCACGGCAGCCCCGTCGTCGCCGGCGAACGCGTCTACCTCAGCATCGTCTGGCATGAGCGCGTCGCTTCCGAGCAACGTGAAATCGACACCGAAGTCATGCAGCAACTCAACCACCGCGGCACCAAACCCGACCTCGCCAAAAAACTCGAGGACGCCCGCCTCGCCCTCAGCCCCCGCCTCCGAGGCGACAAACTCGACGCCTTCATCGAACAGTGGCTCCAGGACAACATGACCGAGAAAGACCGCATCGCCCTCGGCTCCTGGGCCGCCTCCCGCTTCAAAGCCGGCCGCACCGCCTTCCCCCTCGCCGAACTCGACAAAATCGCCGCCCGCCAAAACAAACCCTTCCCCACCCCTGCCGCCTTCCGCCAGTGGATGGACGAGCAGCAATTCTCCCCCGAACTCAAAGACAAACTCCTCTCCGTCGTCCCCAACACCATCAAAGTCGCCAACGACGTCATCGTCTGCCTCGACCTCGCCTCCGGCAAAGAAATCTGGCGCTACAAAGGTGAAGGCCTCCCCGTCGGCCGCAACGCCTCCAGCACCCCCGCCGTCATCGACGACCGCGTCTACGCCGTCGCCAGCACCCACCTCTACTGCGTCGACGCCACCACCGGCAAAGAAATCTGGAAAACGCCCCTCACCCGCAAAGGCCCCGCCGCCTCTCCCCTCGTCGCCGATGGCAAAGTCTTCATCAGCGCCGGCACCGCCCAAGCCTACGACACCGCCACGGGCAAACTCGTCTGGGAACAAAAAGACGCCAAAGGTGATACCGGCAGCCCCCAGTGGTGGCAACCCGACTCCGGCAGCCCCCTCCTCCTCCACACCTCCAGCAACGCCCTCCTCGGCCTCGAACCCGCCACCGGCAAAATCTTCTGGACCGTCGAAGGCGGCGGCCAGTCCACTCCCGTCACCAGCGGCGACTGGCTCGTTTTCTACAGCGGCGCCGACGGCGTCGGCCTCCGCGCCGCTCAATACCAAAAAGACGCCCCACCCAAAACCGCCTGGTCCCACTTCTGGGTCACCCGCCGCTACTCCGGCTCCCCCATCATCCACGAAGGCCACGTCTACCTCACCTGCGGCGAAAAACACCAATGCGTGAACCTCACAACAGGAGAAGTCCGCTGGCAGCAAACCGTCTCCAGCACCATCACCTCCCCCATCCTCGCCGATGGCAAAATCATCGTCCTCGAAAACAACGGCAGCCACGTCTCCCTCACCCGCGCCGACCCCGCCGCCCACGCCCAACTCGCCCGCGTCCGCATCGACGCCATGGGCTGCACCTCCCCCGCCCTCGCCAACGGCCGCCTCATCGTCCGCCAAAAAGAAAAACTCGCTTGCTTCGACCTCCGCCCCGCACCTTAGCTATCGATCGAAAGGTCCTTCAGCTCATGTCCTCCATCGATCCCGCGCAGTTCCTTGAATCCATCACTGACGCCTTCGATCTCCGCGTCTCCAACCTCACTCTCGACTCCCCCTTCAGGCAGTTGAAGGAATGGGACTCCATGGTCTCCGTGTCCATCGTCGCCGCCGCCTACGCCAACTACGATGTCCAAGTCTCCGGTGATGACCTCCTCTCCTGCGACACGCTGGGCGACCTCAAGCAACTCATCGAATACCGACTCCCTCTGGCACCCTGATGGACCAGACCCTTCATCAAATCCGCATCGCAGGCCTAGCCGCAGCCGTCCCCCGCCACGAGGAACAAATCGCGGATAGCCAATACGGAACCCCCGAAATCCGCGCCCGCTTCTCCGCCATGACCGGCGTCCACGCTCGCCGCCTCTGCCTGCCCCATCAGTTCTGTTCCGACCTCGCCACCGCCGCCGCCAACCGCCTCCTCGATGACCTCGGCTGGAACCGCTCCGAAATCGAAAATCTCATCTTCATCACCCAATCCCCAGACCTCAACTACCCCGCCACCGCCTGCCTCATCCAGGACCGACTCAAGCTCCCCACCTCCTGCGCCGCCTTCGACATCAACCTCGGCTGCTCCGGCTATCCCTACGGCCTCTTCCTCGCCGCCAAAATGACCGCCCAGCGCCCGGGCTCCAAAACCCTCCTCCTCATCGGCGACACCGCCGGCAAACCCAACCTCGCCTCCGAACTCAATACCGGCAGCCCCCTCTTCGGCGATGCCGCTTCCGCCACCGCCCTCGAGTGGCACCCCGATGCCCCACCCATGCGCATCCAACTCCACACCGACGGCAGCGGCTGGGACAACATCATGAGTCGCCGCGCCGGTGGCCGCCCGGGTCTTGAAACCAGCAGCTTCCACTTCGCCGACGAGGACGGACAAATCAAAATCCAATCCCAATCCCAAATGAAGGGCGAAGACGTCTTCAATTTCACCGCCTCCACCGTCCCCTCCGCCATCAACACCATGCTCGCCGCCATGGAATGGCCCAAAGAATCCGTCGATGCCTTCGTCCTCCATCAGGCCAGCCGCATGGTCAACGAAATGCTCCGCAAACGCCTCGGCCTGACCCCCGCTCAAACCCCGGGCTCCCTCGAAAAATTCGGCAACACCAGTTCCGCCACCATCCCCCTCACCCTTGTCACTCAGCGGCGCGATGCTCTCCGCAGCTCCCGCCAGCGCCTCATCCTCTGCGGCTTTGGCGTCGGCCTGTCCTGGGGCACCGCCGCCTGCGAATGGGACCGCATGGTTTGCCCCGATCTCATCGAACTCTAACTCACCCTCTCCATGTCGACCGCCAAACAACGCCTGATCATCATCAGCGCCGGTTCTTTCGGCCGTGAAATCTGCGCCATGGCCTGGGCCATCCAATCCGCCCTCGGCCCCTCCTGCCCCTGGCAAGTCACCGGTTTCCTCGACGACCGCCCCTCCATCCTCGATTCCAAAGACCCCACCGGCGCCCCCATCCTCGCAAGTCCCGAAACCTACCAGCCTTCCGACCACGACCGTTTCATCTGCGCTGTCGGCGATCCCCAACGCCGCCAGCACTACGCCCAACTCATCACGGACAAAGGCGGCCAATTCATCCCCCTCACCTGGCCCGATTCCCTCCTCGCCGGCCACGGCGCCCGTCGTGGCGCCGGTTCCGTCGTCGGCCCCTTCTGCCTCATCTCCAGTGACGTCACCCTCGGTGCCCACACCATGATCGTCGCCCACGCCACCATCGGCCACGATGTCACCATCGGCACCTGCGCCCACATCGGCGCTTACGCCTTCGTCGGTGGCGGCGCTGTCATCGGCGACCGCGTCACCATCCATCCCCATGCCTGCATTCTCCCCGGCGCCGTCGTCGAGGATGACGCCACCGTCGGCGCTGGCTCCGTCGTTTTGAAAAGAGTGCCCCGCGGCCAAACCGTCTTCGGCGTGCCAGCCCTCCCGGTCAAAGCATGAGCCCTCCCCCTCATTCCACCCCGCTCGTCAGCATTCTGATTCCCACCTTCAATCACGAACCTTTCCTCGCCCAGGCCCTCGAAAGCGCGCTCGCCCAAGTCACCTCCTTCCCCGTCGAAATCCTCGTCGGCAATGACGCCTCCACCGACGGCACCGGCCGCATCCTCGACACCTTCGCCTCCCGCTTCCCCAACCGCATCCGCGCCTTCCACGCGCCCGTCAACGTCGGCGGCCACGCCAACTTCTCCCAGCTCTACGCCGCCGCCCGCGGCCAATACATCGCCCTCCTCGAAGGCGACGACTACTGGACCGACCCCGCCAAACTCCAGCTCCAAGTCGACCACCTCGCCACCCATCCCGCCTGCAGCCTCTGCTTCCATCAGGTCGAAATCCGCGACGAAATCGGCACCTCTCCCATCATCCTCTCCAATCCATCCGACCCCCTCATCAGCGGCCTCTCCCGCATCACCCGCTTCAACTACATCCACACCGCCTCCGTCGTCTTTCGCAATCAACTCATCCCCGACCTCCCTCCCTGGGTCTACCATCTGCCCCTCGGCGACTGGCCACTCTTCATCCTCCTCGCCGAGCATGGCGAACTCCACCTCATTCGCAAACCCATGGCCGTTTACCGCGTGCAAAACAGCAGCGTCTGGGCCTCGCGCACCCAGCTCAGCCGCCTCATCAGCACCGTCCACGTCGCCGAAGTTTGCCTCCGCCATCTCCACCACCCCGGCTTCCGCGACTGCATCTTCAAAACCTCCCGCACCATCGCCCAAATCGCCCGCGCCAACCGCCACCCCCGCCAGTGGCTAGCCTACACCGCCAAATGCGCCCACATGGCCATCGTCCAGCCCTCCATCCTCCGCACCCTCCGAAAAAAGAAACACCAACCCTCTCCTTGAGCATTTTAAGAAAAGAGGTGGCCGTTGATTTGGGAGCGCCGGGGGTGGAGATGGGCCGTTGGCAGCGCCGGGGCATATGAATCCATACGTCCCAAGCTGACGACGGCCCAGATCCGCCTCCGCCGCCCCGAAGAAGCGGCTACATTTTTTCTTAAACTGCTCTAAACCACTCACGCCCCCCGAATGATCGCCGCGATCCTCGCCGCCGCCTCCATCGGCAAATCCGCATACATCGGCAAACACAGCGTCTCCCGCGCCGCACGAATCGACTCCGGCAAACACTCCGCCTGAGCCGACGCCAAATCCCGATACCACGGCAACCCACTCCCC
>CANETF010000079.1 GCA_947440575.1 Verrucomicrobiaceae bacterium
CCCCCCCCAGTCCACACCGATCGCACCCAACCAGCTGCACCCCCTATCAACACACCACCCCAATCGGAGGGCGGGATTGCATCCCGCCCACTTCCCGCCTTTCACCCCAGCAACGCAGCCTCCTCCCCTGCCTGACTCGCGGCTCCTGACGCCGCTCGACTCGCATGACCCTCGTTCCAATAGGCCTCCCGGTTCGCAGTGGTTACATCAATAGAACCATCCTACCCAAGCTTCGCGCTCAGCGAGATGAATGCCCGGCACTCCGTAAGGAGGAATGCCTCAGTCCCAGCACGTCAGGGTTAAACAATTTCACCGTTGAACTGACCATCAGCACTCCCGTCCTCCGCGTCGACAACCGCCACCAGCGCCGCCAACTCATCTTTCGAAATGCTGCCCTTCCTGATCAACAGACGTACAAGGGACGCGAAGTACAGCTTCAATTGCGCATTCTCCGTCATCAAATGATGGATGATCTCATCCTGTGACATATCCTTCCGAAAGGAACCGGCAATCTCTCGCTTAAGGCACGCGATATCGTGCTCGGCATCTTCAATGTCTAATCGATTGCCAAAAACGCCCAGTAGTAAGGTTCTGCCCCATCCCATATCATGTTCCTTTCGATTTACCTATTATCGTCAACGTTTAGCCGATCCACCACAGAGTGAACAGCTCAAATTCAAAGAAGCAAATGGCCTACCGTTCGATAGTCCGTCTCTTTCGCCCTTGTTCTTGGATATGGGCTCTTGCCTCATGGTATTGTGAAGGGTAGGCGGGCTGAAAGGCTATCGCGATACAGTGGCTGAAGTCTCAGTCTCGCAGATACGGGGAGCTGGGATTCATCTATGACGTATTTGAACTCCACCTGAACCTTCCTGCCGCGCACGAGATACGTGGGTGGATGGTAAGGAGTGGAATCTGTGCCAAGGAGGAGACTGCCGTCTGGCTTATGTGAATAGGGTATGGAAGCCTTGAAGACCGCCGGGTGCGCAGAAGTGGCTCTGACTAGCTCATTAGAGGTCGGAGCAAGCCATGAGACGACTCCACCTGAAACATACTCGAATGACTCTGTGGACTGTGGGGCGACCATAAGTTGAACGAAATCGGGGTGATGAACGAAGATCATCGGTCTAGAAGAAGCCGGGGTAACCGTCGCGGTCAGATCAATCCTGCCATCCTTCACCGTGTATGTCAGTGCGACTTCAGGCGCCGACCTCGTCGGCGTGGACGACGCACAACCCACTAAGAATGCACAGACTACACCGACAAGAGTCTTGACCATTAGGAAATCACGGAAAGTGTGTTGGATTTGGCGAAATTCGAAGTCCTTTCACTCCTGCCAAGGGACGAGAAAGCCTGATCTCGTCCCCAACACAGATCGTCCCAGGAGTCAAAATCTGCGCCCGAAGTCCCCCCTGGTGCACCAACCCTCGCAGCGTTTCGGCATAAGTGATCTTGGCCAAATAACTGCACGGCTCGCAAAGCCTCAGACCTCGCACTCGCACAGCCCCCACCGAAAACTCCTTTCCAACCAACGCATTCAAATCCACCCCTCGGGTCACAATGTTCCGTCTGGCATGATACGCCGTGAAATCCAGTTGGGACAATCGCGCGAAGGCCTCAATCTTCTCAGACTCGATGAAAGTAATCTCGAAGTCCGCCTTCTGCGGCTTCGGAGAAAACGTTCCCGTTCCACTGAAGTATCGATCCCCCACAAGCCCCTGCCCAGGAACCGCCACAGCCTCAGCCCGCGACTCCATCGGATCGCTTGGCGATTTCGCAATCAGGATCAGGGCAACGGATGACATAAACGATTTTCTACCGAACGAAAAAACTCAACAACTCACCCCTCAAAACACCTCGCTTGCAACAGTTAAGAAAACATCAAACCAGCAGCGTTGACCGAGTCCCAAACCCACCTCGCAAGCGAAACGAAGCCCCCCAATCACTACTCGCCTTCATCCGCACCATCAATCTCAGAAGCCCACAATACCCCCACCCCAAATCCCCCGGCCCCACCTGAATCCATTCGTGCCCATCCGTGAAATTCGTGGTCCAAAACCACTTCCCCAAAGGCACCCCTGACTCCCCTGTCCATCCCTCTGTAGCCGGGGGCATCGACCCCGGTCGCACAAAACAGCGGCTTGAGGTTTCCTCAATCCGCTCCACCCCCCCCTAAGCCTCCCCCATCAACCGCCTCAACTCTTCCTCCCCCGCCGTCGTCGCCAAAAGAGACGTCTGCCCCCCGTCACTCCAACTCGCCAAACTCCAACTAACCCCTGCAAACCACATTCAGGGCACCGCCAACATCGGATTCCAACTTACATCTTCCCAATCAACTCACCCAGCCCCTCAATCACCCGCTGCAATTCAGACGAACTGCATGACGTCAATCTTCCAGCAAGGCGTTGGGTTGAAATCGTTCGAATCTGAGAAATTTTGACCCAGGTTCGCTTGGGCAAAGCTGTCTGGGTCAACTCCAAGGTAAGAGGGAATCCTGCCCGAGGCTCCGCACTCGTCAATGCGACCGCAACAACTGTGCCGGAGCGATCATTGAACGCTGTCCGGCTGAGAATCAGCACAGGCCTTCTGCCAGCCTGCTCGTGACCCCCGGTGGGATCAAGGTCCGCCCAATAAATGTCACCCCTTAGTATGCTGGCCATTCCGTGAGTTCATTGGAAAGTCCCATGTCGGCGAAACTCTGTTCTTCTATAGGATCAAGCTTGGCGCACTCCCGAATCAACGCATCTTCCTCAATGCGCTCAACCTGCGCGGAAACGGCAACTTGGAAAATCTCACTGCGGCTTCGAAACACCTTGCGATTGACGAGATCATCCACACGCCCCAAAAGCGATGGGTCGATTGAAATGGCAATCTTCGCAACATTCATACCGCAATCATACCAGCGACCCGACGTTTGTCAACCAGCGCACAAAATGGCTTTGCACCCATCCGTTCGAAGGGCATCGAATGCCCATCGGTGACCTTCACGACCATCTTCGTATCGGGTGATGACACGACAGATGCCATACGGCCCTTTGCCTGCATATGTTTTTCTCGTGACTGGATCTAACCAAACCTAAGCCTCCCCCATCAGTCGCCTCAACTCTTCCTCTCCCGCCGTAGTCGCCAAAAGATACGTCTGCCCCCCGTCACTCCAACTCGCCAAACTCCAGTTCTTCCGCTTCTCAAACTTCGCCCGCCCCGCCGGCACCCCTCCCCCCAGCCCCGCACTCTCCAGCACCACCAAATGCGCCTCCCCACCCGCCGGCAGCTTGAAACAAACAATCGTCGCCGGCCTCCCCCCAATCCGCACCCGCTTGCACCCAAACGTCGGCAGTTCCCCCAAAACACCAGGCACCTTCTCCGGAAGAATCGAACCACTCCCGCCCAGCACCCGCTTCACCGCCTCCAAACTCTCGGAGCGATCATCCAGTCTCGACAGCCCATGCTCCAACGCCGACACCGCCACCAGCGACTCCGCCTGCCACGAAGGCATCCCCTCCGCATCCGGCCACAAAAACACCCACCCCAGAGCCACACACGCCGCCAACGCCGCCGCCATCGCAGGCACAAACCATCGCACAGGCCGCTTAACCGATTCCCTGGAACCGCTCACAATCTTTTCGCGCAACCCGGCCGGAATCACCACCTCCTCCATCGCCGCAGCCACCTGCTCATCAAACGCCACCCGCGCCCGATACCACTCACCCAACTTCGCATCTCCCTGCAACCACGCACGCACCTCCTCCGAAGCCTCCTGCGGTCGCAGCGTCGTCGCATCAAGTTCGAGTCTGACTTGTTCCCGATTCATAAATTAAGGTGGAGTAGATAAAGAGTTAGAAGCCGAACGCCCTTCGAGACTCCGCAGAATCCCCCTCAGCGCATCCTTCGCGCGTGACAGCCGCGACATCACCGTCCCAATCGGAAGGCTCAATGCCTCGGCGATGTCTCGATACGAAAGCTCCTTCAGGTAAAACAAAACCAGCGGCGCCCGGTAATTCGGGTCCAGCCGCTCCAACGCCAGTTGCAGAGTCACGCCATCCACTCGGGGCGGTGGTTCGCCATCCTCATCCAGCGCGCCCCCATGAACCTCCGCATCAAACTCCACCTGCACAAACTTCTTCTCGCGCCGGGCCCCATTCAGAAACTCACGGTATATCGTCGTAAAAAGCCACGTCTTCACTTTGGATGCATCACGGAGTTCATGTCCCTTTTTAGCCCACTGCAAAAACGTCTGCTGCACCAAATCCTGCGCCGTCGCCTCCTGCTTGCACAGACTCAGAGCAAATCGATACAACCCCACGTAGTGGGCATCCACGATCTCCTCAAAACTAAGCAGCTCTCCGGTCACAAATAACGTTCTCTAACCAGGAATGGGGATTCAGTTTGCATCAGCATCCGGCAGCCAACCAGCCTGCCCGCAAAGCAGTCCAATCACTCTCAATGGCAAGGTTCAGTTTCATCAAAGGTCTGCAAGCCACCATGACCTGCTTTCAAAACATGAGAGGCATTTCAGGGAGCCTTATTCCCGGTTTGTGAGAAATCTCGCCGCACCGAATCCCTCAATCCTCCACCACCACCCCATCCCTCATCCGCACCACTCTCTTGGCCGCCGCCGCCACGGCCGGATCATGCGTCGCCAAAAGGATCGCCACCCCCAAATCCGCGTTCAATTCCCGCAACAACTCCAAAACCTTCCCCCCATTCGCCGAATCCAAACTCCCCGTCGGCTCGTCAGCCACCAGCAGCACCGGTCTATGCACCACCGCCCGCGCCAAAGCCGCCCGCTGCGCCTCCCCCCCCGAAACCTGCGCCGGAAAATGCGCCAACCGATGCGACAACCCCACTTTCTCCGCCACCACCCTCGCCTTCGCAAACGCCTCCCCCTCACCCACCCGCGCCAGCAGCAACGGCAGTGCAATGTTCTCCAGCACCGTCAGCGTCGGCAGCAGGTTGAAGAACTGAAACACAAACCCAATCTTGTCCCGCCTCAACCGCGTCAGCGCCCCGTCAGACAATCGCGCCACCTCCTCGCCCGCCAGCGTCAACCTCCCGCTCGTCGGCACATCCATCGCCCCGCACAATTGCAGCAAAGTCGACTTCCCACACCCCGACGGCCCCGTCACCGCTACAAAATCCCCCGCCTCCAGCGTCAACGACACCCCACGCAAGGCCGCCACCGACTCTCCCGCTCCCGGATAGGCGCGTTGCAGGTTCTCAGCGATTAAGATGGGTGGGATCATGCAGTGCTTGAGCGCAAAGATACGCCAGCACTCAACCTTTGGCCCGTTCAATTTGCCCTCAATTCCTCCGCTTGCCCCCACCCCGCCCCTGTGGCATGAACCCTCTGCCTATGGTCACCAAGCTCTTGCACACCCGTTACCGAGTCAACGATCTCGAAAAAACTGTCTCCTTCTACAAAGACGTCCTCGGCCTCGAAGAAGTCAAACGCCACAAATCCCCCCGCGGCTCCGAACTCGTCTTCCTCAAAACCCCGAACAGCGACGAACTCATCGAAATCTGCTCCTTCCCCGCCAGCGGTCCCATCGTCATCGGCCCCGACCTGACCCACCTCGCCTTCGAAGTCGCCGACCTCACCGCCTTCGCCGAACACGCCGCCGCCAAAGGCTACCCCCTCTCAGACGGCCCCACAGAAAGTTCCAGCGGCACCTTCGCATTTATTGACGCACCCGAGGGTTATGAAATAGAACTGATTCAATACCGTAAGTAATCCCTGCGCTTAGCTCCCCTTGTTTCATGGAATTCGATTGGATAGACGTCTCCTTTGACCTCACCGCTGTCCCGCCCAAGGACATCGAGGAGACGTTCGAAGATCCTTTCTCCCTCAAACTCCTCCCCGACGCTCACGCCGATCCCTCCAAAGCCCGATACTACAACCTCGGCAAATCCCTCACCGGCCACGGCATCTTCAGCGTCTTCTGGACCGATGGAAAACGCTACCGCATCGTCTTCGCCCGTCACATGACCCAGGTCGAAAACGACTTCTACGAGCGGAAAAAAGTGGAAGACCTCTGACCCCTCATCCCCCATGGCTGCTCCCGACTCTTCCCCCGATCTTCCCCTCATTCGTCTCTGGAAGGACGTGCCCGCCTTCGAAACCGACGACGACGAATGCGCCTTCTGGGCCGGGCACCAAATCGACGCCCGCCTCATGCAAATGTCCATGCATCGCCCCGATGTTCGGGAAAGCACCACCATTACTCTCCGCTTCGACCCCCGCATGCTCTCCCGCATCAAGCGCGTCGCCCGCCGCCGCTACCTCAATTACCAAAGCATGATCAAGCAATGGCTCAGTGAGCGGCTCGAGCAGGAACTCAAGGAATAGCCCTCTCATGCTCGGCAAGTTCTGGCATCAACCCTCCTTCTGGGCCATCTCCCTCTGCTGCTGGTTCACGCTCCTCTGGTGGCTCTCCTCTCGCAATCTGCCACCCGTCGGCCCCACCTTCGATCACTCCGACAAAATCAAACACCTCCTCTATTTCACCGCCGGCAGTTTCTGCGTCGCCCGCTTCCTCATCCTCAACCGCCCCGCTTGGAAGGCCGCCTCCATCACTCTCGCCTGCATCGCCTTCGCCTTACTCGTCGGTGCCAGCGACGAATACCATCAAACCCTCACCCCCGGCCGCAGCGGCAATGACCCCGGCGACCTCCTCGCCGACACCGCCGGCGGCCTCCTCGGCGCCCTGATCGCCCTCCGCTCACGCCCGCCCCGCTAAGTCCCCGCTATTTCCTCTAGGAAATCCGGTCGCCACCCGTTTACACTCCTCCCCCGCATGAACCCAATCCCCTCTCTCACCGCCCTCCTCCGCTTCTCAGCCCTCGGCTCACTCGCCCTCCTGCTCGCTTCCTGCGGTGATCAACCCACCGCCAGCCCCCCTCCCACCGCCCCCCCCGCCAAAACCGAATCCACCCAAGCTCCCGAGCCCAAAGCCGAGCCCCAGAAAAAAGCCCCCGAGACGCTCCTCTCTAGCGCCCCCTCATCCGCCGATGAAGTCTTCGCGGCCCCGCCTCCCATCGACCTCAACGGCTTCGGCAGCGACGAACCCGTCGAACGCCCCGACCTCCCCTCCCGCGGTGTCATCAAACTCGGCCCCAAAGACTTCGTCCACACCACCATGCCCCACTGGGACCAGTTCGACTGGGCCTCCTTCAAACCCACCCGCTGGGGCCGCTACTCCGTCCGCATCACCTACACCCTCTCCCGCGCCAGCCTGCCCGTTCAATTCAAAATCGGTGACCAACGCCTGAAAAAGAACATCCCCGCCGCCAGCTCACCCGCCCAGGTCTACCTCGGTGAAATCTACCTCGCCACCGCAGACACCGCCCCCTTCTCCATGTACTCCCCCACCTCCGGCCCCACCCCCGTGCTCGACGTCAAAGAGGTCGCCTTCATCCCCGCCAAAGAAAGCACCGAGCCCATCCACCTCGCCGATGACGGCAGCGTCACCCTGCAGGCCAAATCCGCCATCACCTGGTCCGAAGTCATGCGCTACGAACCCAAGCCCGAAAAAAACTGCCTCGGCTTCTGGACCGACCCCGCCGACTTCGCCGAGTGGGAGTTCATCTCCAGCAAACCCGGTCGCTACCGCGTCACCGTCTCCCAAGGCTGCGGACCCGAAAACGGCGGCAGCCAGATCGAAGTCCGCCTCAATGGCCAAAAAACCACCTTCACCGTCGCTGAAACCAAAGGCTTCCAGGACTGGAAAGACGTCGACGCCGGCATCCTCGAAATCAAAGCCCCCGGCCTCCAGCGCCTCGTCATCCAACCCCTCGACAAAAAAGGCAAAGCCGTCATGGATGTCCAGAAGGTCACCCTCACTCCCGCCTCCTGACCCGCCCTCACCCGTGCCAAGGCACCCCCCGTCATGGCAGCCAAACCCAACCCCTTCCAGCCTCCCGCCACCCCACCGCGCAGCGACGGCTGGATCGGTGCCATCTGGGGCGAGACTCGCGCCCTGCTCGCCATGCTGTTTGACTTCTCCTTCAAACGCTTCCTCACCCCCCGCCTCGTCCGCATCCTCTACAGCCTCAGCCTCCTCGCCGCCGTCCTCTCCGCCCTCGCCTGGATGGCCAGCGGCTTCAGCGACGGCATCATGCACGGCCTCTTCACCCTCGTCACCGGCCCCATCGCCTTCCTCCTCTACGTCCTTACCGCCCGCGTCGCCATGGAACTCGTGCTCGCCATCTTCCGCATCGCCGAACACATCGAAAAACTCCCCACCTCCCACTCTGATCCGGAGTCTCGCCCATGATCCGCTTAGCTCTCCTGCTCCTCTCCACCAGCCTCGCCCTCCAAGCCGCTGAACCCGCCATCACCCTCCCCGGCACCGACGGCATGGACCACTCTCCCCTCAATCTCGCAGCCGACAAAAAAGCCACCGTCCTCTTCTTCGGTTCACCGTTCTGCAACACCTCCAACACCTTCCTTCCCGAAATCAACGCCATCACGGAAACCTTCGAAGACCGCTTCTCTTTCTACTTCATCCACTCCGAATCCGACCTCCACATGACCCAGGTCATGGAGCACAAGGAACTCCTCAAGGTCCGCCCCCTCGCCCTCCTCGATCAAAAACAACGCCTCGCCAAACGCACCGGCGCCCGCATCACGCCCGAAGTCGTCGTCCTTTCCGCCACCGGCACCACCCTCTACCAGGGCCGCATCAACGACCTCTACCTCGGCCCCACCAAACGCCAACGCAAAGCCACCACCTCCGACCTCCGCGACGCCCTCTCCGCCATCGCCGAAAACAAACCCGTCCCCACCCCGCGCACCGAAGCCATGGGCTGCAAAATCCCCGGCATCGAGTAATCACCGCTTCCATCCCCGAAAAGCAAAAACCGGATTAGGTCTCAACCCAATCCGGTTTCAAAAACTTTCTCAACTCAACCTTACGCCCGACGGCGTGACCGGCGCAGCAACCCCATCGCGGCCAAGCCCACCAGCATCGCGCTGCTCGGCTCAGGAATCGGTGCCGTCGTGAAGCGACCCACCAGATCCGCCCGCCCATTGCCCCCTTCGAGCACTCGGAACTCAGTCGGAGTCGACAGCGTGTTGTTCAGCGTCGTCGCATCCACCCGGAAGCCCACTTCCAGGAAATACTGCGTCCCCTGCGCATCGCTAAAGTTCAAAGGTGCCAGCGTGTTGTTCAAACGCACGATGTCAGCACTCGCGATCGCATCCTTCGTATTCAACGTGTTCACCAAAGACAAACCGTAAGTCAGCGACTGGGGATTCGGTGTCACGCCCAGCGCAGGCGCAAAATCAAACTCCAGAGTCAAATCGACCGACTGCATCCCAGTCTTGTCCAAGATCGTCCCGTTGCGATACCACAACGACCCAAACACAAACTCCTGGTCCGCCACCGCCGAAACCGTCACCGATGGGTCAAACAACAACCCGCTCGTATGAGGAAACGGCGCATGTGAAGCCCTTTTGCCCCATTCAAACGCCGCCGCACCTTCAGGATTCACCAGTGAGGGTGCCAAATACGTGTCAATGCCTGCCGCATATCCGTTCGTCAAATCGTTGTCGATCCGGGACACGCTCTTCGAACTTTCTTTGACCGGATTCGAGAAATTGCCTTCCAAGCTGAACTGAAGCGTTTGAGCACTCGCCTGCATGGCAATAGAGCCCGTCAAAGCCAAAGCAAAGAAGGCAGACATCAAGGAGGGGGACTGGATTTTCATAATCGGATTTTCAGGTTCGCGTCTTCGGATTGAGAAGCTTCTCATGTTTAATATAATTTTGAGAATATAGCAACATGAATTTCTATATTTTATTATATTTTTAATGCATAAATGCCAATATTTTTATTATTGATATATTTAACTGCCCCAATGATCGCCACCACAAACCCCGGCAGGCAGAGAGGCAAACCCCGCTTCTTCCCCTGATTTCATAGACCGGTTCTCGGAAATATTGTCATTTTGACCCGGCGCGCGCAGTGGTCTCAGGGGCAAGGAAATCGCCTAGCCCGCTATGAAATCAATAAAGGGCACCCGGCTGTCGCAGCCCATGAGGCCGTTCCGCCGCTGGGCAAGTTGACACGATTTTCGAGAATCGGTCGAAGCCTCCCACCTCACCAGCCACCATCCCACCCTTAATTTTTCTCTAATCACCCCATATCCCCTATCTAACTGTGCGTATTGACATTCTTGCCGATTCATCGAATCCTGCCTTCCTTGAGTCTCTCCCGCATCGCCCGCACCCTCCTTGTCCTGGCCCTAGCCGCCAGTATCGGACTGCACTGGATGCTCCTCCAAAGCGTCGCTTGGGTCGGCATGTTCGCCGACTTCAGTCAAAAGAACTCCCTCCAAACCGCCGTCACCATGACCTTCGACGGCAATCACCCCTGTCCGCTCTGCCTCGCCGTCAAAGCCGGTGAAAACTCAGAGAAGCAATCTGACAAATCGGATCTCCTCAAAGGCAAAGAACTCGGCTGCTTCGCCTTAAGCGAGACCTCTCACTCTCTTTCGCCCACTCCAAACGGATCCGAACCCAATCCCACCCCGGCACCTCAAAAGACACCGTCGGGACGCCAAATCCCGCCGCCCGTGCCACCCCCACGCCTCCAGGCCTGATAACCCCACCCCGCCGCTGCGCCCTACGCTTCCGGCATGATTCCGAAAAGACACTTTCGGATCCCCACCATGGTTCAAGCCGTGCGCTTGTACCCTTCCAACCAACCCACCGCCGTGTCGTGTTCTGACCCGTCTCCCATTCACTCTCACTCACTTTATGAAACTCATTCTCTCTTGCATCACCCTCCTGCTCATCGCCACCCCCACCCTTCGCGCCAGTCATGGCCAAAACTTCCTCCTCTTGGAAGACTACGATCTCCCTCGCTCCGGCCACGGCCAAATCCTCGGCGCCTTCGACTGGGAACGCCAAAACGGCATCGACTCCTACGTCTCTGAACCCAACTTCATTCTCGGCGTCGCGCCCTGGCTCGCCTTCGGCCTCACCACCCATTTCGCCGACGAAGCCGGTGAAGGCTGGAACTACACCTCCACCACCCCTCGCCTCTACTTCCGCCTGCCCACCTCAGATTCTCTCCCCTTCAACCTCGGCTTCAGCGCCGGTTACCAGTTCGCCGAAGGCCAGGACCCCCAGTCTGACTCCCACGAAGAAGAACACCATGACGAACACGAACACGGTCATGAGGAAGAAGACCATCATGCCGACGAACAGGACTCAGGTCACTCCCATCACGCCGGCGGCATCGACGACCACGACAACAACCTCTGGCACACCCGCCTGCTCCTCGACGCCGACCTCTCCGCCTCCACCAAACTCGTCCTCAACTTCATCGGCGTCTTCCCGGAAAGTGGCAGCCCAGCCTGGGGCTACGGCATCGGCCTCCGGCAAAAACTCATCGACACCGTCGCCCTCGGCGTCGAAGCCCGTGGCGACCTCGACAGCAACGGCCAGCATGAACTCCTCGCCGCCACTTACTGGAGCCCCATCCACGACCTCACCTTCCGCGTCGGCGCCGGCTTCGGCCTCACCGAAGCCACCCCGGACTTCGTCCTCCGCACCGGCGTCATCTTTCGGTTCTAACCCGATAAGTCCTCCTCCACCCATTGCGCCATCACCCGCGCAAAGGGTGCTCTCTGCAGGTCAAAGCCAGGGCTAACGCTGTCTCACAGCGTTAGCCCTGTCCCCTACCCTCATGGACTGGCCGCTCGACCAAACCGGCCCTTCCAACGCGTCCTGGCCCGTTCTCGCAGTCGCCACCGTATAGGCACTTCACCCCATAGCGCCCACGCTCCCCCCAGCCCTATCCTCGGGGCGATGAAAACAAAACTCTCTCACACCCGCAACAGTCTCTCCCAAAAGGTCCGTCTCGAAATGACCAGCCTCTTGCAGCAGCGCCTCGCCGATTCCATCGACCTCATGCTGCTCGCCAAACAAGCCCACTGGAACGTCAAAGGACCCAACTTCATCGCCCTCCACGAACTCTTCGACAAAGTCTTCCACGCCACCGCCGGCTACGTCGACACCATCGCCGAACGCATCGTCCAGCTCGGCGGCATCGCCCATGGCAGCGTCCGCACCATCGCCAAAACCTCCAGCCTCCCCGAATACCCCGCCTCCATCCACAGCGGCGAAAAACACGTCGCCGAACTCGCCCATGAAATCGCCTTCTACGGCGAACTCATCCGCTCCGCCATCGCCACCGCCACCCAGCTCAACGACGCCGACACCGCCGACATCTTCACCGAAGTCTCCCGCAGCGCGGACATGAACCTCTGGTTCGTCGAAGCCCACGAACAATCCAAAAACTAGTCGCTCAACCGCTCACCCCAAAACACATCATGAACCTCCTCGTCATCTTCCTCATCATCCTCCTCATCGGCGGCGGCGGCTACGGCTTCCGCACTGGCAACCACTACATGGGCGGCGGCGCCTCCCTCATCGTTATCATCCTCCTCGTCCTGCTCCTCACCGGCCGCATCTAATCGCCCCCCACCTCACCCACCCTCCTGGTGAACTTCCTGTCCACCCTCTTCAGCGCCGAGCTCGCCCTCTGCCAAAGCGGCAAACGCCTGCAGCTCATCAGCCTCCCCCAACTCGCCGCCGCCTCCGACTGCCCCATCCTCCAAAGCCTCATCCACTCCCACCTCCAGGACACCGAATACAAACTCCAGCAACTCACCTGCGTCCTCGCCACCTGCGGCCCCGCACCTCCAGCCAGAAACTACACCGTCACAAACACCATCCTCAAGGACTGCCACCGCCTCGCTCGCGACCTCAAGGACAACCCCCGCCTCAACACCGCCCTCACCGCCAAAATCCACAAAATCGAGCACGGCGAACTCGACGTCTACAAATGCCTCCTCGACTGGGCCCTCCACCTCCACAATGACGAAGCCTCTACCCTCCTCATTGCCCTGATCAACCACGCCAAACAACCCGCCACTTCCACCGCCCGCACCACCCCACCCCTCTCCCCCAACAGCCTTGCCACCAGCGACCGCTTCGGCCACCTCGTCCGCCTCACCAGCTAACCCAGCCTGCTTGGCAGGCAGAAACAACGTCCGCGCCAAGTCAGGCTGCCCCCCCAAGTTCACCCTCGGCGGCCCGCACCTTCCGCTCGCTGCCACCCACGCCTCCCTGGCTCCCTCACCCCCAAGCCCCCCCACACGCGCCCAAAAAGCCGCGCCGGTCTCCTTGTAAACACTCCCCACCGCCCGCGTCAAAGACCGCCGCATCTCCAGCCGCTCCCCAACCATCCTCGCCTCCAGCATCGCAAACGCCGGCAACCTCACCTCATTCACCGCCCCAAGCCCGTTCCCAACAACCATACCCACCTCCTTTTCCATCGCTAATCCGTAGGTCCGCTCCTGATTCATCTCCACAAGCGCCGCAAAATCACCCGCCTTCGAGATCTCCCGAATCCGCGCGTCGATCGTCGCCACATACCTCGCCAGCAACGCTTCAAGCTGCCGCTTCCTCTCCTCCCCCAGCTTCTCCACCTCCCACTTCAACGATCCAACCTCAGCCATCCCTCCCTGGCGCTCCACACCCCGTTCCTGCAACCTTCCATACTCAACCGCAATCCAATACAGACTCCCCGCAATCGCCAGCAGACTCGCCACGCTCACACCCGCCAGCAACCTCCCAAATCGCCTCACCCGCCTCTCAAACTCCGCCTCCTCCACCTGAGGGTCCACCATATCGACAAAGTCCAACCAACGCATGTAATAGAAGTGCCGCAGCAGACTCGCCCGCCAGGTGAACCCAGCCAGGAACACCAGCGCAAAAGTGACTAATCCGATTTTGTCTACGGTCATGATTTCAAGTCAACCAATCCCTTAATCTACACCCTGCTTACACTCAGCAAAGCCTTTTTTCATTCGCCCCTTCGCAGCATCTCCTATGCCATCTTTTCAGATCGATTTGACAATAAACTAAGCACTTTATTTACCTCAAATCCGCCCATTCCGCTCCCTCAGCTCCTCCCCCCCTCCCCGCGCCCCCCCAAAAAACCGCAGCCACCCATTGCGCCCCACCCACGTGAATGCTAGTTTTTATAGCTCTCGACCGCGCGTAATGCCGTTCAGCGGCGTTATCACTGTCACTTACCCTCATGGACTGGCTTCTCTCTCTCGGCACCTTCGGCAAAATCCTCAACACCATCATCCTCGTCATCGAGGTCCTCCTGGTGTTCAATTTGATGATCCTCGTCCACGAATGGGGCCACTTCCTCGCCGCCCGCTGGCGCGGCCTCTACGTCGACCGCTTCCAAATCTGGTTCGGCAAACCCCTCTGGAAAAAAACCATCAACGGTGTCCAATACGGCCTCGGCTGCATCCCCGCCGGTGGCTTCGTCTCCCTCCCCCAAATGGCCCCCATGGAGGCCATCGAAGGCAATGTCGACACCAAAGAACCCCTGCCACCCATCACCCCTCTCGACAAAATCATCGTCGCCTTCGCCGGCCCCCTCTTCAGCTTCTGCCTCGCCGCCCTCTTCGCCTTCCTCGTCTCCTGGCTCGGCAAACCCGAAACCGAACCCCTCGTCACCACCACCATCGGCTACGTCGCCGAAGACAGCGCCGCCGCCAAAGGCGGCCTCAAGGTCGGCGATAAAATCATCGAAATCGACGACCAGCCCATCAAACGCTTCGAAGGCTTCGTCGACTCCGTCCGCTGGGCCATCATCGCCAGCGAAGGCACCAACATCGACTTCAAAGTCGACCGCCCCGGCCAGGGCCTCGTCAAGTGCCCCGTGCCCGCCGACGCCGCCCGCGTCGCTCCCGAAAAATCCTCCTTCTTCAGCAGCATTTTCAAACGCCCCCCTCTCAAAGACATCGGCATCGCTGGCAAAGAAACCCCCATGGTCGGCCAGGTCCAGGAAAACAGCCCCGCCGCCGACGCAGGCCTCCAATCCGGTGACCAACTCCTCACCCTCAACGGCCAGCCCATCTACAACCGCCTCCAAATCAGCGAAGCCGTCCAGGCCTCCGATGGCAAACCCATCACCCTCACCATCCGCCGCGCCAAAGCCGAGCAATCCATCTCCATCACCCCCCGCCTCCCCGAAAAACGCCCCGAGGAAATCACCAAACCCATGCTCGGCATCGTCTGGCATGCCACCGGCAAACGCGAGATCAACCACCCCGGTGTCGGCGAGCAACTCTCCGCCGCCTCCCGCAGCATGGTCAACATGATCCAAAAACTCTTCTCACCGAAGTCCGACATCAGCCCCGCCCACATGAGCGGCCCCGTCGGCATCGGCCGCGTCTACTACAACCTCCTCCAGGACCCTGACGCCCTCCTCATGGTCCTCTGGTTCTCCGTCGTCCTCAACGTCAACCTCGCCATCATGAACATGCTGCCCTTCCCCGTCCTCGACGGCGGCCACATCACCATGGCCATCGCCGAATGGATCCGCCGCAAACCCCTCCAAGGCCGCATCCTCGAAGCCTTCCAAACCGCCTGCGCCCTCATGCTCTTCGGCTTCCTCATCTTCGTCACCCTCAAAGACGCCGGCGACCTCTTCCTAGGCGGCAGCAAAAAAGACAAAGCCTCCCCTGCCAAACCCGGCACCGAAATCCAGTGGCTCCCAAAAGCCGACCGCCAGTAGAGTTGGATGTCCTTCCTTCGAGTCCAGCGTTGGTGTTTGCATGAATCTCTACGAAGTTATTTTTTGGGGTGCAGACGGACAGGAGGATTTGATCTATCTGGTGCGCGCAACCGATTGGCGCACGGCTGTTAGTCACGTCCGAATCAACGCTTCACCTGCCTTTCATAAGGTTCATAAATCAACATTGGCCCACCGAGTCCATGAAATTGGCACTGACTGTTCGACACGCCATCATCAGCATGAGCAAATTCTTCGTGGCCCCTATTTTCACTTCGCCTACAATCACGGTTGGCGAGCTTGGAGTAGACAGTCTGTCGGGTCAGACTGCATTGAGGATTGGTTAGAGGAAACCCCTCCTACCTGACTGAATATCACCCCCGCCGACGCCACCAAGCCGCCAGCACACTCCCAATCAAGCTGTGAAACACCGCTGAAATCGCCGATGGCACCGCCGTCAGCGGATCACTGAAATGCGTCTTCGCCAGCTTCGCTCCCAAGCCCGAATTCTGCATCCCCACCTCGATCGAAATCGTCCGCGCCACCGGCACCGTCCGTCCCAGCACCCGCGCCGCCAACCACCCCAGCCCAAACCCCCCGGCGTGCAGCAAAAACACGGATAGCAGCAAACTCCCTGCCGACTCCGCAATCGCCACCTTCTTGTCCGCCACGATCGCCCCCACGATCAGCACAATGAACAGCACACTCATCACTGGCATCGCCCCCGCCAGCCGCCCCACCACCTTCGGCATCAGCTGGTTCAGCCCCAGCCCCACCACCACCGGCAGCACCACCACCATCATCATATCCAAAAGCATCGCCCCCACCGGCACCGGCACATAAGCCCCCGCCAGCCACGACGTCAGCAGCGGCGTCATCACCACCGCCACCAGCGTCGAACACGTCGTCATCAGCACCGACAGCGGCACATTCCCCCCCGCCAAATGCGTGATCACATTCGACGCCGTCCCCCCCGGACAACTCGCCACCAAAATCAACCCCACCGCCAGCGGCCCCGGCAACCCCATGCCCTTCGCAATCGCCCACCCCAGCAGCGGCATAATGAGAAACTGCGCCACCACCCCGATGAGAACATTCACCGGCTCCTTCAACGCCCCCGCAAAATCCTCGAACCGCAGCGTCAGCCCCATCCCCAGCATGATCAGCCCCAGCCCCATCGGGATGTGTGGCAAAAACCACGTGAAATGCCCCGGCACCACCCAGGCCCAGGCCACTCCCAGCAACAACCAAATCGCAAACGCATTCGTGATCCTCGCAAACATCACCCTTCTTTGCCAGTTCCCTCTCCCTCGCGCAAGCCCTCAACACTTGCCACCCGCCTCATTCCAACTCATCTTCCCCCCATGCACCGCCTCCTCATCTTCCTCTGCGCCCTCACCCTCACCACCTCGGCGCAAACCGTCAAGCCCCCCAAGTTCCAGCTCGTCAAACCCGCCACCCCCGCCGGCTTCACCCTCAAAACCCTCGACGTCGCCGCCTACCCCGAACACACCGTCCAACTCCTCGTCTACGTCCCCGACAAACCCGGTGCCTACCCCTGCATCCTCGACATCCACGGCGGCGGCTGGCAGAAGCGTCAAATCGAAAGCGACAAACCCATGATGGAACGCCTCGCCCAGCGCGGCTTCGTCACCGCCCTCGTCACCTACCGCCTCGCCCAGGAAGCCCAATACCCCGCCGCCATCGAGGACGTCAAAGCCGCCCTCCGCACCCTCCGCGCCAAAGCCCCCGAACTCCACATCGACCCCACCCGCATCGGCTGCATCGGCGGCTCCGCCGGCGGCCACCTCTCCGGCCTCACCGCCATGACCTCCGGCATCACCGACCCCCAAGAACCCGGCCCACACCTCGACCAATCCAGCGCTGTCCAAGCCGCCATCGTCATGGCCGCCACCCAGGACCTTGCCGCCGCCAACAAAGACAAAACCAGCGAAAACGCCATCGCCTTCTTCGGCGGCACCTACGCCGAAAAACCCGCCCTCTACCTCGCCGCCTCCCCCATCACCCACGTCCGCCCCGGCGTCCCCCCCCCCCCC
>CANETF010000080.1 GCA_947440575.1 Verrucomicrobiaceae bacterium
ACCCCCACCAGCACCGCCAACCACCCCCGCACCCATCGCCCCCGCGCCGCCAGCGGCAGCAACGCCAAACACTCCACCACCAAAACCGCCGCCGCCACATTCAACGGCAACATGAACCGCGGCCTCGACGACGGTAGCAGCGCGATCACCAAAAACCCCACCACCAACCCCGCACGCAGCCCCTTCAACCACAACCCCCGCCTCCCCAGCCCCGCCCACTGCCCCGTCACCACCCCGCTCCACGCCAAAGGCAGCAGCACCGCCCAAGGCAAAAAATTCATCACGCTCTGCGGCACCTGCAGCACCCAATTCAGCCAGTCAAACTCCACCAACCCCATCCGGTGCGTCACCTGCTCCATCCACACCTTGCCCGAGTCCTTCTGCGGATTCCTCCCGCTGTTCACCATCGCCCACGGCAGCCACACACTCACAAACACCGCCACCCCCACCCAGTGCCTCACCGACAGCAACTCCCGCAGCCTGCCCTCCGCCCACAGCACCCCCATCACGATCGCATAAAAATACCACACATGCACCGGCCCCTTCGCCAAAAACCCCACCCCCAGCAGCAGCATCGACCCCACCCACGCCAACCACTTCCAGTCCTTCCACCAAGCCGCCAACCAAACCATCAGCGCCATGCCAAACAACGCCATGTAAATTCCCTCAATCTCCGCCAACCGCCCCTTCTCCAAAAACCCAATGTTCGTCAAACACACACACGCCGCCAAAAACGCCCCCTCATTCCCCAACCACACCCGCCCCGCTAACAGCACCGTCAACGCCAACGCCAGCATCCCCAGCACCGACGGCAATCTCACCGACCACTCATCCATCCGGCCCGTCAGCTTGATTGCCCACGCCGTCGCCCAATTGATCAGCGGCGGCTTGCGATTGTAAATCTTCCCTGCCGACCGCGGCACCACCCAGTCCCCCGTCTGCAGCATCGTCCGCCCCGGCAAAACCCGCCTCGCCTCCTCCCCCTGCAACTCCCGCGTCCCCAACGCCGGCAAGTACAGCAAACCCCAGCCCAGCACCAAAATCAGCACCAGCCCCATCAACCCCTGCCCTTCCCCCGCTCGCCCCATCACCGACCCACCTCCCCATCCTTCTTCTCTTCCGGCAACGGCGCCGCCGGCTTCTCCTGCCCCGGCACAAACGTCAGCCGCAACCGCTTCACCTCCCCGTCAAACGGCGTCGAATTCGGATACCCCTTCACCGTCAACACCCCAAAGCTCTGCCCCGCACTCAGCTCCCCCTTCAGCGACTCCGGAAACCCTCCTTCAAACGGCGCCTCTTCCAGCATCTCACTCTGCCCCGGCACCGCGATCGACATCATCCCATCCCCGTCCAAAAACGCCCGCACATGCTGCTTCCCCTTCGCTAACCGATGCGTCCTCACCTCCGCTTCCTTCCCCGCTGCAAACACACTCAGCCTCACCCGACCGTCCACCAAGTGCAGCGCATACCCCCGCCCCGGCTCCCCATGACTCACCAGCGTGCTGTCCCCATCCACCTCCGGATCAAACTCAAACAGCGACTCGATCAACACCCCGCACCCCTTCACCTCCGGCATCTCATCCCCCCGCAAAACATCCCCCACCTGCAACTCCAAATCCACCCCGCCCCCCGTTCTTGCCGATCCCACAATCGCCTCCACCGTCCGTGAAGCCCTCGCCCACTCGGTCGGAAACGCCTTCCCCAATCGCCCCTTCACCTCCCCCATCTCCGCCTTCCCCGCCACATTCACCCACTCCTTCGCATCCACCTCGTGATCGTAAAGCTCCTCCTCCCCACCCGCATACCGAATGTACCGATACCGCCGATCCCGTGCCGCATACGACGCCCCCTCCCCACCGCCCATCATCGTCACCGCCGGCCGCTCCCGCTTCGTCTCCGGTTTCTTCAGCAACGGCACCAAACTCTCCCCATCCAAATGCCCCGGCGCCTTCAACCCAGCCAACTCGCACAACGTCGGATACACATCCACCAGCGCCACCGCCTCCTCACTCACCGTCTCCGCCTGCGTCACCTTCGGCGCCGCAATCGTCAGCGGCACATGCGTCGCCTCCTCCCACAGCCGACCCTTATGCCACATCTGCTTCTCCCCCAGATACCAACCATGATCCGACGTGAACACCACAAGCGTGTTCTCCGCATGCGGCCCCGCATCCAGCGCCTCCATCACCCGCCCCAGCATCGCATCACAAAACGCCACATTCGCCAGATAAGCCCGCACCGCACTCTTCCACAGCCCCTTCTCCAAAACCTTCGCATGATCCGCATCCTTCTTCTTGAGATGCCCCCTCGCCACCTCCGGCACATCCTCCAAATCATCCTCCCTCACTTCCGGCAAAACAATGTCCGCCTCTGCTGGCAACCCATCAAAATACTTCTGCGGCACATACCACGGCGAATGCGGCCGATACAACCCCACCGTCAAAAAGAACGGCTTGCTCTGCTTCTTCCGCAAAAAATCCGCCGCCCAAGCCACCACCTGACCATCGTCCGTCACCTCATCCGCCACCTCAATGCCACCCCAGTCCCAGTGCCAGATGTCCAGCCCGTTAAAGTTCCGACCCGTCGGCACCGGCAGCATCGGAATCTGCACCCCCGCCTTCGGAAACCGCTCCCCCCACGCCCCATCCTCCTCAAACCCCCGACGCCCCCCATGCCACCCCGCCAGCCGACCCTCCGGCCCGCCGTGATTCGCATGAAACACCTTCCCACCCGCCGCCGTCAGCCACCCCTGCTCCTTGAAAAAACTCGGCAGCGTCGGCTTCCCCGCCACCGCCAAACTTCGCCGCCAATCCTGCTCATTGCCAACCACCCCGCTACTGCTCGGCAGCATCCCCGTCAGCATCGACGTCCGTGACGGATTGCACAGCGCATAGTTGCAGTGCGCATTCGCAAACCGCATCCCCCGCTTCGCCAGCTTGTCCATGTTCGGCGTCACACTCTGCGGATGCCCCCCCATCCATCCCGGATAATCCCGCAAATCATCCGCCACAATAAACAGCACATTCGGTCGCGACCCCGATCCCCGCTTCGCCCCCGCCCCCTCCACCGACACAACGCCCGGGCCCAGTAGGCCCAAACCCACCACCCCCCAAGTCACCCATGTCATCACAAAACGCATCCCCCACCCAAAGCACGCCCCACCCCCCTCCACAAGTCCCAAGCCTCTCCACCAAAGTGAGGCCAACTTCCAGCTTGCGCTCCCATCCCTAAAACTTGAGCGCCTTGAAGGCCATTAACCTAGAAACGGGAATGGAAAGGGATGAAGATGGCGTTGTGCTTGGTTCCACAAGGCTTCCCGGTTCGCAGCGGTTGCATCAATAAGGTGATGCCACCCGAGAAGCGGGAAGCCTTGTGGAGCCAATGACGGCGGCAGATTCGCCCTCAGCCACTTCCGTTTTTAGGATTAATGCCTGCTCCCCCCGCGTCTGATTGAGAAAGTCCCGATAGGCCGGGTTTTCGAGCGTGCCACGCACGGTCGCGGCAGGCAGGAAAGCTGGCCGTCCTGTTGGTATTGCAGGCGTTTCCACAATGCCAGGCCCACCCATTGCTCCAAGACCCGTCTCGGATCAGCCTGCGCCGGATCGCGGGATGGCGGGTAAAGATGGCTCACCATGCAGCGACCTGGCAGTAGATTCGTCCCCAGCACCCGCAGCTTCCGCGCCGAACTGCTGCACAGCACAAGGCGCCGGCGGGGCATGGCAGACGTGGGTTGAATTCGAATTGAATGAGAAGCAAAGAATCTTCGGGTGAGGGCGTCACATCGGGAGGGGCTTTGCGGAGGAAGGGATGAAGACGGCAAATGCTGTCGGCAGTCATCCATTCCAATCCAAACCTCTAATCCCATGAAAACATCTCATTATTTGTCAATCGCGTTGCTGAGTCTGCTCTGGCAGGCGGAAGCCGCCGCTCAAACGACCGAGCGCCGCTTTTCTCATTCCGCAATGCGGCCGACCGAGCGTGCCAGTGTGACCGCTCTTGGAGCGGGCCGAATCGCGCTCGGGTCTCCCGCAGCGCACAATCCGAACGGAGTGCCAACGGGCGCGGTTTATCTTATTGATGAACGCACGGGGCGGGCGCTGCCGCCTCTTTATCCGCCGGGCGGGGCCGCACACGATGGCTTTGGTTCGGCGCTTGCGATCTCGGGCACACGCATTGCAGTGGGCGCGCCGGGCACCGATGCAGGTGGCCGGATCAACAGCGGAGCGGTGTATGTCTTCGAACTGACGACGGGCCGCCTGATTCAGCAGATCGGCACGAGTTTGTTCTATGAAAATGAGCAGGCTGGCATGGCGGTGGCGATGGAGGGGGATACGTTGGTCATTGGGGCGCCTTTTGCCGACTTTGGAGGTGGCAGTGCAAGTGGTGTGGCGGTGGTGTGGCAGGTGGGCTCCAGCTCGAGTTCGGGCATCCTCCGTCATCCGGCAGGCGAGCCCAACGATCTGCTGGGCTATGCGGTGGCGCTGCAAGGCGGTTTGATCGCTGTGAGTGCGGCGAAGGATCGGGTGGGGGCTGTTTCGGCTGCGGGCAGTGTGCAGCTTTACGATGCGGTGACCCTGACGCATTTGGCGAGTGTCAGTGATCCCATGGCAATGGCGGGAGACAACATTGGGGGCAGTCTGGCGCTCGATGGCACGCTGCTGGTGGCGGGATCCGCGATGGCTGAGGGTGGGCGCGGCAAGGTGGTGACCTGGAGTGTGAACGTGCCAGGACGCCCGTATGTGTTGGCTCGAATGATGGGCAGCGCGTTGGGAGAAGGATTCGGTGCCTCGGTGGCGGCGCAGCAGGGGCTGATCGCTGTGGGAAGTCCCGGCCGGTTTGGGATTGGGGCGGTGCGGTGGATGAATGGGATGCTGGTCGAAGTGATGCCGCAAACGCAACCGTTGGGGCTTCAGACGGGTGATGAGTTTGGTCGCTCGGTAGCGCTTTATGGGGGTAACTTGATTGCGGCAGCGCCTGGCGATGATTCGAGAATAATGGATGCGGGCGCGGCCTGGCGGGTTGGTCCCGTGATCCGGTCAGCAGAAGGATTGTTGGCGGGTTGGAGATTGGTCACGGGCACGCCGAGTGCGGACGTTTTTGGGGCGACTCATGCTAAGGTGCGGCAAGTGGTGGGGACGGCGACGGCGCCAGTGGTGCTGAGTGGTCTGACGGGGGCTGGCCGGGGAACGGTGGCGCTTTGGTCAGACCTAGCTCCAACGCGGCGCTTTGGGTTGATGGAAGCAACGGGAAACATCGGAACAGGTGGAATTCAGTTCACTCGTTTTCTCAATCCCTTGTTCAACGAGAACGAGAATACGTTGTATGTGCGAGCCTGGCGGGCAGGACCTGGAATCAATGGGATGAATGCAGAAGGCTTGTTTCGTGCGTCGTTGACGGATGCCTTTTTGCAGCCAGTCCTAACCAACGGGCAGGCATTGCCAGATGGCAGTGTGGTAGGTCGGTTGGGTGAAGCGCGTGTTTCAAATCGCAGCGAATTCATGATGGCCAATGTGGGGCTGCGTCGTGGGTCTGGATTCACTGCGGTGACGCCCGCATCGGATTCAGCGTGGGTGGTGACGCGTGCTGGCACGGTGCTGGCAGCGGTGCGTGAAGGCACGGTGATTTCACCTCTTGGAACACCCTACGGGCAGATGCCAGTGCGCACCTCGGTGGCGGCGGATCGCGGATTCAGCATCTTCACCGCGCAACCTGTGGCGGGCAGCGGAGTGAGTGCGGCGGACAATGTGTTTGTGGCAGCGAGTGGAGTGGTGGTTGCCCGTAAAGGCAGCCCGGCTCTTGACGCTCAGGGTTCTCCTGTGGGGGTGTTTTCCTCGTTCTCAGGTGTGACGGGAGATGATCGGGGCGCGGTGTTTCGGGCAAGCATGCGAACAGGGTCTGGGGTGAGCAGTCATAACAACGAAGGGCTTTGGAGTGACCGCACGGGGAGTGCGCGCTTGGTTCTGCGCCAGGGCATCACGGCTCCAGGGTTTGGCAGAGGTGTGACGGTGCGGCGGATTTTGCGTTATGGAATGAACTTAGCCGGGCACTTGCTTGTGCAGGTGCAAGTGGGCGGCTCTGGGATCACAAGTGCCAACGACGGCGTGCTTTACTGGAATCGCAATGATGGCACGGCAGAGGGTCAATTTGAGGTGCTGCTGCATGAAGGTCAGGTGGTGCCGGGCACGGGTGGCGCACGTATTGGGCGCTTGCTTCAAGTGGATTTCACCTCGATCCCGACGTTTTCCAATAGCCACTACGGGGTGTTGGCGACGCTGGTTGGGGCACTTGGGGTGGTATCAGCAGCGGACAATTTGGTTTGGATCACGGGATCGGCCGCCGCGGAACCGACCAACGATGCGCCGGCGGTTCGTCGTCCGATAGTGACTTTGCGGAAGGGAACTCGCTACTTCACATCAGGGAGTTTGGAGACCTTGAGATCGTTTTCCCCAGGCACGGCGTTGACGGATGCGGTGGGTTGTTTGAACACAGGCTTGGGGCACAGCCTAGGGTTCAACTTCGGGCGCACGACGTTGAAGGCGGAGTTGGGGCATGGGCGGCAGGCGGTGGTGAGTGCTGATCGCTAACGAAACGGTCAATCAAAGGAAGGCGGACTGGGTGACCCGTCCGCCTTCTCGCTGTTTTACCATCGAACCAGTTCGACCCGACGGTTCTTTGAGCGGCCCTCTTCGGTATCGCTGGCTGCGATGGGGGCGAGGAAGGCGACGCCCTCGGGATGCAGGCGATTCGCAGCGATGCCGAATTGCTTGACGAGGGCACTGACGACGGAGGTGGCACGCCGGGCGCTGAGGTCTTTGTTGAAATCGAGAGTGCCGATGTTGTCGGTATGCCCGACGACGAGGAGCTTCAGGGAGGGGTCATCTTGAAGAAGTTTTGCGACTTCGGCAAGAGTCGGTTGGGATTCGGGTTTGATGTCGGTTTTGTTGAACTCGAACAAGACGCCGTAGAGCGAGACTCTGCCTTGTTGGCTGATCTCGGATTTCATGGCGGCGGCATCAATAAAAACCATGCGTTGCTCCATAGCTTTGGGCTTGATGAGATCCACCCGGACCAGGGTGGAGTGGGGTTTGATGAGGTTCTCGAAGGGGCCGGTGAGACCGTTGTTGGTGAAACGGAAAGTGGTGATGGTGGCGTAGGTGTCGCCATCAGGATCGGCACGACGTGCGGCGATGTACGCGGTGCCGCCGGGTGTGGGATACTCGAAGAGTTGAGTGCCATCGACGGGCTCGCGCAGTTTGGTGTTGTAACCGAAGTTGGGGTGGATTTCCTTTTCGCCGACGGCGCTGTGAAGGATCTCCCAGCCGCTGCTGTCGAGTTCGTTGAGGTAGTTGCGATGGACTTCGAGGACCTCGCGCTCGCTGTCTGGGATGACGTATGCGAGGCGGGTGAAGTTTCCTTCGATCTCCTGGCTTTTATCGTATTCTTTGGCGTCGGCACCGGAGGGCGGTTGCCATTTGCTCAGGGGGATGAGGTAGCGGGTATAGCGTTCGGTTTTGTGGGCGAAGATGACGGAGCCTTCGTAGCGTTTCAGGTGCGGAGGATCACCTGGATCGGAGGGCATTTGAGCGTGACTTTGAGTCAGCATCAAGCTGACCATGGCGATGATGGGGAGATGTCGAGGAATCATAGTGATGGCGGGAATGAGCCTAAAGATACACGCAAGTTCGAATTTTCCAGAAGAACGATGAGGACATTCGGAAGAGAGGTGGCAGGTTAAGTTCTTGCCCATGCCGTCATCACATCCTGCCGATTGGACGCCGCCCACGCCCGAGCATTTGAATGGGGTGTTAGAACGCTGCACGATCACGGGGATGATAGGAAGAGGTGGCATGGGGGCTGTTTACCGGGCGCGGCAGACGGGGTTGGATCGGGCGGTGGCGGTTAAAGTGCTGCCGCAGGAGCTTTCACAACACGAGGAGCTGGTGCGGCGGTTTGAACGGGAGGCGAAGGCGATGGCTCGGCTGGATCATCCGCACATTGTGCGGGTGTTTGATGTGGGTCAGACGGTGGATGGCTATTGGTACCTAGTGATGGAGCATATCGAGGGGCGAGATTTATCGGAGGTGGTCGCCCAAGGAGGATTGCCGGAGGCGGAGGCACTGCGGGTGGTGATGGAGATCTGTGAGGCGCTGGAGCACGCTCACGCGGCGGGATTGGTGCATCGAGACATCAAACCCTCGAATGTCATGCTGGACCGCAAAGGCAGGGTGAAGGTAGCTGATTTTGGGCTGGCGCAGGCGGTATCGGTGACAGGGCCGGAGGTGTGGTCACGCTTGACGGTCAGCGGCAGTTTGATGGGGACTTTGGAATACATGGCTCCCGAGCAGTTGGCAGGGAAGGCAGTGGATCAACGGGCGGATCTGTATTCGGTGGGAGTGTTGTTTTATGAATTGTTAACGGGCGATGTGCCGCGTGGATCATGGAAGCCGCCAAGCACGCTGAGAAAGGTTAACGCGAAGGTGGACGAGGTGGTGCGGCGGGCACTGGAGCCGAAGGCGGAGGATCGCTATGCTTCGGCATCTGAACTCAGGCTGGCAGTGAACGCGTTGGGAGGTGGCACAGCAAAACGCCGGGGCAGGGTCGGGTTGGCCGTGGTGGCGACGGTGGTGCTGATCGGGGCTTTGGTTCTTGGGCAGAGACCCGACGTGACGTCGTCCGTTTTGGAATCTCCAGTGGTGGCGAAGGAGAAAATTCGAGAGGTAGCGCCGGAGATCCTAGCACCCGTAATGCTACCAGAGGTGGAAGATAAGTTGCCAATGCCCGTGCCAGTGCCAGTGAAAGTTGCTGTCGAGAAAAGGGTAGCCGTTTCGTCACAGCAGTTAGCAGTTTCGCCCTGTGATTTGGCCAACTCAGGACGCAGTTTGGCGGATTTTGCGCTGGGGGCAGCGGTGGTGCTTTCGGGGCATTGGACGTGGGGTGAAGGCGGCGTGTCGTGGCGGGATCAGGCTTTGCATTTGAGTCCGATTCAGCAGGGTGGTGGCGCGGTGAGTTGGAGACTGGATGATGGCCGGGCTGTGGATCTATCATTGTTTTGCAAGGAACGCTGGAAGGTGAAAGCGATGGTTGTATCGGGTGATGAACCGACCATGCTGCTTTTGACCTTAATCGATGTTTTGGGGAAGGAGCGGTCGTGGCGTTTAAAGGCGGAGAGTTTCTTTGAGGACAAACTTCGCGAGCACGTGCATTTTTTGACCTTGGGTGAGGCGGACTTTCGAAATCCCAGTGCGGGGTTTGGTCCGAAGCTGGAGACGGCTGGATTTGATCTGACGAAGGTGGTTTCGGCAAAGCTTGAGCCCGATCCGGAGTCACCGCCGCCCGGGGATGGGGCTTGGGTGATTCGTCGGATCGGGCTCTGAGGGAGGACGGGGGCTAGCGGAGAGATCAGTGGGCCATTGGGCGACCTTCATAACCGTCGCTGTAACCTTCCTGGAAGTAGCTTTCCCAGCCGGTGCCAAAGCAGGCGTAGGCGCGGCGGTAGTCGCGGTTGGCACCGCAGGCAGCATCTTGAGCTCCTGCGCGCCAGCCGTTGCGGTATTCGTTGGCCAGATGAGGCTGGTAGTCGGAACCACCTCCGAGACCGACGACACGGGGATTCACCGCCATTGGAATCGTGGGGCGGGCGATGGCTTGGGTGACGATATCGGCTAAGTTGGGATTGAATGACACGGGCCTTGCGAATTGGGCGACGGGTGTGGCTGGCGCACCGAGGTAGCGGGGATTGACGTTGAGCGGAGCATAGGGACGGGCGATGTGGGATTGGGTGCCGGGGAAGGGAGCGTGCAGGCTGATGTGATTTCCGGGATACATGGGCACTTGATTGGTGCAGGAAACCAGACCGGAAATCAGGGTGAGGGAGGCGAGGAGGGTAGGAAGCGTTTTCATGAGGTGCAATTTTGGATATTAGAGTTTGTTGTTCTGAATCACTGCCCCGCTGGGTTTGGCGTTCTACAGAGAGCGACAGTCAAGCGGTTCATTGGAGTTCTCCGAAAGCTGCGAAGCGCTGTTACGCGGGGTGTTAATTTTTTTTGCAGAGCCTGAAATGGGATTAAGATAGGACATGTCTGAGGACGTTTTTTGGAAAGGGCCGCGTGAATTTGGTGTGACACGGTGGTCGTTGGTGGCGCGTGCACGCGGCGCGCCATCGGCGGACCAGGACCGGGCACTGAATCAATTGTGTGAGGCCTACTGGTATCCGCTGTATGCGTTCATTCGACGCAACGGACATGATGCAGAGAATGCAAAGGATCTGGTGCAGGATTTTTTATCCCGCTGGCTGCAAGGTCCGGCGTTGCAGCGCGCTGATGCGGCACGAGGGAAGTTTCGAACGTTCCTGCTCGCGGCACTGAGTGATTTTTTGGTGGATCAGCATCGCCGAGACCACGCGCAGAAGCGGGGCGGTGACGTCAGTCACGTGGCCTTGGATGGACTCGAACTTGAGCAACGGTACAAGTTGGAACCGCTGAGTTCTGACAGTCCCGAGTCCCTCTATGACAAGCACTGGGCGGAGACCTTGCTGGAGCGGGCCAAGGCACGCTTGCGTGAAGAAGGTGAGACGTCTGGGAGGCCGGAGTTTTTTGCGGCGCTGGAGCCTTACGTGCTAAGTGATATGGGGGATGGCGATGCCGAGCGGTTGGGCGAAAGATTTGGTATGATGCGGGGAGCGGTTTCAGCAGCGTTGTTTCGGCTGCGCAAGAAGCTGCGCAAACGGGTCGAACAGGAAGTGCTCGAGACGCTGAACGATGAGAGCGAGCTACCCGGAGAAATGGAGCACCTGTTTGCGGCGCTGCTGACCTGAGGAGGTTGCAGGGCGTCCAGGGTGAGGTCAGGACGAAGGCAGGCTGGCCAGTGATGGATTTCCCGAAGGCGGCGCGGGCGGGGAGGAAAAAATGCCAGACATGAATGGCACTCGATTAAGGGCAGCGTTCGTTTTTGAATTGCCGATATTCAATACCTTTCATTAAGATAAAAATGTATTTTTTCGGTAAAAAGCTGCAAGACATTTTTAGCGCCTAGCCAACCATGTCCCAATCCATTCCTACCGACAACCCCTCCCAATCCTCTGAAAATGAGGGACTTACATCCAATAACTGAGCCATCACTCCGATTCCGCCTCCAAGTCACCCACGGCGACATGAATCCGATATCCAGAGCACCAAAGCTCCCCCCGCAAAACCCACGTTCCCCACGTGGTAACGATAAATCAAATAACTCGGCAAAAACGCCCCCGAAACCCCAAGCGCCGCCATCTACTCGCTAAGTCCGCCCCATGTAAGAGCTGGCTGGAGGATTCGATGACTGCATTTCAGGTTCAACCCATCAGATTGCGCGACAAAGAGTTGGAGGCACATCTCCCAGTGGTGGAGAGGGGCCAACCTGTGCTCGCTGCCGCTATTCAGTCAGGTTGCCACCATTTGGTGACAGGTGACCGCACCCACTTTGGAGCACTTTTCGGGCTTTCGATTCAAGGTGTGCAAGTGATGCTCCGACGCAGCTTACAGAAGAACTCCTCTGATAAGACTTAAAATGGCAACAATTTCATCTGGTCCGGGTCTTCGACCTGGCTTTCAATTTGCCTCAGCTTCGCCTCGCCCTGCGGGCAGTATGCTGCTGGCTATCTCCGCTTCCCTCCGGTTCGTCAGTGACCGTCTTGTTGATGGAGCATTTCACCTTGAGTTTGGCGAGAGCGCCAGCTTGGACGGTGCTGCGCAGGCCAATGGCGAACTTGCCATTATCGCCGGCGGAGTCTCTCGCCTCCCGCCGATGGGTGGCGATCAGTTCGCGAATGGGCTCAAGCACCTGATCCTAGATGGATTGAGGGCAAATGCCTAGCAACCTATACCCCGCCGCAGAGCAAGCTAATAAGAATTTCGGGAACCGATCTTACTCCCCCATCAAACACAAAGCTGCTTTTCACTCGGAACCCCAAAAGCCTCATAAACCGCCTCGCGCAAAGGCCGCAAGTCACTCACCCCATACTCCAACGGCCCATTCAACTGGTTCACCGCCAATCCCTCTTCCTCCAACTGCTTCTTGTTCCCCGGATCAATCACCTTGATCCCCAGCATCGTAAAACCAGACTTCAGATAAACATCATGCGCCGAAGGCTGCTTTCCTCCCGTCGCAACCTTCCCCGAGGATGAGCGACTGTCACGATGCGCCACGGTATCCAAAAAGAGCCTCCGCACTCCCCGATCCATCGCATCACTCATCACACGATGCACCAACTCCCGCCCCAACCCCCGCCCCTGCACCGCGGGATCAAGCCCCAAAAACACCACCTTGGCCACCGGTTCGTCAGATCGCACTGAATAATCCAGATGCACGATCCCCACCGGACAACCATCCAACCAAACCACATTCAATTCCAAACTCGCAAACACCTCCTCCAGTTCCGCCTCCGAGTAATCCCGAATCGGCCACCAAGTCGAGTCGTTGCCCACCAACGTGTGAATCGCCATCAACTGCGCCTTCGAGATCTCCTTGCTCGGATCTTCCACCCTGTCCACCAGCGTCAATGGCCCCCGAACGCAAAAGCCCTCTCTCATCGCCGGATTCTTGGAACGCCTCACCGCATCTTGATCACCGGTCGGACGATACTCATAAAAACTGATCGCCAAAGGATCCAGCGGCGCACAAACCGTTGCTGCGTTCTCATCTCGAAAAACAGCGAGTGAACACGTCGCCCCAGGCCAATCCTCCACCATCAAAATCCGCCCCGGCAACACCTTGCCCTCATGCATCGCCGCCACCTCCCGCATCAAAACCTGCATCGCCGGCTCACGATTCCTCACCTCACACGCCGCGATCTCCGAAAACACCTCTCCAAGTCTCACGTCGTCATTCATACAAAACCTTTCAGTCAGAATCACCTAGACCGGTTCTCGAACAGATTGTCATTTTGATCCGGCGAGCGCAGCGGCTTCAGTGGCAAGAAAGTCGCGCAGCCCGCTATTAAATCAATAGCGGGCAAGCGGCTGACGCAGCCAATGAGGCCGCTCCGCCGCTGGGCAAGGTGACAAGGATTTCGAGAACCGGTCTATGATCACCGTTCCCAAATCCCGAGTCGCTCTCATCACTCAATTTCATGTCACCAAAGGGTTCCAAACTTTCTCAAAGCCCCATCCCTGAAAGTCCGCCACATTCGCTGTCGCAAAATGAGTCACCCCACTCCGCCGGAGGGTCAGCGCCAACCGCGCATCAAAAATCCGGCGACGAGCAAAAGCCTTGGCTCCAGCCGCCTCCCACACCTCATCCATGACAATCGCGTGCTCGACCCTCATCACGCTCGGTATATCCCAATACGCAGTCACCAAATCGCGAGCCGCCTTCGCCGACAGTGGCTGCACCATCACTGCCGGGTTGCGCAGCAGAACATAAAGCTCCACCAGCACGTAATCGGTCAACATAACCCGCATCCCCGGCCGACTCAGTTGCTCCTGAAGAAACGCCACGGCCGCCCCATGCCAGATCGACCTGGATTCAGGGAATAGAACAGCAGGTTGGTGTCAAAACTAATCATGACTCAATGCCCCTCATCTCGTCATGCTCGACCAAAGTCCTGAGATCGAGTTGATCCGCGTCCGGCCGGAAATGCGCCCCCGCCAACTTCGGTAAAACCCAAGGCTTTCCGACCGACCTCACCGGATACATCAACGCCATCTGTTCGATTCCCCGGCGCACCACCTCAGCCAGGGACCATTCCCGCTGCTCAGCAATCGCCTTCGCTTTGTGATAAAGATCATCAGGCAGTTGAACTTGGGTTTTGATCATGATGGCATTTTGCCACCTGTGGCATTCTTGTCAACCACCCAACCCCATCTCTCCTTTATCTAGAGCCGCTCCCACCTCCCTCCCAAACGTATCCTCCAACGCACCCCATGGACCTCACCCGCAAACTCGAAATCCTCGCCGACGCCGCCAAATACGACGCGTCCTGCGCCAGCAGCGGCGCCGCCAGGAAAGACTCACGCGGCAGCCAGGGCGTTGGCTCCACCGGCGGCTCCGGCATCTGCCACTCCTATACCCCCGACGGCCGCTGCGTCTCCCTCCTCAAGGTCCTCATGACCAACGCCTGCCTCTACGACTGCCACTACTGCATCAACCGCCGCTCCAGCAACGTCACCCGCGCCCGCTTCACCCCCGACGAAATCGTCCAACTCACCCTCGACTTCTACAAACGCAATTACATCGAAGGCCTCTTCCTCAGCAGCGGCATCATCCGCAGCGCCGACCATACCATGGAACTCGTCATCGACGTCGCCCGTAAACTGCGCGAGGTCCATCATTTTCGAGGCTACATCCACCTCAAAACCATCCCCGAAGCCTCGCAATCTCTCATCGCCCTCGCCGGCCAATACGCCGACCGCATCAGCATCAACATCGAACTCCCCACCCAGCAGGGCCTCAACACCCTCGCCCCCGAAAAAAACCTCCTCCGCACCGAACAAGCCATGGGCCATATCCGGGAGAAAATCGACGAGCGCCATGCCGAAAAACGCAAGCTCGACTCCCCCAAACCCCCTCCCTTCGCCACCGGCCAAAGCACCCAAATGCTCGTCGGCGCCGATACCTCCACCGACGCCACCATCCTTGGCTGCGCCGACAAACTCTACTCCGAGCACCATCTCAAACGCGTCTACTACTCCGCCTTCAGCCCCATCCCCGAACCCTCCTCCATCCTCCCCCTCCAAGCCCCACCTCTCATCCGCGAACACCGCCTCTACCAGGCCGACTGGCTCCTCCGCTTCTACGATTTCAAAGTCGACGAAATCGCCTCACCCTCCGCACCCAATCTCGACCTCGCACTCGACCCCAAACTCTCCTGGGCCCTCCGCAACCGCCAAACCTTCCCGGTCGACATCAACCAATCTCCCCGCGAACTGCTCCTCCGCGTCCCAGGCCTCGGCGTTCGCAATGTGCAGCGCATCCTCAGCGCCCGTCGCTACACACGCCTCCGTCTCGCCGACCTCATCCGCCTCAGACTGCAGATGAAAAAACTCCTCCCCTTCATCATCACCGCTGACCATCACCCCGCCCGACTCGGGCTCGATAGCGACTCTCTCCGCGCCCGCTTCTTGCCTCCTCCCGAACAACTCGAACTCAACTTCGACGCCCCTCCGCAACCCACCAAAAACGACTACCTCTCAGCCAGATCGGGCGAACTCTAAACCATGCGCACCATCGTCATCCCACCCGATTTTGACGCCTGGCGAACCATCGCCCGCCAACTCCTCGCCCAAGGTGCCCACCCTGACGAACTCCTCTGGTCGGACAACCCCACCGAACCCTCCCTCTTCTCTCAACCCCCACCCTCACCACCAGTTCCCACCACGACTCCCATCACCGTCCCCCCCGCCTTCGTCGACCTCGCCCGCAGCGCCGCTGCCCACACCAGCGAAAAACGCTGGGCCCTGCTCTATCGCATCCTCTGGCGGCTCACCCTCGGCGGCGAACGCCATCTCCTCTCCATCGCCACCGACCCCGATGTCCGCCAACTCCAAGACTGGTGCAAAGCCATCAGCCGCGACATCCACAAAATGCACGCCTTCGTCCGCTTCCGTTTGGTCGCTGTCGACACCACCACCCGAGGCGAACAATTCGTCGCCTGGTTCGAGCCCGACCATCGCATTGTCCGACTCGCCACCCCCTTCTTCGAAAAAAGATTCGCCGGCATGGACTGGTCCATTCTCACCCCTTACGAATGCGCCCACTGGGATGGCCAGAAACGCTACTTCACCCCCGGAGTCCCTCGCAGCAGCGCCCCGGACGAGGATGCCTTGGATGACCTCTGGCGCACCTACTACCGGAACATCTTCAATCCCGCCCGCGTCAAAATCAGCGCCATGCAGTCAGAGATGCCCAAGAAGTATTGGAAAAATCTCCCCGAAGCCCCGCTCATCGCAGACCTCATCGCCGAAAGCTCCGCACGCGTGCACGACATGCTCACCACCCCCGAACGCCCCGCCAAACCCGCCCCAAACAACGCCTACTTGGAATCCCTCCGTCAGATGAACGAACAGCCAAACCCCGATCACAAGACCTCATGACCAAAGCGAAATCGCCTGATCCGCAACCGCCTCTGATTCAATCTCCAAAACTCCTGTTTCTGCATTCACAGCAGCGGCAATAGCCACATTAAAAGCCCCAGGTTCATGCCAGTTCATCATGTTCGACTTCATGAACAACGTCAAACTCCGCCGACCAAACGCCTCCGCCAAATGCGAAGCAGCACCATCCACCCCTAACACCATCCGGGAGCGTGACACCAACCACAAAAACGCCTCCAGTCCCGTTTGGCCTCCCAGAAAATGCACCCGTGCTCCAAGGTCTTTGGCAATCTTCTGCGAATGCTCCATCTGCCATGCCTGATCGCCGCTCGTGATCAAGATATTCATTTCCGGATCATGCTCCAAAAGTCGACGAAGCACCTTCACCCACGATCCAACTTTCCAACTTTTACTCTTCCAACCCGCGGTCGGATTGAGCAAAAGATACGACTCCAAGGCAAACCCCTCAGGCTTCCATGAATCAGGCGGTAACAACAAAGTCGGCGGGCGATAACTGGCCCCAACTTCAGGCATCGTGTTCTCCCAGTTGTATCGGGCAAGGTAAGCCTCACCCAGCCCTGGAGCACAGATCGACCGAAACACCATCCGATGATACCACAAACTCTCAGACGCATCTCTCAACAAAAGGTCTTTGCGTGCTGCTCGAACCAAAAAGGTGTTAATCGCCGATTTGCTCAGATCGTCGTAACAGAACACAGCCGCGTATCGCCTGAAGCTAGGCCGGGAGATCATCCGCACCCCCTCCATCAAAGAAACCAGCGCAGCATGCCCACTCCGCGTCAAAAGATCGACCCCACCATAGACCTCAACCAGTTTCGCCATCGCAGGCTCAAGCAGCGTCAGATCGCCGAGCTGTTTGTGACAAATGACCAAACAACCCAAGGACCTAACGCCAGGCGCAGCAGATTCAGATTGTGTCTCACCAAGGGATACCATCGCAGGCGTTGTCAGTAGCTGAACTCTCACGCCATTTCCACGCAAATCCCAATCGACTTCCACCACCCTCCCATAAGCGTAACCTCATGAAAAACGTCAAAAAACAACACCTCCCTTCCAAAACCTGCCTCGTTTGCGGACGCCCTTTCACCTGGCGCAAAAAATGGGAAAAGGTCTGGGAAGAAGTCAAATACTGCAGTGAGCGCTGCCGCAGGAACAAACCACCGGTTTGATTCAGCCGTAGCCACTCACAAAGAGGCAAATCCCGCGCAAACTCCAAGCAATCGTTCGCCACCAATTCGTCGCCACCAATCGTCGATGCACCTTCGAATCAAATCCCAGCGCCAACTGATTGTGCAGTGGAATCTGCACCAGCGCCGTCGAAACCCAGTTGAATCCCAACGGCACCAAACTCGCCAGCAACCACGGTTCCCGTGAGCCCCAAAACACCAGCACCCCAGCCGTCACCAACTCCGCAAACATCAACGGCGCCACCACCCACGTGATCCGCCGCGTGTGCTGCCGATGATACGCCACAAACCCCGCGCTCCCCACCTCCGCAAACA
>CANETF010000081.1 GCA_947440575.1 Verrucomicrobiaceae bacterium
CAACCGCTCCAGGAGCTGCGGGCTAAAATGGAAACCGCCACCCTCCATGCTCAAAATGAAGGCCGCATCGAAATGCTTCTCTCCATCGGCAAATACGGCGAACTCCGCGGCATGCCCGACCTCTCCGAACCCGCTTACGCCTTCGCCATGCGCTCACGCCGCACCTTCATCCCCGGTCTCGAAGGCCTCCTGCGCGCCACCCACCTCAGCGGCAATACCGTCGGTCATCTCGCCGCCCTCCAGGACGCCTCCCTCCAGTGGCCGGACAATCAAGACTACCAGGAAAACCTCGTCTACGTCCGCCTTCTCGTCGGCCAGCAAATCGAAACCTCCCTGCTCCACGCAACCGCTCTCTTCAAACAACGCCCCACCGATCCCACCACCCAACTCCTCGCCGCCATGGCCCACTGGCGCCTTCGCGATATCGACCTCGCCCTCCAACTCCTCAAAAGCCTCGATCCCGAAAAACTCCCCCCAGGCCACCGCACCGTCTTCGCCGCCATCACCCGCGCCGCTGGCGACTCCGACCGCGCCCGCCGCGCCCTCATCGCCATCCCCGCAGACTCCGTCATGTTCCCTCAGGAGCGCGATCTCTTTGCGTCAGCCCAATAAATCGACCTTCCCATGGCCACACGCATCACCAGCCTCCTGTTGACCGCCAGCTGGATCGCCACCTCCATCGCTCACGCCGGCACTCCCGCCACCACGCAATCGCCTGCCTCCTCACCCGAAAACACCTGGACCACCGAACTCCACACCGGCACCCTGTGGAGCATCGGCAGCAATGCCTCCCCTCTCGACTACCAGCTCCTCCCTCAACTCCTCACTCTCAAAACCCCAGCCCATTGGCACCTCCAAACCGGCTCCCACACCTGGGTCGTCCGCTCCCGCGCCTCACTCGAAATCACCCCCATCATCCAAGGCCCCGAATCCTACTTCATCGGCGTGACATTCGCTCCCTCAGTCGAATGCTGGAACGCCTCTCGCACCCTCTCCACCTTCTTCAGCGCTGGCGGCGGCATCGGTTGGATGGACTCCCAAGGCCAAACCATCCCCGGCGCTCAAGGCCAGGACTTCAACCTCACCTGGTTCATTCACACCGGCCTCACCTGGCACATCACCCCCAAACTCTCCGCCTCCCTCGGCGCACGCTTCCAACACATCTCCAACGGTGGCCAAAATGACATCAACCCCGGCATCGACTCCTTGGGCCCCACCCTGAGCCTCGGCTGGAACTGGTAACCCATCCCCTCCCATGGCCACTCGCTTCCGCCTCCTCTTCATCTGCCTCGGCAACATCTGCCGCTCCCCAGCCGCTGAAGGCGTCATGCGCAAACTCGTCGCCGACGCCAATCTCACCGACCAAATCTTCATCGACTCAGCCGGCACCGCTGGCTGGCACACCGGCAAACTCCCCGACCAACGCATGACCGCCGCCGCCGCCCGCCGCCAAATCCCTCTTACCAGCCGCGCCCGCCAGGTCCATCCCTCCGACCTGCAATCCTTCGATCTCGCCCTCGTCATGGACCATCAAAACCTCCATGACCTTCGTTCCTTCGACCCCGAGGGACTCCACAAACAAAAAGTCCGCCTCTTCTGCGAGTTCTGCACCGACCACCCGGACACCGAAGTCCCCGACCCCTACTACGGCGGCCCCGAAGGCTTCGAACACGTCCTCAACCTCATGGAAGACGGCTGCAAAAACCTCCTCACCCACATCCAAAAATCCCTCCTCACCCCCTAACGCCCGTCGCTCTCAAAATTCAGCGTTCAACGCCCCCCCTTGGACTGCGGCAGCCCGCTGCCGCTTTCCCCAAGCCAGCCCGCTGGCGCCCAAAATGCGGCAAAGCCGCCACTTCCCCCTTTCCGCTCCCCGCTCTTCGCCTCCCCACTTTCAACGTTCAGCCCTCACCCCTCCTCCCCAGCCACCGCTTCCCTCGCTTCCCGTTCCTTCTCCTGCTCCGGCGTCTCCTCCTTCTCCCAATCCTGCGCCGCTCCCACCTTCAGCGAAATCTTCACCCCGTGCCGCTCCGCCGCCACCGCCATCAAGGACCGAATCGAACTCACCGTCTGACCATTCTTGCCAATCACCCGCCGCACATCATCCGGCGCCAACTGCACCTTATACACCACCGCCCCATTCGCATTGTGGCCAATTGCGATGGAGGCCTGTTGCGGATGCTCAATCAATTGAGCCACCGCATAAGAAAGAAATTCCAACAAAGCTTCAGGTGCGTCCATAGATCACGGGAGATAGGCCAAGCCATACCACCTTTCAACTCACAATCCCAAACGACACCAAGCCCCCAAACAAAAAAAGCACCCGGGTCTCCCCGAGTGCTTTTCAAATTCAGATCACTCTCGCGATCCAGAGGTCATCAATCTCAAGCCTTGGCGCTCGCTTCAGCGCGCTTCACCAGACTTTTCACAGTCTCAGAAGCCTTCGCACCTTGAGCGATCCAAGCTTTGACCTTGTCCACATTCAGGGTCAAACCACCCTTGGCTTGATGCGGGTCATAGACCCCCAGGATTTCGAGGAAACGACCGTCCCGACGGAAACGGCTGTCCGCAGCGACGACACGGAACACAGGACGATCATGACTACCTTCGCGGCGGAGACGGATTGCAACGGCCATAAATTTAAATGAGTATAGGAATGCTTGATGTTTTGGGGGGCGGAATGATGCGACTCTTCTCCGGCAAATCAACCGGTTTTTGCACTCATTCCTGAACTTCTAGGGCTTAACCCTCTGCGGTCTCCTCGGTTGCAACAGCCACTTCTCCCGCAGCAGGCGCCACTTCTTCCGCAGCAGGTGCCACTTCTTCAACCGCAACTTCTTCCGCAGCAGGTGCCACTTCTTCAGCCGCAACTTCTTCCACCTCAGGAGTCACCACCGCTTCAGTCTCAACGACCTCCACTGGAGCAATCACCTCTTCCACTGCAGCGACAGGCGCCTCAGCTTTGGGTGTCTTTTTCGCAGGAGCCTTTTTAGTGGCCACCTTCTTCGCAGGAGCCTTGGCTTCCGCAATGGCGGCCGACTTCGAGCGCGCGTTCTTCCGCACCAAACCGGTCTTGGCCAGTTCTTTCTTGCGGACTAGGTAATTCTTGCGCCGACGGCGCTTCACGCGTGCTCTAAGTTGTTGTCCCATGATGTTATTTAAGTTCTGTCTGCCTGAAAAGGGCGCGTAAACTGCTCGCATTCCCCCAGGAATCAAGAGCAAAAAACACGAACTTCACCTCCCTCCCCCATCTCACGCCCCGCCCGTCCCCGTCCGGCTTAACCCCAACCGCGCAAAAGCATGCGCCGCGCTCGCCGCATTCTGCTCCGCCTCCCATAGACAAATCGCCTCCTTCGACCTCCCCCCCACACGCGCCAACTCCACCGCCTTCCGATCCCTCACCATCCGCAGCGTCCCCGCCAAAGCCTCCCCGGACACCCCTTCCATCACCTTCCAATACCCCGCCTCCAAACACGGAATCTTCAACGGATCACGCGTGATCATCTCCAAGTTAAACGTCACCTCCGGATTCGCCACCACACAGGCCGCCATCAACCCCGGTAAATCCAGCATCCCCTTCCCCAGCGGCACCTCCGCCATCTCAAAGCCCTCACCACTCGGACTCACCGCCATGTCCTTCACATGCGTCGTCACCAGATACGGCCCCAACTCCCGCATCGTCTCCTCCGGCGCCTCCAGCAGCGCCAAACTGTTCCCAAAATCCAAACAGCACCCGATGTGCGCGCTCCCCACCGCCCTCAGCACCTCCACCAACTCATCCGACCGCAAATCCTTGTGGTTCTCCACCCCCAACCTCACCCCCATCCGCCGCAGCCCCGCCTCCGCCCACCCCAACCGCCGCGACGCCACCTCCCGATACCGCTTCACATCCGCCATGCTCTTCAGGTCCTCATACCGCCTCCCGCCCAGATAACTCCGAAACACCTTCACCCCCGCCTCCTTCGCCCGCCTTACCTCCTTCTCAAACCGATCCACATCGCCCTCATCATTCGGCAATTCCATACTCCCCTCCAAATAAAGATCCGCCCCCTCCAGCGTCTCCCGAACCTGCTTCACCTCCGCCAGCGTCCAGTCCCCCACCGTCGTCTGCAGTCCCCCATAGCCCTCCTCCCGACAGTGATCCAAAACCTCCAGCACCGTTCTCAAGGGCGGAATCTTCACACTCGAATACTCCCCTCGCCACCGATGCCATAGCGAATGAATCACCAGCCCCAGCCGCCGCTCACGCCCTCCCTCACTCCCCGCGCCCATCGCCACCCCCATCCCAGTCAAACTGATCGTCGATACCGCCATGCGCCGTGTCATCTCATCCATTCTGCCCCCTTCCGCCTCCCGCATCAATCCTTATCCTCATCGCTCCTCCTCCCGAAATTGCGTCGGCGTCAGCTTCGTCATCTTCTTGAAATCCTTGCTGAAAAAATACTGGTCCGAGTAGCCCACCTGCCTCGCCACTTCCTTGATCGCATCATTTGAGTGCATCAACCGCCGCTTCGCCTGCTTGATCCGCTCATGCCTCAGCCACGCGATCGGACTCGTCCCCACCACCTTCCGAAACTGCCTCGTAAACGAACTCTCCGGCATCCCCACCGCCTTCGCCAGATCGCCCACCCGCATCGGCGTGGAATAATAAAGCCGCATCTGCTGCATCGCCTCCCGGATCGCCGCCGGGATGTCCTCCTGCATCCCCATCGGATCATTTAGCCGATTCTCAAACACCATCGCCACCACCTCCATGATCGCCGCATGACACGCCGCCGCATCGCTCGGCCGCGTCCCCGTCATCCGCTTGAACACCCGCTCAAAACTCCCCGCCAGCTCCTTCACCTCCCCCATCTTAAACACCGGCCTCCCCGCCACCTGCGCCAGCTCGCTCAATCGCCCCAGGTCCCGCCCCTCCGCCCGCACCCAATACACCTCCCACGGATCCTTCACCACCGCCCCATACGCATGCGGCTGCGAACAGTTCACCCACACCAAATCCCCCGCCACCACCTCATGCCGCCTCCCCATCACCTGCACCCACCCCCTTCCTCCCAGACACAAAATGAACTCACACCCCGGGTACGTCTCCCGCTCGATCCGATGCGCCACCCCCGCCGTCAGATGCCCCGCCCGCACCGGACAGCAAAACACCTCCTGCGCCCACTCCGCCGGCGTCGCCCACAGATTCGTCAAAAAATGCGTCTCCGGAAACAAACTGCTCATGCACCGCAAACTAAATCCCCCCAGCCCAAATGACGAGCCCAAAACACCATCTCCCCCCTCCCCATTCACCCCCTTCCCTCACTCTCCACTTTCAAACCCCGCCACCCCGACTATTCATCCCTCACACGCGCCACAGAGCGTAACCTCTTTCCTACCCCCATGCCTACCGAATCCGACATCCGCTCCGCCCTCGCCACCGTCCGCTACCCCGGCTTCAGCCGCGACATCATCTCCTTCGGCCTCGTCAAAGCCGTCCGCGTCGATGAAGAAAACAACGTCGCCGTCGACATCTCCATCGCCACGAACGACCCCAACATCCCCCGCCTCATCCACGAGCAAGCCATGGAAACCCTCCAGGCCCTCTCCGGCATCGGCCAGGTCCGCCTGAACTTCGACGTCAAAGATCCCCCTCAAAAAGGCACCACCTCCTCAGATACCCTCGGCAAATCCTCCATCCCCGGCGTCAAAAAAGTCATCGCCGTCGCCTCCGGCAAAGGCGGCGTCGGCAAAAGCACCGTCTCCACCAACCTCGCCATCGCCCTCGCCCAATCCGGCGCCCGCGTCGGCCTCTGCGACTGCGACCTCTACGGCCCCTCCGTCGCCCTCATGATGGGCACCAGCGAGCACCCCATGCAGAACGACGCCCAACAAATCGTGCCCGTCGAAAACCACGGCCTCCAGCTCATCTCCATGGGCCTCCTCCTCAGCGACGACGCTCCCGTCATTGTCCGTGGCCCCATCGCCACCCGCTACACCCAGCAGTTCCTCCGCCAGGTCGCTTGGGACAACCTCGACTACCTCATCCTCGACCTTCCCCCCGGCACCGGCGACATCCAACTCACCATTGTCCAAACCGTCGCCCTCGACGGCGCCATCATCGTCACCACCCCCCAGGAAGTCGCTCTCATCGATGCCCGCAAGGCCGCTGCCATGTTCGCCAAAGTCAACGTCCCCATCATCGGCCTCGTCGAAAACATGAGCCACTTCGTCTGCCCGAACGACGGCAACATTTACCACATCTTCGGCAAAGGCGGCGGCGAGCATGAAGCCAAACGCCTCGGCGTCCCCCTCCTCGCCCAGATCCCCATCGAACTCGCCGTCCGCGAAGGCGGCGACGAAGGCCGCCCCATCGCCCTCACCCCGCCCTCCCAGCACCCCTCCAGCGCCGCCTTCCACAAGCTCGCTGCCCAAACCCGCGCCCTCGTCCCCCTCGCCTAGCGCCCCCCATGCCCGCCCCAGACTTCCACCCCGCCACCCCCGAAGACGTCCGCCAATTGCGCGACACCTTGCAAAGCCAGGGCAAACACCTCGTCTTCACCAACGGCTGCTTCGACCTCCTCCACACCGGCCACGTCCGCTACCTCCAGCAGGCCCGCGCCCTCGGTGACGCCCTCGTCGTCGCCATCAACTCAGACGCCTCCGTCCGCACCCTCAAAGGCCCCGACCGCCCCATCAACTCCGAACTCGACCGCGCCGAAGTCATCGCCGCCCTCGCCTGCGTCGACACCGTCGTCATCTTCGAAGAACCCCGCGTCACCCGCCTCATCGAACAAATCCAACCCCACATCTACGCCAAAGGCGGCGACTACACCCCCGACACCCTCGACCCCGGCGAAAAAGCCGCCCTCGACTCCGCCGGCACCGCCATCTCCATCCTCTCCCTCGTCCCCGGCCGCAGCACCACCAACATGCTCAACCGCATGCAAACACCCGCCGCCCCTGTCGAGTGAACCTTCCTCTGCGCATCGCCGTCCTCGGCTCCGGCACCGGCTCAAACTTCGCCGCCATCCTGGACGCCATCCACGCCCGCACCCTCCGGGCTGAAATCGTCCTCGCCCTCACCGACGAACCCACCTCCACCTTCCTCACCCTCGCCCAAAACGACCACCTCCCCACCGCGGTCATCGACTGCGGCCCCCATCCCCTCCGCACCACCGACGCCTCCCAGCAGGCCATCCACGACCACCTCCTCGCCGCCCGCCCCGACGTCATCGTCCTCGCCGGCTTCATGCGCATCTTGAAGGACCCCACCCTCACCACCTTCGCCGACCGCATCCTCAACGTCCACCCCTCCCTCCTCCCCCAGTTCAAAGGCCGCCACGCCGTCCGCGACGCCCTCGCCTCCGGCCAAACCACCACCGGCTGCACCGTCCACCTCGTCATCCCCGAAATCGACGCCGGCCGCGTCCTCGCCCAAGCCTCCGTCCCCATCCTCCCCACCGACACCGAAGCCACCCTCCACGCCCGCATCAAACAAACCGAACACACCCTCCTCCCCCAAGTCCTCTCCACCTGGCCCCACTAACCGCTCCTCCTCCTCGTCCTCCTCCTCGTCCTCGTCCTCCTCCTCCTCACTCCCCCTTTTTTCTGCCCCCCTTCTTTCTGCCAGTAAATCCCCTCCCCTCCACGCCATTCGTGGCCCCCAATCCGCAATCCCCAATCCGCATTCCGCAATCCCCAAAATGTCAGGCTTCACCGGCACCCTCAACCCCCAACAACGCGACGCCGCCCAGCACATCCACGGCCCCATCCTCATCCTCGCCGGGGCTGGCACCGGCAAAACCCGCGTCATCACCGCCCGCATCGCCCACATGGTCAATGAAGGCATCGCCCCTCAGAACATCCTCGCCGTCACCTTCACCAACAAAGCCGCCACCGAAATGCGCGAGCGCGTCAAAGACATGGTCCGCGACGACCTCGGCAAAAAAGTCGTCGTCGGCACCTTCCACGCCTTCTGCGCCCGCACCCTCCGCGAATTCGCCGAATCCGTCGGCTACAAAAAGAACTTCGTCATCTACTCCCAGAGCGAGCAGACCAGCCTCGTAAAGCGCATCCTCGCCCGCCTCCTCACCAAAGAAGAATCCCGCGAGCCCGGCGCCCTCCTCTCCCGCATCAGCCGCGCCAAAAACTACAGCGAATCCCTCGGCGACCCCGAAAAAGACATCGACGCCGCCGTCTACCAGGCCTACGCCGCCGAACTCCGCGCCATCAACGCCATGGACTTCGACGACCTCCTCGTCCTCGGCGTCAAAGCCCTCGAAGACGACGAAACCGTCCGCCGCACCCTCCATGACCGACACCACTTCGTCATGGTCGACGAATTCCAGGACACGAACTCCCTTCAAATGCGCCTCCTCCGCGCCCTCGTCCCCGCCCCCTACAACGTCTGCGTCGTCGGCGATGACGACCAGTCCATCTACGGCTGGCGCGGCGCCGAAATCACCAACATCACCGAATTCGAAAGATTCTTCCCCAACCCCGCCGTCGTCAAACTCGAGGAAAACTACCGCTCCACCACCCCCATCCTCCACACCGCCAACTCCCTCATCGTCAAAAACGCCGGCCGCCGCCCCAAAACCCTCTGGAGCCGCAACCACGGCAACGACCCCGTCCGCATCGTCACCACCCAGGACGACAAAGAAGAGGCCGTCATGATCACCACCGAGATCGACAAATCCGCCAAAGCCCGGGGCGAACCCTGGGAAGACTTCGCCGTCCTCTTCCGCACCAACGACCAGTCCCGCATGCTGGAACTCCAGTTCCGCCAATTAAAAATCCCCTACCGTGTCGTCGGCGCCCGCTCCTTCTTCGACCGCCGCGAAGTCAAAGACGTCATCGCCTACCTTCGCGTCCTGCACAATCCCCACGACGACATCTCCCTCCTCCGCATCCTCAACACCCCCACCCGCGGCATCGGCCCCACCAGCGCCGAACTCGCCCGGGATCACTCCGTCGAGCGCGGCCACAGCATCTGGGTCTCCATGTGCGATGACGACTTCCTCATGTCCATCCCCCAGAAAGGCCGCGCTGCCCTCCGCACCTTCATCGACCTCATCAACAAATTCTCCGCCCCCGCCCACACCCCCGGCACCCTCCTCGGCACCATGACCGAGCAGCTCCTCAACGAAATCGGCTACCTCGACCACCTCCGCAAAACCGCCAAAAACCCCGACGACGTCACCGCCTGGGAATCCGGCATCCAGGAAATCCTCAAACAGCTTCACGACTACGACCAGCGCAACCGCAAGGACGGCCTCGGCGGCTTCCTCGACGAAGTCTCCCTCAATGACGAACGCGAAGACAAAGACGACGACATCACCAAAAAGAAAGGCGTCTGCCTCATCACCCTGCACGCATCGAAGGGCCTCGAATTCCCCGTCGTTTACCTCCCCGGCATGGAAAAAGACCTCATGCCGCACAAACGCAGCTACGAAGAAGATCGTGTCGATGAAGAACGCCGCCTCTTCTACGTCGGCATCACCCGCGCCCAAAAGCGCCTCACCCTCAGCCTCGTCCGCTTCCGCACCAAATGGGGCCAGCAACAAAGCTCCCTCCCCAGCCCCTTCCTCGCCGAACTCGACCGCAAACACATCGAAGAATTCGACTACTCCCGCCACATGAAAACCCAAGTCGCCACCGAAGAAAAAGCCAGCTTCTTCGCCGACCTCCGCTCCATGCTCCGCGCCGACGAAGACGACTAATCCAGTCCCCCTCCCCCTCCCCCTCCTCGTCCCCCTCCTCGTCCTCCTCCTCGTCCTCCTCCTCGTCCTCCTCCTCCTCCTCCTCCTCGTCCTCGTCCGCATTCCGCAATCCGCAATCCGCAATCCGCAATCCCCAATCCCCAATCCCATGCGCCTCCTCCTCTCCCTCACCCTCCTCTTCTCCCTCACCGCACAAGCCCAATCCCCCACCCCCTTCCCCACCCCCCCCAATCAAAAAGGCCTCCAAGTCCAAATGGTCGACGACGCCCTCGCCCTCGGCATCCATCACGCCGGCATCAACATCAACCTCACCGCCCTCCTCCCCCCCAACCCCTCGCCCGACGCCACCGAATTCAAGTGGAATGAAAACTACCTCGCCTCCCTCGACCGCCAAATAAAGCCCCTGTCAGATCAAAACATCCTCGTCTACCTCATCCTCCTCACCTACCCCTCCAAGGACCCCGCCCGCGACGCCATCGCCCTCCACCCCGGCCATCGAAAGGATTACAAATTCAGCGTCGGCGCCCCCAACACCACCAACAGCTTCTACGCCAAGGCCATTGACACCCTCGCCGAACGCTGGAGCGGCGCCCACCCCGAGCACGGCCGCATCTGGGGCTGGATCGTCGGCAACGAAGTCAACTCCCATTGGCTATGGAACAACATGGGCCTCGCCCCCCTCGAAACCGCCGCCAGCGAATACGAAAAAGCCTTCCGCATCGCCCACACCGCCATCCGCAAACACTCTCAGCACGCCCGCACCTACACCTCCTTCGACCACCACTGGGCCGCCTCCATGAACAACATCAGCGCCCAGGAAGCCACCCCCGGCCGCGACTTCCTCGACACCTTCGCCCGCCTTGTCAGAGAGCGCGGCGACTTCGACTGGCACGCCGCCTGGCACCCCTACCCCGAAGACCTCGGCAACCCCCGCGCCTGGGCAGACAAAACCATCACCACCGACGACAACACCAACAAAGTAACCTTCAAAAACCTGCAAGTCCTCACCCAACACCTCGAAAAACCCGAACTCCTCTTCGAAGGCAAACCCCGCCGCGTCATCCTCAGCGAGCAAGGCTTCCACACCCTCCTCACCCCCGAAGGCGAAAACCTCCAAGCCGCCGCCTACGCCTACGCCTGGGAAAAAATCCAAACCCTCCCCACCGTCGACGCCTTCATCTACCATCGCCACGTCGACCACGCCAAAGAAGGCGGCCTCCGCCTCGGCCTCTGGCGCAACGCCCCCAACTCCATCGCCGACCCCCACAGCAAAAAACTCATATACGACCTCTTCCAAAAAGCCGGCACCCCAGAATGGCCCCAAGCCATCGCCCCCCTCCTCCCCCTCACCGGCCAAAAATCCTGGACCAACTAAACCCTTCCAAAGTAGCAGTCATCGCTCCGCGTGACGCCCCCCCAAACTCGGCAAAGCCGACACTTCTCCCTATCCCACCAACGCCCACCACACCCCCTCCCTATCCATCTCGGCCCTCAAAAACGCCTCGCCCCACGGAGCGCGGACTTCAGTCCACAGCACCCCGCCCGCTCACCCCCTCTTCATCCCTATCACCTCCAAGGAGCGACGACTTCCAGCCATCACGCTCCCCCGCTCTGAAATTCCACCTTCAAGCGGTTCCCCCATCTTCAGTCTCCGATGTGCGCCCACTCACCCGTCTTGGTCTGCCCTCACGCCCACTTTCGCTCGAACCTTCTGCGAACCCACGTCCCATTCTCTTTCACCCATCCCGAATTCGAATCCCACGTCCCATTCGCAGTTCCTTTTTTCTGCCCCCAATTTTTCTGCCAGTCCTCCCCACTTCCCCCTCTGCGCCTCCCCTCCCTCCCCGCCTCTGCGTGCCCGCTACCTCCCCCCGCCCAGTCGATACAAATGCTCCGCCGTCCGCAGCAACAAATCCTTCCCCACCACCGCATACGACGCCAAACACCGCTCATCCATCGCATTCGTCGCCAGCAACTTGAACCGCGTCCCCGCCTCCACCACACACCCCTGCCCCCGCTCATCCAACAAAAACAACTTCCCATCCGCCGCCAAGATCGACGACGACGCCGGACCCGTGCACCGCTCCTGGTAATGCACCTTCCCTGACTTCGCATCCACGCACGACAGCACCCCATTGTCCGCCAGACAGTACAACTCCCCACCCACCACCACCGGCGAGGGATTGTGCGGCACAAACTTGTCCAATCGCCACGCCAGATGGCTCTTCGTCACATCCCCCTTCGCCTCCGCATCCACCCGAATCGCCAGCAACCCCGGCTTGTCATACCCCGTGCAAACATAAAGCAACCCCTCTGCAAACACCGGCCTCGGCACCACCGAATACCCCTGATCATAGCCCACCCGCCAAATCTCCTCCCCCGTCTCCGGATTCAACGCCTGCACCACCCCGCTCCCCGGCGTGATCAACTGCTTCACCCCGCCCACCTCGATCAGCAGCGGCGTGCAAAACGAAAACTTCCGCTTCGCCTCCGACACCCGCTTCACCTTCCATCGCAGCTTCCCCGTCTCCTTCTCCAAAGCAATCACCGCCGGATCCTGCGCCGCATCCGCATTGAAGATAAGAAGATCCCCCGCAATCACCGGACTGCCCCCATTACCATGCACCGGCGCATACCCATGCTCCCGTGTCATCCAAATCACATCGCCCGACTCCGCATCCACACAGGCCGTCCCCATGTGCCCAAAGTGCGCATAAACCCGGCCCGCCTCAACGATCGGCGTCGGACTCGCATGGCTGTTCTTCTGGTGAATCTTCGGCGCCTCACTGTCCTTCTGCACAAACAGCGTCTTCTGCCACACCACCTTCCCATCCGCCGCATCCAGCGCCATCACCCCAAGCCCCCGATCCGCCCCCGGCCGCTCGCTCCCCTTCGGCACCGCGCTCGTCAAATAAATCCGCTCCCCCGCCACCACCGGCGACGACCACCCCGACCCCGGCACCACCACCTTCCAAACCACCTGCTTCTTAGCCCCCCACTCCACCGGCAACCCCACCGCACCCGACACCCCCTGCCCAGTCGCCCCCCGAAACTCCGTCCAATCCTCCGCCCATCCCGAAGGACAAACACCCAGCAACAACCCCACCGTCAAAAAGCGCGCGCAACAAATCATAATCAAAAAAGCAACCCCCACCAAACGCCCTCCACCCCCCACTTCTCGCACCCCGAATCACAAACTCACGCTGACTTCACCCGGATTGAGCTTGTGATACGTCACGCAACAAGTCATGCTGCCAGAGAACACACACGTCGATTCAGTAGCACCCAACTCTCTCATCATGGACAACCCTCTCATTCTCCTCATCGCATTGAAGGTCATCGTTGCCCTCGGCATTCTAAACGTCTGGCTGCTTCGCTCCGGCCAGGCGACCGCATATCGTGGTGGCGCCGCAAAAACCCTTCGCGCAGAGTTTGCGACCTATGGCTTGCCTGCCTGGTCCTTTTTCGCAATCGGCGGGCTGAAGATCACACTCGCTTTGGCTCTTCTGATTTCAATTCCGTATCCAAGCCTCACACAACCTGCCGCTATCACCCTCGGACTGCTCATGCTCGGCGCCTTCATCATGCACCTCAAAGTGAAGGACCCCATGTCCAAATCACTGCCAAGTCTCGCCGTCCTCGCCCTGTGCGCCACCATCGCCTTCACCTGAAAACAATAGTGGTCTAAAACACCACAAAGCAAAGGTACGCATTCAACAGCAGATAAACCAGCGCTGGCAGCGTCTGGAGCAGGCTGTCTTGGATTCGAATGCGAACCCCCACCGCCACAAGCATCATCAAAGCCAGCCCTCCTGCCGCAGCCTGCCCCATCCAAGCCTGATTCAGCCCAGCCAGCAATCCGACTGCCGCAGCCAACTGCAACCCACCCACTAAAGCCCTCTGTGGCCCGACACCGTAACGCTCAAACTCACGCTTGATATAGGGTGAGACGAAGCATGACAGTCCATAGACGAAAAAAGAAATCGAGGAGAAAACAATCAGGGCGGCATTCAAGCCTGGACCCTAGCACCTCCACAGGCACCACACAAGGCAGTCTGGAAATCACCCCCCCAAACCATCGCCCCCCACTCGAAGTCGATCAACCCTCATCGTTGATCGCTCTAGGCAACTGAACTTAGAACACGTCACAACGCAGCTTATGGACGCACTAACACCTCAAATATAAAAACTAAACCGCGTCACCAGGATGGCACCCCACTCGTTCTCAACAGCGTCGAGAACTTCGACAGAAAAAAACCAACCAAAAAACCACCCATGAAAAAACTATTCACCTTAGCTGCCATCGCCTTGTCCTTGGTCCCGTTCGTCAACACAACCGCCAAAGCTGCCGACGAAACCGTCGTCGCCATTGCAGCCGGAAACCCTGACTTCTCCACGCTCGTCGCCGCCATCAAGGCCGCCGACCTCGCCGAGACACTCAGCGGAGCCGGCCCCTTCACCGTTTTCGCCCCCACCAATGCCGCGTTCGACAAACTCCCAAAGGGCACAGTCGAAGACCTGCTCAAGCCTGAAAACAAAGCCAAACTCGCCGCTATCCTCACCTACCATGTCGTCGCTGGCAAGGTCTTGGCTGCCGATGTGAAGACCGGTATGGTCAAAACCGTTCAAGGAACCGACCTGGACGTCAAAGTCACAACCGCCGGCGTCACCGTCAACGATGCCAAGGTCGTCAAGACTGACATCGTCGGAAGCAACGGCGTCATCCACGTCATCGACACGGTCGTCTTGCCAAAATAAGACGCTTGTTTCAACCGAAACCCGGCTATTGAGTGCTCAAGGCGACTGCCTTGAGCATTCTTCGTTTCTAAACACCCCGATGTTAGGTTTGGAAAACAGCCACGGTCTCCTTCCAACCCCCCCCAACCATGACACACTCCATCAATCCCATGTCTGACGATTTATACCGACCATGAAGCACGTCCTCATCCTTGGCGGCGGATTCGCGGGTCTCGAATGCGCAAAGCGGATGCGCAGTGAAAACTTCCGCGTCACCTTGGTGGATCGCTGGAATCACCATCTGTTCCAACCCCTGCTCTACCAGGTCGCCTCAGGGGCACTGGCCATGGCCGAAATCGCCCAACCCCTGCGCAGCATCCTCTCCAGTCACAAAAACGTCACCACCATCATGGACGACGTTGTCCACATCGACCTACCAAACAAAAGGGTCCAGCTCAAAGGACGCTCGCTCGACTACGATTTCCTCGTCATCGCGCTCGGTTCCAAAACCAGCTTCTTTGGTCACAACGACTGGGCCCAGCACACCCTCGGCCTCAAGAGCCTTGATGATGCGATGGCCATTCGCAAAAAAGTGCTCCTCGCTTTCGAAGAGGCGGAGTCGGCCCTGAACTCAGAAGAAGCTCAAAAGTGGCTCACCATCGTCGTTGTCGGCGGCGGTCCCACCGGCGTCGAAATGGCCGGCTCCTTGGCAGAACTCTCTCACCGGGTCCTCAAAGACGACTTCCGCCATATCGACCCCACACAGGCCAAGATCCATCTCATCGAAGCCGGACCCAAATTGCTCCCCATGTTCCCCGGCGACCTTCCTGACTACACCAGGGAGCGCTTGGAGTCCATGGGAGTCACCGTCCACCTCAACTGCCCCGTCAAAGACGTCGGCCAAGGCTATGTCATCGCCGGAGACCAGCGCATCGACAGCGGCATCGTCATCTGGGGCGCGGGCGTCGAGGCCAGCGAAGTGTCACGCACCCTTGCCGGAGTCAATCTGGATCGCGCCGGCCGCATCGAAGTCCTCCCGGACTTGAGCCTCCCCGGACATCCCGAAGTCTTCGCTGCAGGAGACATCGTCGCACTAACAGACAAACACGGCGTCAAAGTCCCGGGCGTCTCCCCAGCTGCGATTCAAATGGGCGCATTCATCGCACACAGCATCCAATCCGAACCCACCAGCGGCGAACGCCCAGCCTTTGCCTATTGGGATAAGGGCAGCATGGCAACCATTGGCCGCAGTGCCGCCGTCGTCAGCTTCGCTGGTATTCAAATGCGCGGATTCATCGCCTGGCTCATGTGGCTCTTCGTCCACCTGGTTTTCCTCATGAACATGCGCAACCGCATCTCCGTTTTCTTGCACTGGGTCTGGTCCTACTTCACCTGGCAGCGCGGCGCCCGCGTCATCCAGTCACCACGCAACTCTTGATCACAAAGGTTGGTCCAACGTTCAATCACACCGGCTCCGCCACCACCTCTTCCTCCGGCGGCACTTCCACCGGCTCCGCCTTCGAACTCACCCGCACAAACCTCGGCAACCAAACATCCCAGTCCGCCAAAATCATCTGCGCCCGCAAACTCTCCGTGTGTTCCAAATGCTCGGTCACCAGATTCTTCAACTGATTCACATCCTCCGGATCCGTTACCGCCGTCCCCCGAATCATCTCCGGATTGTGCAACTGCCCAAAGCTCCCCTTCTCATCCAGCAAATACGCCACCCCACCACTCATCCCCGCCCCAAAGTTCTTCCCGAACTCACCCAGCACCACCGCCACACCCCCCGTCATGTACTCGCAACCATGGTCGCCAATCCCTTCCACCACCGCCGTCGCCCCCGAGTTCCGCACACAGAAACGCTCCCCGGCACGACCCGCCGCAAACAAATGTCCGCTCGTCGCCCCATACATCACCGTGTTCCCAAGAATGCTGTTCTCCCACGATTTAAAGGACGGATGCGCCCGCGGACTCGGCTTGATGATGATCTCGCCCCCGCACATCCCCTTGCCCACGTAATCGTTCGCCTCACCGATCAACGTCAGCTTCACCCCGCCGCACAGGAACGTCCCAAAACTCTGCCCCGCACTGCCCTCGCAGGTCACATCCACACTCCCCGCCGGCAGCCCATGATTCCCATGGTGGAACGCAATCTCCCCGCTCAACTTCGTCCCGATGTTCCGGAACGTGTTTTTGATCTTGTAGCGCAGCGGCATCACCTTCGCCTTGTCGCGAATCGCAAACTGCGCGTTCTGAATGATCCGGTCATCCAGCGGATGCGCGTCCAGCCCGTCGTTCTGGTTCATCAAACAAATCCTCGGCGCATCCTGCCCCAACTCCTTGCCCACATCCTTCAGCACCCGACTCAAATCGATCAGGTTCGCCTTCTTATGCCCCGGCACCTGCCGCTGACGCAAAAACTCCGGCCGCCCAATGAGATCATCCATCTTCGCCACACCCAGCGACGCCATGATCTCCCGCACCTCCTGAGCCACCCCATTGAAAAAGTTCACCACATGCTCCGGCTTGCCTTTGAACTTCGACCGGAACTTCGGATCCGTCGTCGCCACACCCACCGGACAATTGTTCAAATGGCACTGCCGCACATACACACAACCCAACGCAATCAGCGCAATCGTCCCAAAGTTAAACTCCTCCGCTCCCAGCATCGCCGCGATCGCAATGTCACGCCCGTTCCGCAGCCCCCCATCGGTCCGCAGCGTCACCCGCTCCCGCAACCCGTTCAACATCAGCACCTGCTGCGTCTCCGCCACCCCCAACTCCCAGGGCAGCCCCGCATGCTTGATCGACGAAAGCGGACTCGCCCCCGTCCCCCCATCATGACCCGAAATCAGAATGATGTCCGCATTCGCCTTCGCAACCCCCGCCGCAATCGTCCCCACCCCCGCCTCAGCCACCAGCTTCACACAAACCCGCGCCCGCGGGTTCACCTCCTTCAAGTCGTGAATCAACTGCGCCA
>CANETF010000082.1 GCA_947440575.1 Verrucomicrobiaceae bacterium
ACGCTTTCACCGATGAAGGTGCCAGGTCGGCCAGCCAGCCATTGTTTGAGAATGGGGTTGGCCTCGGCGGCGGCTCCCAGGCTGCGGATGTAGTATGCGGTGACATCCTGGGGATCGTTCTCCGGGACATCATCCCGGACGAGAAGACGATACTGCTCGCGGACGGTTTCATACTCCTTCAACAATTCGTCGGCGATCGTTTCCTCCACTTGGAAGAGGGAGGCAATGCTTGTGATGTTGAGGCGGCGTTTCGTCATCAAGGCCTGACGATCCGCCAATTGCTCCTGCGTTGTTAGCGCCTGATGCCTTGCCGGTGGGGGGTCTTTTGGCAGGGCTTGCTGATGGCGCTGGTCGCCGACCCAGAGGCCGGCGGCGAAGATCAACCCGGCGGTGAGGAGGAGGAGAACTGGGCGCAAAAGTTTTGGCATTGGATCAGGGGGAGCTTGATCGGTCGCGGCGCTTTGAAACGGAAAATAGGTGCACCTGACGATAGCGAATCGGTCCCGGGTGCCAAGCCGTTTCCATGGCAGGGACCTTTGAGGATCGCCGAAAGAACGTCATGTCAGCCTTGGCAGCCAGCGTTCGGGTGCAGCAGATGCAGGCAGAATGGCGGTTGAACCGGGAGCAGGTTCGTTGCATCGTGAGGGGTTACGAATCCTTTTTTGCCATGACTTACGCCGAGCTTCAACGCCTGTATCAATTGCCCTTCTTCGAGTTGCTTCAAAATGCCCGCGCGGTGCATGAGGAGCACTGGCCGGAGAATGAGGTGCAACTGTGCACGCTGCTTTCGATCAAGACGGGCGGGTGCAGTGAGGACTGCGGTTACTGTGCGCAGAGTGCGCGCTACAGCACGGGAGTGCAGTCTGAGAAGCTGATGGACACGGCGATGGTGATGGAGCGGGCGAAGGCGGCGCGGGCGAGCGGGTCGACGCGGTTTTGCATGGGGGCGGCCTGGAAGGGCGTGCGGATGGGAACGCAGAAGTTTGACCAGGTGCTGGACATTGTGCGCAACGTTTCCACGCTGGGCATGGAGGTGTGTGTGACGCTGGGCGAGTTGGGTGAGGAGGAGGCGAAGCAGCTGAAGGAGGCGGGAGTGACGGCTTACAACCACAACATCGACACCTCGCCGGAGCATTATCCGAACGTGGTGAGCACGCACACGTTTGAGGATCGGTTGCGGACGATTCGCCACGCGCAGGATGCGGGCATGGCGGTGTGTGCCGGGGGTATTCTGGGGTTGGGTGAGGGAGTGACCGATCGGTTGCGCATGCTGGAGGTGCTGGCGAATTTCAATCCGCAGCCTGAGAGCGTGCCGATCAATGCTTTGATGGCGATCAAGGGGACGCCGATGCAGGAGAACGGGCGGGTGGACAGTTTTGAGTTCATTCGGATGATTGCGATCACGCGGATTGCGATTCCCAAGGCGAAGGTGCGGCTGAGTGCGGGTCGTACGCAGATGAACAAGGAAGCGCAGGCGCTGGCGTTTTTTGCCGGGGCGAATTCGATTTTCTATGGGGACAAACTGCTGACGGCGGCGAATCCGCGCGTGAACGAAGATCAGGAACTGCTGAAGGAACTGGGCATGACGGCGCAGGCGCCGAATCCGTCGATGGACATTCCGGAGGCAGATTTTTCGAAGCCGATGGCCCCGACGACGGATGGCTGTTTGGTGGCTGAAGAAGCGGTGCACGCGTGCGGTTGCGGGGAGTAACGAGGCTGGACGCTCGCTGTCTATCCAGTTGCGAAGGCTGCCGAGAGGCGTTTGGGTGAGCGCATGCTCGTGTCCACCCACCGGTTCGTTTGTGTCGTTGCTGCTTTGTGCCTGATCTCAGCGGGGCCCTGCCGGGCCAAGCCGAATGTGATCGTGATCATGGCGGATGATTTGGGGTATGGCGATGTCGGTTGTTACGGAGCGACGGCGGTCAAGACGCCGAACATTGACCAACTGGCGGCTGAGGGACAGCGTTTCACGAGCGGCTACTGCTCGGCCTCCACCTGCACGCCGACGCGTTTTTCCCTGCTCACGGGGATGTATGCGTTTCGGCAAAAGGGAACGGGCATCGCTCCACCTGCAGCGCCGGCGATCATTCAGCCGGGCACGCCGACGGTGGCATCGCTGTTGCAATCGGGAGGTTATCAGACGGCGGTCATCGGCAAATGGCACCTGGGGTTGGGTGATCCGGAGCCAGACTGGAACGGGGAGTTGAAGCCGGGGCCGCTGGAGATTGGGTTCAATCACTGCTTTTTGCTGCCGACGACCAATGACCGAGTGCCGCAGGTTTTTGTGCAAGACCATCGAGTCTTGAACCTGGATCCGAAAGATCCGCTGTGGGTGGGAAGCAAGCTGCCCGCTGAGGATCATGTCACGGGCCTGTCGCATCGCGAGACGCTCAAGATGAACTGGAGTCACGGGCACAATGGCACGATTCACAATGGGATCAGCCGCATTGGATTTTACACTGGCGGCAAGGCAGCTCGTTTTCGTGATGAGGATCTGGCGGATGAATGGGTGAAGCAATCGAACTCGTGGATTGAGGAGAATCAAAGCAAGCCGTTCTTTTTGTTCTTTGCGGCGCATGACATTCACGTGCCGCGCATGCCTCATGAGCGGTTTCAAGGGGTGACGACGATGGGCTTTCGCGGGGATTCGATTGTGCAGTTTGACTGGTGTGTGGGGGAGTTGATGAAGACGGTGGCGCGACTGGGTCTAACTGAGAACACCTTGTTCGTGCTTTGCTCTGACAATGGGCCGGTGCTGGATGATGGCTACCAGGACGGGGCGGTTGAGAAGTTGGGCGAACATGCACCCGCCGGGCCTTTCAGTGGCGGCAAATACAGTGTGTATGAGGGCGGAACGCGTACGCCGTTCATCACGCGGTGGCCAGGGACCATCCCGGCTGGTGTTTCGGAGCAGGTGGTGTGCACCATTGATTTGCCCGCCAGCCTCGCCGCGCTGGCTGAGGTGTCTTTGCCAAAGGGAGCGTGTGCGGACAGTGTGAATGTGGCGAATGCGCTGCTGGGCAAGCCGGGGGCCAAGGGGCGCGATTTTTTGGTTCAGCAAGACAACGGGGTGAGTGGCAACTTTGGTCTGCGGGCCGGGGATTGGAAACTGGTGAGGATGAAGACCAAGGGCAAGTCCGAAGCGAAGGTGAGCAAGAAGGAACGTGGCTCCACTAGCGTCGGTCACGCGCTGTATTTTCTGCCGGAAGATCCGGGTGAGGAGAAAGATGTGAGCGCTCAGAACACCGAGAAGACGCAAGAGTTGATTGCGAAGCTGGATGCGATTGTGGGAGCGAAGTAGTGTCAGGTGAAGGTGTCTTCCTTCACGAAAAGCAGGCGGAGGCTGTTCAAGCAAACGATGACTGTGCTGCCTTCATGAGTGAGCACGCCGAGAGTGAGGGGGACAATGCCGAACAATGAAGCGATGGCCATGACGATGACGGAGCCGAGTGAGATGGCGAGGTTTTGACGGATGATGCGCCGGGCGTGGGCACTGATTTTGCGGGCCGAGAGCAACTTCTCGATGCGGTCCTGCATGAGCACGACGTCGCTTTGTTCCAGGGCAGCATCGCTACCGCGTGCGCCCATGGCTACGGAGACGTAAGCGGCGGCGAGGCTGGGGGCGTCATTAACGCCATCACCAATCATCGCGACTTTGTGTCCGGCTTGAGTGAGTTCATGGATGGCGGCGACTTTGTCCTCGGGATGCAATCCGGCGCGGACTTCGGCAATGCCGAGCTGTCGGCCGACTTCGGCAGCGGCGGCGCGGCGGTCACCGGTAAGCATGATGGTGCGGACGTGTTCGGCAGCGAGGCGCTGCAAGACGACGCGGCTGCCTTGGCGGATTTCGTCGCTGAGGAGGACACGACCGATGAGTTGTTCGCCAACGACCCAGACCTCGCTGAACCCGATGGGGGCATCTGGAACGTCTTTGAGCCATCCCGCCATGGCACTGGACTCAACCAGCTCGCGCCGCCCGACATAACTGACGCCATGGGTGGTGCGACCGCGCAGGCCCTGGCCCGTGATGGATTGAAACTCGTCGAGTTTGGCGGGTTCGAGGCCTTGGGCTTTGGCGTGGTGGGTGATGGCCCGGGCAATGGGGTGATTGGAGCTGGCCTCGAGATTGACGGCGATTTGCAGGACCTCCTTTTCACGACCGGGAGGGAAGCTTTCGACTTTTGAGACCTGAAGCTCACCGGCGGTGAGGGTTCCGGTCTTGTCCATCGCGACGGTGTCGACCTCGGCGAGTTTTTCGATGGCGGCACCGCCACGGAAGAGAATGCCACGCCGAGCGCCCCAGGCGATGGCGGCGAGGATGGCGGAGGGGATGGAGAGGACCAGGGCGCAGGGGCTCATCACCACCAGCAGCGTCATGGCGCGGTAGAAGGCGGATTTGCTATCGCCTTCATGCTGAAAAGGACGGATGCCAAAGCCAAGCCACCAGACGAAGAACATGACGGCCACGATGGCGAGCACGGTGACGGTATAGCGCGTGCCGAATTGATCGGTGAAGCGCTGGCTTGGGGCTTTCAGATGTTGAGCGTTCTGAATCAGGCCGATGATTTTTTGCAACGCGCTGTAACGGGCGGGACGGGTGACGCGCACTTTGACGAGGCCCCACTGATTGAGTGTGCCGCCGAAGACCTCGTCGCCCACGCCTTTCTCGATCGCCAGAGATTCCCCGGTGAGGGTGGATTCGTCTGCTGCGGTTTTGCCGTCGCGCACTTCGCCATCCACAGGGAACAGTTCGTCTGGGCGGACTTCGATCAGGTCATCGACCCGGAGGAGGTTGACGTTGCGGTCTTCAGTGCCGCCTTCAGGGAGGATTAGCCGGGCTTGTTTTGGCGCGGAGCGGGTGAGGGCATTGATTTCGCGATGGGTGCGATGCATCACAAAATGCTCGAGCGCTCCGGAGGTGGAAAACAGGAAGAGCAACAGCGCGCCTTCCTCCCAAGCGCCGATGGCGACTGCACCCGCGGCGACAGCCAACATGAGGAAGTGGACATCGATGTTGCGCTCGCGGATTCCTTCCCAGGCATCTTTGGCGGCGTCCCAGCCTCCGGCGATGATGGAGAGGGCGTAGCAGGTGATGACCACGGCAGGCGGAGCGGAGGTGAAGCGATGCAGGAGGAAGCCCGCGGCGAGGGACAGACCACAGATGGTGGCCTGGAGGGCGAGAGCTTGCCATTCGGCACGGCTTTGCTCTTCCATCTCATCAGGCTCCGGCCAGTCAAAGTCGCGCCATTTCCAGAAGCGTGGCGCGGTGGGGCAGGAGGGTTTTTCCAGGAGCACCCCTGAGGCATCCCGCTTGAGGTGCAACATCGCCGGGTGGGGATTTGGCGGATTGAGAGTGGCTTTAGCGGGGACCCAGGTATCATCCAGCTCGCGGAGAACGACTGCGAGGCGATCTTGAAGGGCGCCTTCGTCGATGACGCCGATGGTGGCCATGGTGACGGTCTTTGCGTCAGGATCCAGACGGATGGCCTCGACTTGCCGCTCGTCCATCAGGAACTTCGAGAGGAGGTTGACCCAAGACTCACCCTCAGGGGTTGTGGCTGGGGCGGCTGGGGTGTTTGACATTGTGCACAGAGCTTACTCACAGATGGGCTCTCCGGCAACAGGGGGAAATGGCAGGGCCAAGGGCACGGTCCCCAGAATGAAAAAAGCTCTGTGAGGCAGGAACCCCACAGAGCTTTTGGTGAACGAGGTTGAGCTCATTCAGCGGCTACTCCGGATGCGGACACCCGGAGCCGCCACGTGGTTACTTCTTCTTCGCGGCCTTCTTAGCTGGAGCAGCTTTCTTAGCTGGAGCAGCTTTCTTGGCTGGAGCAGCCTTCTTGGCTGGAGCAGCCTTCTTAGCTGGAGCAGCTTTCTTGGCTGGAGCAGCCTTCTTGGCTGGAGCAGCTTTCTTAGCTGGAGCAGCCTTTTTGGCTGGGGCCTTCTTAGCAGGGGCTTTTTTTGCAGCTTTTTTAGCCATGGTGTTTGTCCTCTTTTTGTTGTTGGTTGCTTTGTTTGTCGCCGCGGATTTGGCCGTCGGGCCTTGTCCACGGACAGTCTTGGCGGCGCCTGCTGCGGCGCGCTGCTCCTCGATCGCTGCTTGCGCTGCGGCAAGACGGGCGACTGGGACGCGGAAGGGACTGCAACTGACATAGCTCAGTCCCACCCGGTGGCAGAACTTCACGCTGTCAGGATCACCACCGTGTTCACCACAGATGCCGAGCTTGATGTCCGGGCGTGTGGAGCGGCCTTTGGTGATGGCCGTGGTGATGAGTTGACCAACACCTGTTTGGTCGAGAGTGGCGAAGGGGTTCTTTTTGAAGATCTCGTTCTCCGTGTAGGGCATGAGGAAGCTGCCCATGTCATCCCGGCTGATGCCGAGTGCGGTTTGAGTGAGGTCGTTGGTGCCGAAGCTGAAGAACTCCGCTGTTTCAGCGATTTCATCCGCCGTGAGCGCGCCACGGGGCACTTCGATCATCGTGCCAACCATGTAGCTGAACTTCACTTTGTGCTCGGTCATCACTTCTTTCGCCACACGATGCACGATTTCTGTCTGAAGGTCTAGCTCCTTCTTGAAACCAACGAGAGGAATCATCACTTCAGGCTTCACCTTGATCTTCTTCTTGGTGACGAGAGCGGCGGCTTCAAAGATGGCGCGCGCCTGCATTTCAGTGATCTCAGGATAGGCGATGCCGAGGCGGCAGCCACGGTGGCCCAGCATGGGATTCATCTCATGAAGAGCTTCGACGCGATGGGCGATTTTCTCTGCCGTCATGCCGAGTTTCTTGGCGAGGTCCTTTTGCTGTTCGACCGTTTGAGGGAGGAACTCGTGCAATGGTGGATCGAGCAAGCGGATGGTTGCAGGCAGACCTTTGAGTTCTTCAAAGATGCCGGCGAAGTCTTCGCGCTGATAAGGCAGGAGTTTGCCGAGGGCCTTTTTGCGGTCGGCGAGGTTGTCGGCGAGAATCATTTCGCGCATGGCGTCGATGCGGTCTCCTTCGAAGAACATGTGTTCGGTGCGAGTGAGGCCGATGCCGACGGCACCGAAGGCGATGGCTTGGCGGGTTTGCTCTGGCGTGTCGGCGTTTGTGCGAACGTCGAGACGGGAGGCTTTACCGCACCATTTCATGAGCTGCTGGAAGCTCTGGAACTTCTCCGTGGCTTGAGCGCGCTTGTCGCCATGGATCATGCCGGTGATGATTTCAGAAGGAGCGGTTTTGAGTTCGCCGCCGTAGACGGTGCCGCTGGTGCCATCAATGGAGAGGTAGTCCCCTTCTTTGAAGGTTTGGCCGGCGACCGTGACGGTCTTCTTGTCATAGTCGATCGACAATGCGCTGGCACCGCAGATGCAAACCTTGCCCATCTGACGGGCGACGAGAGCCGCGTGAGAGGACACACCGCCTTTGGCGGTGAGGATGCCCTCAGCAGCGATCATGCCGCGAAGATCTTCGGGGCTGGTTTCGTTGCGGACGAGGAGCACTTTTTCACCGCGGCCTTCGGCAGCAGCAGCGCGATCGGCGTTGAGGTAGATCTTGCCGGAAGCTGCACCAGGACCCGCAGGCAGACCGGTCGCAAGGGCAACCGCCTTCTTCACATCAGCGACGTCGAAGATGGGGGCGAGGAGTTGGTCAAGCTGGTCGGCAGGGTTGCGCAAGATGGCGGTTTCCCAATCGATGAGCTTCTCTTTGACCATGTCCATGGAGAACTTCAGAGCGGCAGCGGCGGTGCGCTTGCCATTCCGGGTTTGAAGCATGAACAGTTTCCCCTGCTGGATGGTGAACTCGACGTCTTGAACGTCTTTGAAGTGTTTTTCCAGGGTGGCGCGAACTTTGAGCAATTCGGCGTAAGGGCCGGGCATCTCTTTCTTGAGTTGCAACACGGGCTCAGGGGTGCGCACGCCGGCGACGACGTCTTCGCCTTGAGCGTTGATGAGGAACTCACCGTAGAATTCATCCACGCCGTTAGCCGGGTTGCGGGTGAAGGCGACGCCGGATCCTGAGTCATTGCCGGTGTTGCCGTAGACCATGGCCTGGACGTTGACGGCGGTGCCCCACTCGGAGGGGATGTTGTATTTGCGGCGATAAACGATCGCGCGATCGTTCATCCAGGAACCGAACACAGCGCTCGCAGCGCCGCGGAGTTGGTCCCAGACGTCGCTTGGGAAGGACTTGCCGGTGCGGTCTTTGACGAGGGCCTTGAAACGCTTGACCAGTTCCATCTGGTCGGCTGCGGTCAGGTCGCTATCGACAATGTCCTTGTGATAAACTTCGTGTTTGAAGGATTCGATGACGACTTCGAAAGGCTCATGGTCTTCACCTTCGCGCTTTTGCACGCCGAGGACAACGTCGCCGTACATTTGAACGAAGCGGCGATAGCAGTCCCAGGCGAAGCGTTCGTTGTTGGTGGCTTTGGCGAGTGACTGGACGGTCTCGTCATTGAGGCCGAGGTTGAGGATGGTGTCCATCATGCCTGGCATGGAGTCGCGAGCGCCGGAGCGAACAGCGACGAGGAGGGGCATGCCTTTGGCGTCGCCAAATTTGCAGCCCATGATTTTTTCCATCTTGGCGACGCCAAGTTCCATCTGCCGCTGAAGCTCGATGGGATAGGTGCGCTTGTTTGCGTAGTAGTAGGTGCAGACCTCAGTGCTGATGGTGAAGCCTGGAGGCACTGGGAGGCCGATGCGGCTCATCTCGGCAAGGTTTGCACCTTTGCCTCCGAGGAGGGCCTTCATGGTGCCATTGCCATCTGCTTTTGCTGCGCCAAAACTGTAAACGTATTTGACTGTGGAGTTACCGCCTGTGGTGGATTTATTTGCCATACTGTGATTCGGTCCTGGTTGTTGACCGATGTGATGTTTTCTGATCGTGTTTTGTTAGTGGGGTTTGGAAGCACAGATTTATAAACCTCTTCAACAAGACGCAAGTGCAAAGTGATGTACTCGTGCGACTCATTTTGGAATGACTTGAAGGGCTATTGAGTGCGTCATGCGGTGCTATGGGTGGTGATGATCTTCATCGTTGATGAAATCTTGCGGTGCTTTTGACGTTGCCATTGTCAGCCATGTCTACTCGCTTCATCACACTTATCGGTTTGCTTCTGTGCCTTTCATTACAAGGCTTTGCGCTTGATGAGCAGAGGCCCAACGTGGTCATCGTTCTGATCGATGACATGGGCGTGATGGATACCTCGTTGCCCTTTCTCACAGACGCATCAGGGGCTCCGAAGAAGCATGCGCTCAACGAATTTTATCGAACACCGAACATGGAGCGTCTGGCCGCCCGCGGGATTCGCTTCAATCAATTTTGTGCGATGAGTGTTTGTTCACCGACACGCATTGCGATTCAAACAGGTCAAAATGCGGCACGACATGGGACGACAAACTGGATCAATCCGGATCAAAACAACGCGGGTCCGAATGGTCCACCCGACTGGAATTGGGAGGGTCTCAAGAAGGGTGATGTGACATTGCCGAGTGTGTTGAAGGCGAACGGCTACCGTACCTTTCATGTGGGCAAAGCGCACTTCGCCCCACGAGCCTTTGCAGAAGCCGACCCAAGCAACCTTGGGTTTGATGTGAACATTGCGGGTGGCTCGATCGGCGCACCAGGGAGTTACTATGGGAAACAGAACTTTGATCGCGCGAAGAATGGGAAGAAGAAGGGTGCGGCAGGAAGTCATGCGGTGACAGGCATGGACAAGTATCATGGCCAGGACATCTTCCTCACTGAAGCCCTGACGCTCGAAGCCAAAGCGCTCGTAGCGGAATCGGTCAAAGCCGGGCAGCCGTTCTTCCTCAACTTTGCGCATTACGCGGTGCACTCCCCTTTTGATTCGGATCCTCGTTTTGCAGACAATTACAAAGACAGCGGCAAGCCAGTGCAGGCGCAGGCTTTTGCCTCGCTCATCGAAGGCATGGACAAGTCACTGGGAGATTTGATGGATCATCTGGAGGCGCTTGGAGTGGCGGACGATACGTTGATCCTGTTTTTGGGAGACAATGGCAGCGATGCGCCACTGGGGCATGAGCATGCCGTTGCCTGCGCAGCGCCTCTTCGGGGAAAGAAGGGCTCACACTATGAAGGCGGGATGAGAGTGCCCTTTATTGCGTCCTGGGTTAAGCCTGATGCCTCGAATCCCCATCAAAAGAAGCTGCCGATTCCCGCTGGTGCGATCCAAGGCCAGCAGGCGGCTGTGCAAGACCTGTTTCCAACGGTGCTTGAACTGACGGAGGTGAAGGCACCGGCTGGTCATGTGGTGGATGGCAAGCCATTGCAGACGCTGCTCACCGGCCAACCCGATTCGAGCCGGGACGAGACCTTTCTCATGCATTACCCGCACGCTCCCCACCGGAGCCATTACTTCACCGCGCTGCGGCAGGGGGAGTGGAAGGTGATCTATCATTACTTTCCGACCGAGGTTTCGAACGGAAGTCACTATCAATTGTATCATTTGAAGGCTGATCCTTATGAGCAGTCGGATTTGGCTGGCAGCGAACCTCAGAAACTGAAGGAGATGATGACCGCGCTGACGGCGGGGCTGGAGCATCATCACGCTCATTATCCAGTGGACCCGAACAGTCGCCAACCTGTGAAACCGAAGGTGCCTTGAGGTATTGCCTTGCGCTGGATGGTCGGCATCGGCTAAATGGGCTGATGATCGCGCACCGCCTTCTCTTTATCGGAGTCACGACCCTGGTCGTTGCCTTTTCCTCATCGTTGTTGGCGTTGGAGGGGGATGCGGAGTGGCAAAAGGTGAGTGACGCGGTTGAAGAGATCAAGAATCCGAAGACCAAGCCGACCACGCGCGAGGAGGCGATCACGATGCTCAAGTCGGGCCTGACGAGTTTTGATGCGGCTTATGCGATGGCGGTGAAGGTCGCACCGAAGCACCCGACCCGTTGGGATGCTGCGCTTTTTGAAGTGATGGTCGAAAGGGCACGAGAGATGGCGGGCGTTGCGGCTCCTCAAAAATCGACGGTGACATTGGACGACATTCTCAAGGCTGAGGACGCGAAGCCAACCACGAAGTCGCAGGCCAGTTTGATGAAAGTGATGATGGCCTTGGAGGCGGTTGAGAAATCGGGGGGCGACAGTGACGCTTGGATCGCTCAGGCTGAGGCGCACCTGAAGGACTTCCCCGCTGAACCGATGAACCGGATGGTTGAAGGAAAGGTCAAGTCCATGCAAGCCGAGGCGGAATTGAAAAACAAACCCCTGGAGCTGAAGTTCACGGCGGTGGACGGCAAGGCGTTTGATCTGGACAGCCTCAAGGGCAAGGTGGTGCTGATCGATTTTTGGGCGACCTGGTGCGGACCCTGTGTGGCCGAGTTGCCGAACGTGATCAAGGCCTATCAGGAGCTGCATCCCAAGGGATTTGAGATCGTCGGGATTTCTTTGGACCAGGACAAAGAGAAGCTGATGGCGTTTGTGAAAGAGAAGGGCATGGAGTGGCCGCAGTATTTTGATGGCAAAGGCTGGCAGAACGAGATTTCGACGAAGTATGGCATCAGTTCGATCCCGGCGATGTGGCTGGTGAACAAGAAGGGGATGGTCGTGAGCACCAATGCGCGTGGTGAACTTGAGGAGACGGTGGCGAAGTTGCTGGCGGAGTGATTAGGCAGTCATGGAGCGCTGGAGCAGCTCCATGCTGGCATTGCCTCCGGAGAGCACGCAGGCGACCCGTTGGTTCTGCCACTGAGCTCGTTGCTTTTTGAGGGCGGCGTAAGCGAGGGCGCCGGCGCCTTCGGCGACATTGTGGGTTGCCTGGAGGATCTCACGCATGGCCAACAGGGTTTCGTCGTCATTCACGGTGACGATTTCATGGGCATAGGTCATGACTTGAGCCAGCGCGTCGGGGTTTGGAGTTTTGCAGGCAACGCCTTCCGCGATTTGGGTAGTGCTTGGCTGCTCGATCCAATGGCGTTGCTGAAAGGACAAAGCGTAGGCTGGCGCGTGTTCGGACACCACGCCGATGATTTTTGTTTTCAGACCGAGGGCCTCGCGGGCGGCGACGACGCCACAGAACCCAGAGCCCAGGCCAATGGGAACGAAGACGGCGTCGAGATTGGCGACGGATCGAAACAATTCCATGCCATAAGTCGCCACACCACGAACGAGCCAGGGGTGAAAGGAGGGCACGGCGTGAAGGCCCTCTTGAGCGGCGAGTTCCCGTGAGAACTCCAAGGCGTCTTGAAATTCGCGGCCGTGCTCAATCAACTCCGCTCCGAGGGAGCGCATGGCGTGGTTTTTTTCGGGATTGTTGCCGTGAGGAACGACAATGACCGCGCGGAGGCCGTGGGATTTGGCGGCAAAGGCGATGGACTGGCCATGATTGCCGGTGGTGGCGGCGATGACTCCAGGGACGTCGGGCTGCTGGCGCGTCAGTTCATCCAGGTAGACAAGGCCTCCCCGAATCTTGAAGGCGCCGACGGGGGTGTGGTTTTCGTGTTTCAGCCACAATTCACATCCGAGTCCCGCCTCGAGCAAGGGCCAGCGATAGGTGGGGGTCTCACGGATCGAGGGACGGATGAGTGCCTTCGCCGATTCGATTTGGCTAAGGGTTGGCAAGGGCTCCATTTGAGACGGGTAGGCCAAAAGAGTCAGAGGGCAAGTGGGTTACCCATGCTTGCTTTGGCGCTGAATCGGCTAGGTATCGTATCAAAGAGGCTGCTGGTTCGGCTGAGCGGCGTGAGCCTTTGGGCCGAATACATCTAAAAGCCACTGTTTTGGCACTCGCCGCAGGACCTCAAGTGCCATGCTTTAGCAGCCCTTAGCCGCCGCTTCGATCTGCGTCATTCATCCCGACGCAGCACACGCTTCATTGTGTAGAGCGCACCCTCGCATTCGCTCACTCGCCTGGCACCTACCTTCCGCTTCGGTCCAAACTTGGATCGTTCGATTTGAAAAACTTCGTCCACGAAAGCCTTGGATCCTAGCACCATCGCCTCGCTGAACAATCGCACGCGCTGCCGCACCAGTTCCGCTATTCGCAGAGTCTCACCGTCCGTGGAGCGCGCCTGCAAGCCCTCTCGGGTTGGCTTGGGTTTGGATTGGGTCGGGTTTTTCCTGGTTGGCCCTTTACTGGTTTCTTGGCTGCTGCCGAGTAGTCCTGCATAAGCGTCAGCCACGTGGCTGGTCTCCCAACCATCCACAGGCTTTTCCACTACCCTGCAGATGCCTCGTTGTGCCTTGCGTATGCCCGCCTTTGCCTCCCCATAACCACACCAGGGGTAGTCTGCCGCATCCCGCACCAAGCCCGCCCTAACGGGGTTCAGATCAATGTAAGCCGCCATGGTCCGCACCATGTCAACGCGGTTTAAGTCGCGCTCGCCTCTCTTGCCAACATTGCCCTCGATGAGCACACTCTTAAAGCGGTCCATCCACAGCGTGCCTCTGCGCTCGTGGCGCTTGTTGTACCAGCGACTGAAGCGTTCTTTGACTTCTTTGACGAAGCGGGAGAGGTCGCAGAAGCGCCGCTTGAAGCTTTCCAGCTTCTTTTGCACGGCGACGTCGTTCCCGATGCGCCGCCACTCGCGGAACTCAGCCTCCAACTGTTCGACATACGCTTTGCTGTAGAGGCTGCGCAGGTGGCCAAGAAGGCGGCGCTCCCCTTCCGGCCCCTCGAAGCGGGCCATCCAGCTTTCCCGATGTGGCACACAGGCAAGTACATGAAAGTGATTGCCCATCACGCAGTAAGTGAGCACCTGCACCCCGCAGAATTCTGCCACGCGCCAGAGGACCCGGCGCAGCGCTTCCTTCTCGGTATCATCGAAGAAGACATCTCCGCCACAGGTGCGTGACATCACGTGGTAGTAGTTGGCTTCTAAGGCCTTGGGTCCGAGGATGCGCTTTCGACCTCCCGACCATCCGCCCCGCGCCGCCGGATACCAACTGGTTTTGGCGTTGATGCCAAGGAGAGGATCAAGCTCTCCAGGGGACTCTTGAACAGAGATTTGCGATGTTTTCATGGGACAAGGATAGCCAGCGCGGAAACAGAGGCAAATTAAAAATGCCTGGCATTGTTTTTGTGATGTGAGGCTGGACTGATGTTCCGTCACCTTCCCTCAGCGCGCGATCATGAGAAGCTGACCACACGCTCACGAAGATATCAGGTGCAGGCTCCGGATAGAACTGCGCTCGCCCGCAAAGCTTTACCCATTGGCAGTTGCGGCGGCTGGCACCGGGGGGGTGGGGCTTGTGGTGCGGCGGCTCGCGGGTAGCAGAGCATCGCGCAGCCAGAGGAATGGGTTCTCTACCAACCAGGTGAAGGCGGCCCCGACGGCGATGGAGACTCCGATGAAGAGTGCGCCTCGGGCGAGCACCTCCGACACTGGATCCGAGAGGCTCGAGGCCAGCCAGCCCTGCGCGAGGGCGTAGGCGCCGAGCGGCAGGGCGGCGAGGAAGAAATTCCAGAGGTAGATGTTGTAGGACCAAGTGCCGATCCGAGCCAGGATGCGCCCCAGCAGGCCGGGGTGGCGAAAGTCGAACCCTTGAGAAAACACCAGCAGGACGAGCGCATACCCAAGGCCGAGCCCGGTGAAACCAATCGAGAACATGACGGGATGTGACCTTCCCATGACTAAGCTGGGCGCGATGAGTACGGAGGCGGCGGCCAACGCCCACCACGGATGAGACACAATGATCCGCGCGAGTCCGTGTTCGCTCCGGGCCATCAGTTGCACCAGCACGCCAAGGAGCAGGCTGTCGATACGGTAGTGGCTCAAGCGGTAGTCCTCGCTGTGCACTCCAGACTGCCAAGTATGATAGCAGCGGGCGACGAGCACGACAAACATCACGACCAGCCCGGCGGTCAGCACGCGGCGCTCGAACTGCGCGGGAGTGGCCGACCGTGAAAGGAGCAGCAGCAATCCGGGCAGCAGCAGATAAAAATGCTCCTCCACCGCCAAGCTCCAGGTCGGGCCGTTCGCGTTGTGCTCCAGGTAATTTTGCAAGAACAAGCCGTGCTGAAGCAGTGAGGTGACCGAGGTGGCCAGCGAGGTCGTGTCCAGCCAGTCGGTAGTGCCCGTCCATGCCAGCACCGCCAACAGCACCACGTAGGAGGGAATGATCTTGAACGCACGCCGCCCCCAGAAGCGGCCCAGGGCTAGGCTGCCGGTGCGCTCCAACTCCTTGAAGAGCAGGCCGGAAATCAGAAAGCCACTGAGCACGAAAAACATGTCGACCCCAGACCAGCCCAGGCTGCGCAGCCGCCAGTAAACGGCACCCGCTGCGCCGCTGAGTTCCGGCAGACCTGGCAGCACGGAGGGCTCCACGTGGTTGATCAACACTAGCAGGATGGCGATGCCTCGAAGGATATCGAGGCCCTGATTGCGGACGAAAGTGGGGGCGGGAGGCATTATTGCTATGTTTGTCTGCTTCCGGGATAGGGCCGCCCGGCCGAAGGCCGGACGACGCCCCCCACTGATCCGGACGAGCGCAATTAACGCATCCGGTTCCTCGGGGTTGTGGTTTCATTGCATTTTGGAGTGAACGATACGAGCAGGAATTAAGGGGAAGACATTCAGCATGCCTTGGAACCGTTCCCAGTTCGGACTGCTGCTGCGATTGCGCCGCTGTAGCCACCTACGCCACAACTTCGCCACTTCATACCGCAGCCGTGACAGCATGCGGATATTGCCAGTGACGCCGTAGTAGCCGTCATGACCACGCAGCTTCTCGTTGAGCTTGCGCTGCTGCTCCTTCATGGACAGGTGACGGTGATCCATCCCCCATTCCTTGATCGCTTGCAGCGTCCGTCGGAAGCGTCCCGCCGCGGTTTTCTTCATCACCACCTGATTGCCCTTCTGTGACCTCCCCCAGTAATGGGTGAAGCCAAGAAAGTCGAAAGTCTCCGGTTGATCGCCGGAACACCCTCCAACCCGCGATGGCCGCCCGAAGCGCACCAGCCGCGTTTTCTCAGTATTGATCTTCAGCCCGTAACGAGCAAACCGCTTCGCGATCACCCGCTGGACTTTATGAACATCCTCCAAGCGCTCGAAACCCATGACAAAGTCATCGGCATATCGCACCATGAAGGTTCTCCCCTGACACGCGGGCTGGACGGATTCCACGAACCATTTGTCCAACACCTCATGCAGATAGATGTTACTGAGCAGTGGTGAGATCACCCCGCCTTGGGGTGTGCCTTCCTCCGGGTAACTCACCTCCCCTTTCTCCCACACGCCCGCCTTCAGCCATTTGCCGATCAAACGGTTTATCACTCCATCCTGCACCCGACGGCTCAAAAGTTCCCGCATCTCCCGATGATCGACAGTGTCGAAAAACTTGCGCAAATCCACCTCAAGAATCCATTGCACTTTCTGAGCAAAGCACTGTTCTCTCAGGTATTCCAGCGCCTGATGTTGCGATCGCCCCGGTCGGAACCCGAACGAAAAGGGCAGGAACTCCTGCTCATAGATCGGCTCCAGGATCATCGACACCGCCCGCTGAAGGATCTTGTCCTCCGTGGTCGGTATGCCGATGGGTCGATCTTCCTTCTCGTTCTTCGGGACATACGCACGCTTGACCGGCGGAGCTTGGTAGCTGCCGCTCTTGGCCCGCGTTTGCAGGTCCCGTAGATTCTCCACGAGGTTCTCACCGTATTGGGCGACTGTCTGACCGTCGATTCCCGTCGCCGCGTTCTTGCGCACTTGACGGTAGGCTTCGCACATCCAGTTCAGGTCCATATGGTGGCTCAACGCAGTCAACGGCTCCTGCCGAAACTTCTGCGCCGCCAATACTATCCGTTGTCTTCTGGTTGACACGCTTTTCATGATCTCTGTGTTTCAATTGGTGTTTCCGACAACGGGTCCACAACCCCGGTATCCTCCTTTGCTACTCACAGGCTTCCTCGGGATGGTTTCCCTGCTTTCAATCGCTACTATGAAGATACTAAGACTGCCTCTGTCCATCTCTCGCGCCTTCGCATTCCGCTCGGCGTCTGATACCACGCTTGCTTCTTTTTTTTCTTGGCAACCACTGGCGAGAAGCACGCCAATGATCCGGGACCTTGTTGAGCCGGGGTGGTCCAAATCCGGCTGATGTCGTGGAAACAGGAGACTCTCCCAGCTTCCCTGGAAACCCTATTTGTCGCTCTGCCCTGCTCTCAGACCCCGGGCGGACCTCCACGCCAGACCATTGCGGCGTTTCGGTATTGCCCCCGCTATTCCTAACACGAAGGCTCCCCCATCAATAAGCATTTCGAGGCTCAATCACACGGCTTTACGACCTGCTGCCTACGCTTGAAGACGCCATTTCTGGACGCCGACCAAGGCTCGCTTCCGGTGGGTGGTCAACCCTTTCCGTGCGGGTTGGTTCCCGCCGGGTTTCAGTAGAGTCTTTCAGTCGCTCG
>CANETF010000083.1 GCA_947440575.1 Verrucomicrobiaceae bacterium
GCGCAGCAGGTTGAAGCCACTGTGGCGGCGGTCAAACGGATGCTGAATGAGTATCGGCAGTTGCAAGCTTACGCGGCGAACCTTTGACCTGTGCTTCTGCAGGGGACAGTCTTGGACCCTACCGTTTTTCCTTCACCCGCATGTTCTTCCAGCGAATCACGCTTTTGTTTCTGGCAGTGACTCAGGTTCTTTCCTGGGGTGGCGAACCGGTTTCGTCTGTCGACCGAATCACGACCCCGGGTGAGAGGAAGAGTTACTATCGTGAGGCTGATAGCTACAGCACGCGGCGAGACCCGGATCCGCCGAAGTATGCGCGAGCGGCGGGTGACACTGGCTGGGATGCGATTTCGCCGTGGAACTGGTTGGACATTGGACTGGATTATCGCTTTCGATATGAGTATCGCGATGACGATATTCGGCGACCGATCGCTGGATTGGACGAGCCGCTGTTGCATCGCACACGGTTTTATTTGGGCGTCCATGATCTGCTGGATCCCTTTCGGTTTGCTTTCGAGATGCAGGACTCCCGGCGCTACAACGGAAATTTTGGGAAGGACAATCGGGACATCAATGAATTCGAGGTGATTCGGCTTTATGCGGAGTTGTACTTTGATGATTTGTTCGGCCAGGATGCGCTGGGGAATAAGCGGCCTGTTAGTTTGCGGTACGGGATTCATAACTTTGAGTTTCTCGACCGGCGTCTTCTGGGGAACAACCAATGGCGCAACACGGCGAACACGTTTCTTGGTTTTCAGGCGGCGGTGGGACAAGAGGCGAATGAGTGGAGTGTGGATTTGCTTGCGGTGCAGCCCCTGCAGCGGCTGCTTTATGAGTGGGATCGACCTGTGGAGGGCCAGTGGGTTTGGGCTGCGATTGGGCATTGGCGTGGTTGGTCTGACGTGGTGACGTTGGAACCGTTTTATTTGGCGTTTACGGACTCCCAGGTGACGGGTGGGCGGGCGGTGCATTCGCCGGGAGTGCGGGCGTATGGACGGTTGGGCGATTCGGGTTTTGATTTTGATTTGGATGGCATCTACCAGTTCGGGCACAACGGCTCGCTTGATGTAGCGGCGTGGGCGACGACTGCTGAAGTGGGTTATCGCTGGGAGCTTCCTTGGAAGCCTCGGCTCAGTGTTTTTTATGGTCAGGCCACGGGCGATGCGGATGCTAATGATGGCAAGGACAATCGCTTTGAGCGATTCTTTGGATTTGCCCGACCCTGGTCAGCGAACGACTACATTGTGTTTGAAAACATCCGCACTCCCAAGTTGCGGTTGGAGATGACACCGCATGAGAGGTTCAGGTTTGATCTCGGACACAGTTGGTATTGGCTAGATAGTGCGACGGATCGCTATCTTTTGGACTCCTTGCGGAATCCGACGGGACGCAATGGGCGCTTTGTTGGGCATGAGTTTGATATTCGTTTCCGCTGGCAGGCCACTTCGAAGATGGAGGTGATTCTGGGGTACGCGCATTTTTTCCCAGGCGACTTTGTGCGCAACACGATTCGACCTGGCGACACAGACTTTGCGTATCTGGAAGTCACGGTGAACGCCTTTTGAATTTCGTCATGAATCGCCGTCGCTTTTTAACCCTTGCTACTGCATTGCCCGCTTGCCGTCCGTCGAGTGGGGAGATGGAGGGTGTGTTGCGCTTGGGGCATTTTCCGAATTTGACGCATGTCCAAGCTTTGGTTGCCCATCAGATGACGAGGCAAGGGAAGGGCTGGTTTGAGGAGCGATTGGGAATGGAGGTTCGTTGGTTTGTTTACAATGCCGGACCGAGTGTGGCGGAGGCGTTTTTTGCCCGATCCTTGGATGCTGCCTACATGGGGCCAAGTCCTTTGATCAATGCGTTTGTGCGCAGTGAAGGGCGTGAGATGCGGGTGCTTTCGGGAGCTGCGAATGGGGGCGCTGCTTTGCTGGTGCGTGATGGTTCGGGCATTGCAGAGGCTGCTGATTTTCGCGGCAAAAAGTTGGCCACGCCGCAGTTGGGTAACACGCAGGATGTGCAGGTGCGAGCCTGGTTGCGAGAGCGCGGTTTTGTCGTTTCGATGACGGAGCATGAGGTGTATGTCATTCCAACGAAGAATGCAGATCAATTGGCCTTGTTTGCGAAGGGCGAACTGGATGCTGTTTGGACTACTGAGCCTTGGGCGAGTCGATTGGAGATGGAACAGAACGCCAAAGTGTTTTTGGAAGATGCCCAGACTCCTGTGACCTTGTTGGCGTGCCGGGCGGGTTTTGTTGAGAGGCATGCGGCTCTCGCTGGTCGATTGGTGAGAGCACATCAAGATTTGACGGTTTGGATTCGTTCGCATGAGGATGAGGCCAAAGAACTCATGCGGCTGGAGTTGGAAGCGTTGACCACCAAAGCTCCCAGTCTTGAGCTTTTGGACCGCGCGTTGCGACGTGTGAAGCTGACCGACGAGGTCGATCCGGCAGCGATGCGCAAACTCTTGGCGGACGCTCAAGCGGCTGGGTTTCTGCGTTCGGCCCCGCCTTTGGACAAACTGTATTGGAAGCAACCTACCGCTTCACTCTGAACCCCAGTTTCTTTTTTTGATGCAAGACGAACTCAACGCCCCACCTGCTAAACTACACATTGATGGTGTGTCCAAATCCTTTACTTCCAAACGCGGCAAAGTTCTGGCACTGGAGTCGGCGACGCTCACGGTTGATGAGGGCGAATTCGTTTGTTTGGTGGGACCCAGCGGGTGTGGAAAATCGACCCTGCTGAACTTGGTGGCCGGGCTTGAGGCACCAGATACTGGGTCGGTGATGATGGATGGGAAGCGCGTCACGGGGCCTGGTTCTGAACGGATGGTGATGTTTCAAGAGCATGCGCTGTTTCCTTGGTTGGATGTGCTTGGCAATGTGATGTTCGGGCTCAAACTCAAGCCGGGCCTTAATGACAAGGAGCGTGCGGAAGTGGCCCATTATTATCTCAAACTGGTTGGATTGGAGCGCGTGATGCGCGCGAGCATCCACGAGCTTTCAGGGGGGATGCGCCAGCGTGTGGCGTTGGCCAGGGCATTGGCCCCGAATCCGCGTGTCTTGCTCATGGACGAACCATTCGCCGCTCTGGATGCCATGACGCGGGAGCAGTTGTATGCTGACATTCAACGCATCAATGAGGCGCGCCAACGCACGGTTCTGTTTGTCACTCACAATGTGCGGGAGGCTGTGTGTCTGGGAAACCGGGTGATTCTTTTCTCTCCCAATCCAGGTCGTATCCGTGAGCAATTCGTGGTGGATCTGCCGCGTCCCCGGGACATCAACGATCCTGCGTTGGCAGGACTTGCGGGTGAAATCACTCGCGCACTCAAAGGTCACACCCGTGTTCAGTCAGCCGAATAGACCATCATGAAACGCTTCTTTATCGCGCTCACTTTTTTTGCGTCACTAATTCTCATTTGGCATCTGCTGGTGAAGACAGGCATCTGGTCGCCTGTGTTGCTGCCGGGGCCAGGCGCGGTCGGAGAGTATATGGGAGTTGCGCTACAGGATGGCAGTCTCCTCAGCGCCTCGTGGGTGACTATAAAACGTCTCTTGGCCGGGTATCTGATAGGGTGTCTGATCGGCTTGCCACTGGGTTTGATGACGGCGCGCAGCCAGACGCTGAACGACACACTCGGAGTTCTGGCGCTGGGTTTGCAAACCTTGCCGAGTGTCTGCTGGGTGCCGCTGGCTTTGATCTGGTTCGGGCAAACCGAGAGTGCCATGCTTTTTGTCGTGATTATGGGAACCCTATGGTCCGTTTTGATCAGCGTGGACAATGGTGTGCGCAATCTGCCACCGATTTACACGCGAGCAGCCCTTACGATGGGCAGCTCCGGGTTTCATACGCTGCGTCACGTGATCCTACCGGCTTCGATGCCTTATGTGATCAGTGGTATGAAACAGGGTTGGGCGTTTGCTTGGCGTTCGTTGATGGCAGCGGAGATTTACGTGACACTGCTCACGGGGTATGGTCTTGGGCATCTGCTTCACTTTGGCCGCGAGTTGAATGCGATGGACCAAGTGGCTGCGGTCATGATTGTCATCGTGGTCATTGGCTTGCTCGCGGACAAGGTTCTCTTTTCGCCGTGGGAGCGCTTTTTGCATCGTCGCTGGGGCCTGAATGGTTGAAGAAAAACACCATTTATGTCCAATCGCGCAGAGATCCTGCCTTTTGCCTGGACCTACCCATCATGAATACCCGCCGTTACTTTATCACATCTCTTACTGCCGCTCTTGGTGGTTCTGTTTTTGCCGCTGATGGCAAGCCAAAGACTATTGTCCTGCAGTCGGCCTGGGACACGGTGAACATTGGCGATATTGGTCACACGCCGGGAACGTTGCGGGTGATTGAGGAGCATCTGCCGGAGGTAAAAATCGTGCTATGGGCGATGAAACTGGACGAACGCGTCACGGCGATGATCAAGGCACGTTTTCCGAAGGTGGAGATTTTGCAGGGCAATCTTTTCAAAGACGGGGAAGGTGATCGCAAGCTTCAGGAGGCGGTCAAAGCATGCGACTTCTTCATTCGAAACTCCGGCATGGGGCAGGACATCACGTTCATGCAATTTTGTCAGAAGGTTGGCAAGCCGTACGGTTTGTTCGGACAGTCTTATTTCCCAAGCATGGTCGAAGGCGAAGGCGCGGAGGAGCGCATCGCCTTACTCAATGGAGCCTCTTTCATCTACACGCGTGAGACGAAGACGCTGAAGATTCTCCAAGATGCGGGCATCAAGGCTGTCGCGCTTCAATTTGGTCCGGATGGCTGCTTCGGCATTGATGTGCGCGATGACGTGCGCGGACTCGCCACGATGAAGAAGCTCGGCCTGGAAGACCGGAAGTTCATCACCATCCAATTGCGCACTAACACTGCCAAACTGCCTGGCGTGGATGACACGCGCACACCGAAGCTCAATCCACTGCATCCGACGCCAGAGCAAATGGCCGATGACGAGCGCCGTGCGGCTAAGTATCGCGAACTAGTGACACTTTGGGTAAAAAAGACGGGGCAAAAGGTACTCATCGCGCCGGAGACGATCAAGGAGATGGGACACAACAAGCGGCTCATTCATGATCCATTGCCACCGGAGATTCAGAAGCATGTCGTAAATCTGGAATACTTCTGGAACGCGGATGAGGCTGCTTCTGTCTTTGCCAGGGCGCACACCATCGTTTGCCACGAGCCGCATTCGCCTATCATCGCACTGGCGAACGGCACGCCGATCATTCACACCTACTCGGAGTTTCATTCACCGAAGTGCTGGATGTTTCAAGACATCGGCCTGCCCGAATGGCTGCTGGAGATGGACGAGACACCTGTCGAAAAGATGGCGGAGACATTGTTCGCGATTGATGCGGATTATCCCGCTGCCCAAGCGAAGGTGAAAAAGGCCATGGCTTATGTGCATCAGTGTTTCGCAGGCTCGATGAAGTATGTGAAGGGTGTTTTGGGTGCGGCCTAAAGCACTTAGACCACTCCGTCGCTGGGCAACGGCACAAGAGCATCGAGGAAGAGAACGGCGTAAATCCGCGATCAGTTGAAGGTGGAACTACTCTATCATTGGTTCTGCAAGGCCTCTCGCTTGCTGTTCTTTGGTGCCGATTTATTTCGTCTCGATGCGATAAAGTGCGGCCTTGCTGCGCAAGTAAAGCGAACCCTCGGCGACAGCGGGTCCGGCGCTGAAGGGCTCGCCGATTTCGTTTTCATGCAGGGTTTGCAGCTTTTCGTCTGCGCTAACGATAAAGGTGATGCCACGGTCGTTGCTGAAGTAGAGTTTGTCGCCTGAGAGGATGGGTGAAGGCAGGTGCTGTCCAGCGAGACGACCTTCGGCCACTTCGGCGCCGGTCTTTGCATTGATGACGGTGAGGATTCCTCCGCGGGTGATTTGGAAGATTTTTCCGTCTCGAATGACTGCGCAAGCCTCACTGGAGTTCCGTTTTTCGTGATTCCAAACCGTATGCGTCGCGGCGATGTTGCCTTTCATGTTTGCATCGGTTCGGATGCCGAGAAGGTGGGCGCGTTCGGCTCCCGTATTGATGAAGATCATATCGCCCAGTTGCATGGGTCGCACTGCCGCATTGAAGCCGCCGTGGGGAACGTTCCAGAGTTCTTTGCCTGTGGCTGGATCGTAGCCAAAGGCGGAACGGGAGCCGACTGAAATGAGTTGGGGAGAGCCGGCGATGTTGAAGACAATAGGCGTGTGGTAGGCCTTGCGCATGTCGCCGTCGCGGGTGGGTTTGCCTTCGGCATCAAGATCTCCATAGTCAGTGGTGCGTGCGGTTTTCCAGACCGTCTTGCCAGTGTCTTTTTCCAGTGCGGTGACATATTGCTGGTCGATGCCGTCAAAGGTCAGGACGATCAGATTTTCATAGAGCAGTGGCGAAGAACCTGGGCCGCGGAAGTGGCGTGCGTTGATGTCGCGACGCTCCCAGATTTTTTCGCCCGTAGCGGCGTTGAGGCGGGCTGTGCCGTAGGTGCCAAAGTGGGCATAGACTGAGTTCTCGTCCAACACGCAGGACGGAGCGGCGTAGTTGTTGAGGGGATTACCGAGTTCCTCGGGGTTGGCGTTTTCAAAAAGCAGGATGTCGTGAACCATCTTGCCTGTGTGACGGTTCACCCCGTGCACCCATTGCTTTTTGCCATCCTTGGTGGCGGAGGTAAACCAGATCAGGTCTCCTCCAATGACCGGGGTGGAGTGCCCTTCATTCTCCAAGGGAAGACGCCAGACGATGTTTTTGCCGGAGGCCGCGTTCCATTCCACCGGGAGTTTTGCGGCGTCCGCCTCCGAGACCGCACCGTTCAGCGTTGGTCCATTTTTGTCAGGCCAGAACAGCGGTGTTGTAACAGGCGTTTGAGCTGAGAGCTGACCGGCGGCCAGGAGGAGGACTGGGAGAAACGATGGGATGCGCATGGCGATAAAGGCAGTGGAGCAAAGCAAACGCTGTCCCGCAAGGTGTTGTATCGTCGAAGCGATGCAAGACGCTGCGTCTGATATGCGATTGGTACGGGATGAACCGACGCCAACTTCTTCAAAAATCGGTCGTGCTGAGTGCTGGCACGGCCTTTTCATCGACCGCTCGTCTTCGTGCAGCCGACGGTGCAAATGATCGGGTGAGAGTCGCTGTCGTTGGACTAGGTCGTGGCATGGGACACGTAGCGGCCCTGCTAAACACAAAAAATGTTGAGATTGCCTACTTATGCGAGGTCGATGAGTCGCGTTTGTCGAAGGGTCTGGCGATGGTGCAGGATAAATCAGGCAAGGCACCCAAGACGGCGACGGACTTCAGGAAGATTTTGGAGGACAAAAATGTCGATGCGATGTCATTCGCATTGCCCAATCACTGGCACGCTCCCGCAACCATCCTGGCCTGCAATGCGGGCAAGCATGTTTACGTTGAAAAACCGGGCAGCCACAACCCGCGCGAGGCCGAACTGATGGTCGAGGCAGCACGCAAGCATGACCGCCGAGTACAAATGGGCAATCAACGGCGGAGCTACGCGATGGTACGTGAGGCCATGCAGCGGTTGGAGGAAGGCGTTATTGGCAAGCGAACGTTTGCGCGTTCATTCTACAACAACAAGCGGACTGCCATAGGCAAGGGCGATCAGAAACCCGCCGCGCAGGTTGATCTGGATCTCTGGCAAGGGCCCGCGCCGCTTCGAGATGATGTGTCCAAGTATCTTCACTACGACTGGCATTGGCTCTGGCACTGGGGTGGCGGGGAACTTGCCAACAATGGTCCGCACGGACTGGACCTTGTTCGTTGGGGGCTCGGTGCTGATTATCCGGTTAAGGTGACCTGCAATGGGGGCCGCTACCACTTCGATGATGCCCAGGAGACGCCAGATACCATCATCGCCGCCTATGATTTCGGCAATAGCGGGGCACTTTGGGATGGCAGTTCCTGCCACCCGCGTCCGCAAGACAAAAGTCCGTTTGTGACGATCTACGGAGAAGGCGGTAGCCTCGTCATTGGTAGCCGGGACGACTACACCTTGTATGACCTCAAGGGTGTCGAGATTGAGACCAAGAAGGGCACGACCATCGATGTGGCACATTTTCAGAATTTTGTCGATGCCATCCGCAGCGGTTCGTCGCTCAATTCCGAGATTGAGGAAGGGCAAAAAAGCACCCTGCTCTGTCATTTGGGCAACATAGCCTGGCGCACCCAGAGCACGGTTTTGTTCGATGCGGCGACGAAGAAGATCAGCGGTGATAACGAAGCTGCGAGAGCATTGTGGTCTCGGAGTTATCGAGAAGGATGGGAGCCCAAGGTCTCCTAGCCAAACCTGAATCGTTCGCTTGCTCGTTTGCGATACGGGTCCCATCTTTGCTGATATGAGCATTGATGAGATCACCGCACGAATTTGCGCGTTTCGCGACGCCAGGGAATGGATGATTTTTCACAATCCGAAAGACCTCGTAGTCGCCATTGCGGCGGAAGCGGGAGAACTGATGCAACCCTTCGTATGGAAGTCTCCCGAACAAGCGGAGGAGATCGCAAAGGCTAAGAAGCCTGAGATCGAAAACGAAATCGCCGATGTCGCCATCCTCCTGTTTGAGCTAGCTCACAATCTGGGCATTTCATTGGAGGACGCGATGCTGGCAAAGCTTGCGCGCAACGAAATACGTTATCCGGTCGAAAAAGCTCGCGGCTCAAACGCCAAGTACAACGAACTGTGATGGCCGACGAATCCCCTGCCCCGCGCCCGCCGCGCCGCGCTCGCTACCGTGGCACGCACCCGCGGAGGTTTGAGCAAAAGTACAAAGAGTTGGATCCGGAAAAACACTCGGAAACCATTGCCAAAGTCCGAGCCAGTGGGAAGACACCAGCGGGGCAGCATGTTCCGATCATGGTCGAAGAGATCCTCACAGTGCTGGCCCCACAGCCAGGAGAACGTGGAGTTGATGCCACGCTTGGGTATGGCGGGCATGCGTCACGGCTGCTGGAGGGACTCCAGCCGGGTGGGTGTCTTTTGGGTATGGACCAAGATCCGATAGAGCTGCCAAAGACCACCGAACGGCTTCGTCAAATGGGCTATGGCGAAGATGCGTTTGTTTCACGGAGAGCGAATTTTGCGGGGATCGTGGATGCCGTCAGAGCGATTGGCTGGCACGACGGAGCTGATTTCGTTCTAGCGGACCTAGGTGTTTCGTCCATGCAGATCGATAACCCTGCGCGGGGTTTCAGCTTCAAGCTTTCCGGCCCCCTGGATATGCGTATGAACCCGCAGAAGGGTCAATCGGCGATGGAGTTGCTGCGACGGTTTGATGTGAAGAAGCTCGAGTCTCTGCTCATCGAAAATGCTGACGAGCCATTTGCGGGAGCCTTGGCACGGCATCTCCAAGCCAAAGCTGAGGCTGGCGGACTCGGCACCACGAAGGCTTTGGCAGAAGCGGTTCGTGGCGCCCTTCCGAAGCATGTCTCGGAGGAAGAGCGCGAGCTTTCCGTTCGCCGCGTGTTTCAGGCGCTGCGCATTGCGGTCAATGATGAATTTGGTGTCCTGGAATCGTTTCTGCGATGCGTCCCCCAAGCTGTCCGATCAGGAGGGCGTGTCGCCATCATGACCTTCCACTCGGGTGAGGATCGCCGAGTCAAGGCCGCCTTCCAGGAAGGACTGCAAAACGGATCCTACAGCCGAATCGCCAGTGAGGTCATACGAGCTTCTCGAAAGGAGATTCAAGCGAACCCGCGAGCCTCAAGTGCCAAACTGCGCTGGGCGGTGAGAGCTTGATCGATCTTAAAATGGAATGTCGTCTTCGTCGAGACCGTCGGTGATGGGTCCATCACCGAAATCATCGTCTTTTGGAGCTGGACGTTGGGCGGGTGCTGGACGGGAAGAACCTCCGCTGTTGCCGCCTCCGCCCCCACCGCGATTGCCGCCGTAGCCACCCCCGCCAGATTGACGTTGTGGGCGATTGTAACCACCGCCGCCCTCTTCTTCGTCACGTTGACCGCCGCCACCGCCTGAGCTGCCACCGTCGCGGCTGCCCAAGAACTGCATGTTTTCGCAGACGATCTTCAATTTATTCCGCTTCTGGCCGTCTTTGTCCTGCCAGGAGTCGAGCTGAAGGCGACCTTCAATGTAGACTGGGCGCCCTTTGCCAAGGTATTGCTGGGCAAGCTCCGCTTGTTTTCCCCACAAGGTCACATCGACAAAAGTGGTTTCCTCCTGACGCTCGCCGTTGTCGTTTTGGAAGTAGCGATTGATCGCAAGGCCGATGTCCGCCACGGCGGTGCCTTTGGGGGTATAACGCACTTCTGGGTCGCGGGTGAGATTCCCGATCAGCATGACTTTGTTCAAATTGGCCATAGTGCCTCCATTGTAGGGGCACAGCAGGTGAAAGGGCAACCGCCATTTTTTGTTTTGCATCGCTACGGGTAGCCGTAGAGGATGGACACTTACCGGCATGACCCTCAACCGAACTTGGACCCTCGTATTGATTTTCGTGGCGTGCACTTGGACCGCCGTTGCGGTGGTGATGTGGTCGACGGAGGATCAGGTTTCCGACCCTGAAAAGGTCATGGGGTTGATGCAGGGTGCGCCCTGGCAGGAAAACCCCAACCTCAATGATAACCTGCGTTCCGCCTACTTGGAACGCGTCATTGCCAGTCAAAACCTGCTCGATTTCTCCCAGCGCCGTGATCTTCGCGAAGAAGGAGAGACCGTGGTGCGCACGTTTTTTGATTCTCTTTCTGAGCCCGAGCAGCATCGCTACGCTGATGGAACGGTTGAACATCACCTCAAAAAAGTGATCACTATTTTGGAACAAATGTCACCCGAGACCCGCAAGGGCATCACCGCTCGTCTTCGGCGCGAGACCGGCAGTCGGGGCGACAAACCGAAGAACTCCGGGGACACGCCTCCAACGGATCCCGCCAGCCCGAAGGGCAGCGTTGAGGGTGAGTTCGACGATATGATTGGATTCGGCCTGGAGATGCAATATCGGGATGCCAAGCCCGCCAAGAAGTTGGAGATGGCCCAGATGCTTGAAAACATGCAGGCCTTTCTTCAGGGGTTCAGGCGCTAGAATCACAGACACCAACTTCGCATGGCGCTACTCGAAATCCAACATCTCACCAAACAGTGGAAGGCAGGCAAGCTGGCACTCGACGACGTCGGCTTTTCGGTCCAGGCGGGAGAGATTGTGGGTTTGTTGGGGCACAACGGAGCGGGTAAGAGCACGGTGATGGGCATCATGCTCGGCATGGTTCACACGGATAAGGGCCAGGTGAGTATTGGCGGCTATTCGGTGCAGACCCAGAGAGCAGCGGCGCTGCGACAAATCGGAGCCATTTACGAAGCTGCCGCTTTTTATGACTACCTCACCGGCTGGCAGAACTTGAAGGCTTTATGCAGCCTTTCCGGCTACTGGGACGAGGCGGAGGCACGGCGCATCGTGAAGCTGGTGCACTTGCATGACCGCATTGATGCAAAAACAGGCACCTACAGTCACGGTATGAGACAGCGTTTGGCTCTTGCCCAGGCGCTTTTGCCGCAGCCGAAGTGTCTGCTCCTCGATGAGCCGACCGATGGACTCGATCCCGAGGGCATCACTGAGTTTCGCGAGTTCATCCTGCGTCTGCGTGATGAGTTTGGCATGACCATCCTTCTGAACTCTCATCTATTAGGTGAGGTCGAACAGATGTGTGATCGTTGCGTGATCCTGCGCGAGGGAAAAAAGGTTTATGAGGGCATCGTGCCAGGACGTGGAGAAAACAAAGTGCGTTTCCAACTTGTGTCACCCGACCTTCAGGAGGGGCGGGTCGTTTGTGCTCGCCTGGAACTGAAAATGGACCGTGAGGGCATTGTCGAGTTACCGCCCCCGATGGAAGGCCACACTGTCCTGCGGGCGCTCGTTGAGGGTAACGTCAGAGTCGAAAGTTGGCAGCCACACAAACAATCCCTCGAAGAGCTTTACCTCGGCTTGCGCCGCCGTTGAACATCTCCAAACCATCCATGTTTCTCTTCTTTCAACAATGGCGTGCCGAGTGCTTGAAGCTGCTCGCCCGTAAACGCACCTACTTGGGGTTCGGTGCCTTTCTCGCCCTCGAAGCAGCGGTGCTCGCACTGGTTCAGATCAAGGGCGCGACCCATTTTAAAACGCTCATCACTCGGCAGGGGCAGGTGTTTGACGAGTATTACTCAGCCCCGACGCTGGCGCTGATCTTGTTCATGGCTTCCGTTTTTTTGTTGGGGGGCATCTACATGACGTTGGTCTCAGGCGACATCGTCGCCAAAGAAAATGAAGATGGCCACATGCGCATGCTCTTGGCGCGTCCCATCAGTCGCTTCCGGCTTCTGTTGGTGAAATACCTGACTTGTGTGGCCTACACGGTGCTGTTGGTTCAGTTCATCGCCTGGAGCGCTTTCTTGATGGGGCTTGCTGTCACCGGCTGGGGAGGGGGGTTTTTTGCGTTCGTGCCCGAACTTGGCATCGCCGCCTTTTACGACTGGCAGACGGGCATGGGCAAGTACGTCGCGGCCTCGCTCTCACTGTCCTTTTCGATGATCACCGTTACCAGCATTGGCTTCATGCTCTCTTGCATGCCTATCAAACCGGCGGCGGCTACGATTGGCGCGCTTTCCTATATGCTGATCGACTTCATTCTGCGCAATATGGGTTTCATGGAGGACTACAAGCATCTGCTCTTCACTCATCACATGCAAGCCGCCGGTCGCGTGCTCGCTGAGGAGCCAGCATGGCCGGTGATCATTCGCAGTTTCTGTGTGCTGGGAGCCATGAACCTTACCTTTTTTCTCATCGGATTTGGCATCTTTGACTCGCGTGACTTGAAATCCTGACATGACGCTCCTGCACACTGTATCTGAACTTCGTCATTGGCGGCGAATGGCAACGGCCCCTGTTGTGCTTGTTCCCACCATGGGGGCCCTTCACCAGGGGCATCTCGACCTCGTGCGTGAAGCTAGGCACCTCGCTGGCGAATCGGTCCAGGTAGCGGTGAGCATCTTCGTGAATCCGCTGCAATTCGGCCCGGGAGAGGACCTGGATCGCTATCCACGCACACTGGAATCCGATGTTGCCGGTTGTCGAGAGGCTGGGGCGGATCTCGTTTTTGCGCCTTCGAATGGTGAGATTTACCAAGCTGATCGGAGCATTCAAATCATCGAACAATCACTGTCCAAAGTTCTCTGTGGCGCCAGCCGACCCAGACACTTTGATGGTGTCTGCACGGTGGTGGCCAAGCTCTTCAACCTCGTTCAACCCGACGCCGCAGTCTTTGGCAAAAAAGACTTCCAACAGTTGGCCATCATTCGTCGAATGGTGCGCGATCTCGATATTCCGGTGACCCTTCATGGTATGGAAACCGTTCGCGAAGCCGATGGTCTGGCCATGAGTTCCCGAAACCGCTATCTCACTCCCGAAGAGCGAGCCCAGGCCCCAGCTCTTCGCGCCGCTTTGCAAAAAGCCCAGGCGGCCTGGCACATGGGCAGCACCGCAGCATCTCATTTGCACCACCTCGTCGCCGATCACCTCGCGACCCATGCACCTCTTGGGCGGGTGGACTATATTGGCCTAGTGGATGCCTCAACGCTTGAAGAAAAAGCAGTGCTCCCGGTGAATGAACATCATCTCATCGCGATCGCGGTGTTTTTTGGTGGTGCCAGATTGATCGATAACATTGAACTCGTTCCCAAATGAAGCTGCCCGATACCCACATTGCGCCTTTATTGATTGCGTGACAGAGTGACGACACACGTAACATGAAGATGACACGATTTGATTTCATCATTGTCGGCAGCGGTGCCGGCGGTCTTTCGGCAGCGCTTCATGCCTCGCGATACGGAACTGTTGCCGTCGTCACTAAACGTGGTGCACTGGATTCGAACTCGAATTGGGCTCAAGGCGGAATTGCCTGCGTCACCAGTGACGAAGATAGCATCGAGCAGCACGTCCAGGACACCCTGATTGCGGGTGCCGGACTCTGCAATGAAGCGGCCGTCCGCACCATCGTCACTGAGGGGCCTGAGCGCATTGATGAACTCGTGAATTGGGGCGTCCACTTTGACCAGAAAGAAGCCAAGGATGGGCACTTGGAATTTGATCTCACACGCGAAGGCGGTCATTCCCAGCGCCGTGTGTTGCATGCCGCTGACGCCACGGGGCGTGAGATCTCTGAAAAGCTCCTCGCCGCCGTCCGGGCAGAACCGAACATCACCTTATTGGAGAATCACTTCGCCATTGACCTCATCACCACTTCCAAATTGGGATATGTCTCCGAAGATCGCGTGTTGGGACTCTACGTATTGCGTGAGTCAGACGACACGGTCGTCACCTTGCGCTCGGATCGGGTCATCTTAGCGACGGGCGGCAGCGGTCGCGTGTATCTTTACACCACCAACCCCCGAGTCGCCACCGGGGACGGCGTGGCCATGGCCTGGCGAGCGGGAGCCAGTGTGGCCAACATGGAGTTCATCCAATTCCATCCCACCTGCCTTTATCACCCCGAGCGACGTTCCTTCCTGATCACCGAAGCCATGCGTGGCGAAGGGGCCCGACTCGTTGATAAAGAAGGCAACGAATTCATGCACAAGTACGACCCGCGTGGCTCACTGGCCCCGCGTGACGTCGTCGCCCGCGCGATCGACCATGAAATCAAACGCACTGGTGGCCCCTGTGTCTACCTCGACATCAGTCACAAGCCCGCCGACTTCGTCACCGCCCACTTCCCCACCATTTACAAAAACTTGCTGGAGGTCGATATCGACATCACCAAGGACCCCATCCCCGTGGTGCCTGCCGCGCATTATCAATGTGGTGGTGTGCAGACTGACATCAATGGCGCCACTCGCATCCGCGGTCTCTGTGCTGTGGGCGAGGTCGGTTGCACCGGCCTGCATGGGGCCAACCGCCTCGCAAGCAATTCCCTGCTCGAGTGCGTCGTTCTCTCCCACCGCGCCGTCAATCACCTGCTGCGCAAATTGCCCATGGGCCGCGAGGAAGCGCTACCTATCGAAGTGCCACCCTGGCAGACCGGCGATGCCGAGGACAATGACGAGCTCGTCGTGATCTACCACAACTGGGATGAAATCCGCCGCCTCATGTGGGACTACGTCTCCATCGTGCGGACGACGAAACGTCTGCAACGCGCCGCCGCCCGCCTCCGAAATTTGAAACGGGAGGTGCAGGAGTTTTACTGGAACTTCCGCATCACCAGCGAGCTCCTGGAACTGCGCAACCTCGTCGAGACCGCCTCATTGATCGTCGAGTGCGCCATCCGCCGCCACGAAAGTCGTGGCCTGCACTACACTCTCGACTACCCCGAAAAAGACGACACCCGCCCGCCGGAAGATCAAGTGGTGCGGCGGTATTAAGGGTCACCGCATTCCCTGTCCCAGTGTTACAACATCATACGTCACCAAGCCAAACGGAATCAGCAAGTACCATGGAGAGAGTTCCAGCCGGACATAAGCGAATGTCACCAGTAAGCATAGTGGATAAATGATCAGGCCCCAATTGTAGAGCAAACTCATCACGGCCAGAGGAACGACTGACATCAGCATCAGCAGCATCCTGAAATCGAATCCATCAAACCCATCCCCTAGTAGATCGATTCCATAGCCGACTGCCGCTCCCAAGCTACAAGCGAGGAAGCAAGACGCCAACCGTCCAAGTAATGTTTGGGATGCTTCACGAAAGGTGTCGAGTGGAGACCAGGAAGCGTTCATGGCATTCCAATCAAATGGCCACCATCTCAACCCCGAGTGACGCGAACGGCCGGTTCAGGCAGGGCGTCTTCGCGTGTTTGCCGATGCTCAATTTCCTCCCGGATGTGGCCACAGAGTTCGGAATAGACCGCCTCCTCCTTTTCTCCATGGCAAACCCCGCCAAAATAAAGATCCGGGCAGTAGCCAATGTAGAGCTGGTCTTCCTCGGACCAGCGGACAAAGCGGTGATAACGATCTGCGATCTTCATGGCGGTACTAAATCACTTCTTTCGACTTTCTGCAATCGCCTGAGCGACTTGCTTCTCTTGGTATCGATGGGCATCATCACCTTCATTGCCGCTCAAAGTCACCACGCCTGGCTAGTCGCGTTGTTTGAACTGCCGATGGGATCCCCGTTGGCGGTCCAAGACGAAATCCGCCCGGACCAATTCGATTATCAGTTGACGGACCTTACGCGGCATGGCTCAGAAGAAAGCGAAGGCTTGGCCGGGTCTCCAATCTGCAGCAGACTCACCAAAAAAAGCGATCACCACCACAATCAAGTGCCAGGTGATCGCCTTCATGATTCACTTCAACCTCAAACGTGAATCGGATGCCCCTTGGCCACCTCGGTGGCCTCTTTGATCATCTCGCTCAGCGTCGGATGCGCGTGGATGGTGGCTTCAATCTCGTCCCAGGTGGCTTCGAGATTCATGGCTAGACCGATCTCCGCGATCATCTCGGTGCTTTCGCTGCCGATGATGTGCGCGCCGAGGATCTCGCCGTGCGGTTCGCCGTAGAGAATCTTGACGAAACCATCAGGCTCCGCTGCCGCTAAAGCCTTGCCGCTCGCCACATAGGGGAACTTGCCGACCTTGAACTTGAGGCCTTTCTCCTTCGCCGCGCGTTCGGTGAGGCCAATGCTGGCCACCTGCGGGTGGCAGTAGGTGCAGCCGGGGAACACACCGACCTTCTTCGGCTTGTGCTTGGTGTAGAGACCTTCGATGCACTGGATCGCCTCATAGCTCGCCACGTGTGCGAGCCACGGTGGCCCGATGATGTCGCCGGCCGCATAGATTCCCGGGACGCTGGTCTGATAACGATCATCGGTGTGCAGCCAGCCGCGCTCAGTCAGCTTGAACTCAACGCCGCCCGGCATCACGGGCTTCACCCCGATGGCAACGAGGCAGACCTCCGCCTCGATTGTCTCATTGGCCGCGCCTTCCACCGTAATGCTGACCTTGCTGCCGTCCGTGCTGGCGGCGGTCGTCTTGGTGTTGGTTAAAAAGCGGATGCCCTGCTTCTTGAAGGACTTTTCCAAAGCTTGGCTAACCTCGGTGTCTTCCACCGGCAAAAGATTCGGCGCCATCTCCACCATCGTCAC
>CANETF010000084.1 GCA_947440575.1 Verrucomicrobiaceae bacterium
ACTACCCCAACCCACCCCGATCCGAATTCATGGTCGCATCCCCATACTTCGCCCGCGGACTCGGCGTGAAATCCAACGGCGTCCACGCCGCATTGTTCGCCGAAGACGCCACCACCGCCTCAATGAACGCCATCCCGGCCACCCCCTCCTCAATCGTCGGATAATCCATGTCCAACGGATTCGGAGCCGTCCCCGCCTCCACCGCGCGAATGTGATTCACAAAGTTCCGGTAAATATTCGCAAAACCCTCCAAATATCCCTCCGGATGCCCCGCCGGCGTGCGCGTCGCCGCCGCCGCCGCGCTCCCCATATACCCCATGCTCGTCCGGTAAACCTGCTTCGGCTGGTCCAGCCAGGTGACAATCATCGTATTCGGATCAAGCTGGCTCCACTCAATCCCACCCAGCTCACCATAAACCCGCAAACTCAGGTTGTTCTCACAGCCCACACTGATCTGGCTCGAGTGCAGCACCCCCTTCGCACCATTCGTGAAGCGCAGCAGCACATTGCCATCATCCTCCAGGCGACGGCCCTCTTTGCCCAGGAAGATCGTCAAATCCGCCGCCAACTCCTTGATGTGCAAGCCCGTCACATACTCCGCCAAATTGATCGCATGCGTCCCAATGTCCCCCATGCACCCCGCCGCCCCGCAAATCGCCGGATCCACCCGCCAGGACGCCTGCTTCTGCCCCGTGTTCTCTAGCATCGTCGCCAGCCACCCCTGCGGATACTCCACCACCACCTTCCGCAACTCACCCAACTTCCCCTGCTCAATCATCTGCCGCGCCTGCCGAATCATCGGATAACCCGTGTAATTGTACGTTACCCCGTAAAGTTTCCCCGTCGCCTTCACAATCCCCGCCAACTCCTTCGCTTGCGCCAGATTAAACGTCGCCGGCTTGTCGGACAACACATGAAACCCACTCTCCAGCGCCAGCTTCGCCGCCGGAAAATGCATGTGATTCGGCGTCACAATCGACACAAAATCCATCCGCTTGTCCGCCGGCAACGCCGCTTCCGCCCGGATCATCTCCTCAAACGTCCCGTAACACCGCTCCGCCGGCAAAAACAAATCCGCCCCGCTGTCCTTCGACTTCTGCGGATTGGACGAAAACGCCCCGCACACCAGCTCCGTCTGCTGATCAATCGCCGCCGCAATGCGGTGCACACCACCAATGAAGGCACCACGACCTCCGCCAATCATACCATAACGAATCTTCCGGCTCATAAACAAATCAGGTTATCGGGTTTGAAATTCAGGCCGGAAGCTTTGCCCACGCCTTCCCCCCCGGTCAAGTCACCACCACAACAAATTGCATCCTCCCTCAATTTTCCACTCCCTCCCCTCTCAAAACAAGCTACTTATCCTCCTCACCCACCCCCTCTCCCCTCTCATGTCACGTCCCCCTCTCCTCGTCACCGGCGGCGCCGGCTACATCGGCTCCCACACCGTCCAGCACCTCCTCAGCCTCGGTGAATCCATCGTCGTCCTCGACAACCTCGTCTACGGCCACCTCGACGCCCTCCCCCACGACCGCATCACCTTCGTCCAGGGCGACCTCAACGACGCCGCCCTCCTCGACCAAGTCTTCACCCAGCACCAACCCGAAGCCGTCCTCCACTTCGCCGCCTACTGCTACGTCGGCGAATCCGTCGAAGACCCCCTCAAATACTACCGCAACAACGTCGCCGGCCCCCTCACCCTCCTCGACGCCATGCAGAAACACGCCTGCAAACGCTTCATCTTCTCCTCCACCTGCGCCACCTACGGTAACCCCGTCTTCATGCCCATGGACGAGTCCCACCCGCAAAACCCCGTCAACCCCTACGGCGCCAGCAAACTCATGCTCGAACGCGTCCTCCGCGACTGCGAAACCGCCTTCGGCCTCCAGTCCGTCTTCCTCCGCTACTTCAACGCCAGCGGCTGCGACCTCGACGGCCACATCGGCGAGGACCACGACCCCGAAACCCACCTCATCCCCCGCATCCTCATGGCCATCCGCGGTGACATCGACGCCATCACCGTCTTCGGCACCGACTACGCCACCCCCGACGGCACCTGCATCCGCGACTACATCCACGTCAACGACCTCGCCGCCGCCCACGCCCTCGCCCTCACCCACCTCCGCAACGGCGGCGAAAGCACCGCCGTCAACCTCGGCACCGGCCGCGGCTTCTCCGTCAAAGAAATCATCGCCACCGCCGAAAAAGTCACCGGCAAAACCGTCCCCGTCAGCTACGGCCCCCGCCGCGCCGGCGACCCCCCCGAACTCATCTGCAACCCCGCCAAAGCCAAAGCCGTCCTCGGCTGGGAAGCCCAGCACAAAGACCCCCACGCCCACATCCAATCCGCCTGGAACTGGATGTGCCAGCCCCACCGCGGCCACTACGCCCAGTAACAGGCGGCCTCAAATCACCCCAAAGGCCTTCGCCCCAGCGTAAAGCCCCACCGCGCTGATCGCGATGATGCTTAGCCACAGCCACGCATCATAGAGCTTCCCGGGCTTGAACTCCGGCGGCAGCTCCTTGTAGCGAAACCACGCCGCCGCAAACGCCACGATAAAGAGGATCACCACCGTCACCAACCCTCCGACCACCACCATAAAAGCCGGGTCTTGGTAAAACAAAAACGCCACCACCCAGCACATCGGCAACACAAACGCCAAAATCGTAATCAGCCGGTTCCTCTGCGCCGCATTGCGAAAATCCAACAACCCAATCTGCGCAAACGCATCCGAAAACATCCGCGTCCAAGCCGCCAGCGCCGCAATCACCGTCGAATACAGCACCACGAACGCCCCCGCCAAAAACACCCCGCTCGCCCACGCCCCCAGCGACTCGGTGTACATGAACGACAGCGTCTTGATCAACTCCTCACTCTTCGGCACCAACCCCTGCCGATTCAAAACCGCCGCCCCCAGCAGGTAAAACACCACCGTCACCAGCGTGTAAACACACATCGACACCATCGCGTCCCACTGCATCACCCGCATCCATCCCGCCGCACGCCGCCGCCACGCCTCGCTATCCTGTCTCGGCCCCGTGTGACTCGCATAGCCTTTTTCAATCAACCAATAATTGTAGGCCATGATCTCGTCCCCCCCGATCCCCGTGATCCCAAACGCCCCCAGCGCCACCATCATCGCCGCCGGCGGCAGCGTGAACGTCAGCCCACTCCTCACCTCCGCCCATGAAAACGCATACGTCGTGAATTGCACCGACACCAGCGACGCCACCGTGAACAGCGTGAAAAGGCAGATCAAAACCACACACACCCGCTCGATCAAACTGTAGCCCCCCTTCCACACCAGCACCGACGCCGTCACCGCCACCGGCCACACCATCCACGTCGTCACCATCTCCGGCCACACCTCTTTGCATACCATCGCCACACTTCCCACGATTCCCCCCACCTGCAGCATCTTCGGCAGCATCAGCACCAGCCACAGCCAGATCGACCAATTCGCCTTCCCGAACTTCGGCCCCGGCAACCCATTCAGCGCCAGCATCGTCGACCGCCCCGTGTAAATCGCATTCTTCCCGAACTCCACCTGCACCGCCACCTTCACCAGACAGCTCACAATAATCACCCAAAAACAAACAAACCCCGCCTGCGCCCCCAGCAATGTCGTCGTGATCAACTCCCCACTGCCCACGATCGACGCCGTCAAAATCAGCCCCGGCCCCAAAAACTTCAGCCTCTCCCACCAGTGCACAGGCGGCTCAAGCACCTTATCATTCGTCACAACATACGGATTCTCGCTGGCATTCATGGCCGCAGATCATGGCAAGTGACCCCATCGAATGAAAGCCAAACTTTACCCGCCCTCATCCACGGTCATCAAACCGCGACGTGCACAAACAAATTCACCCCCTCCGGCTCCCATCTCACATCCACCTTCTCCGTTTTCGCCCCAGCCTTCTCCGCCAACTCCCTCAACCTCGCCTCACTCCGGTGCTCCAAATACCAGTCCCCCATCAACTCCATATAGTCCCGACTCGCATTAAACTCTGAAAAATTCCCCACCACCACCTCGCCACCCGCCTTCACAAACGGCATCAAAGACCTCACCACCCGGGTAAACAAACGATCCGTCAGGTAATCAAACAACCCCGCCGACCAAATCAGATCATACTTCTCCGCCGGCACAAACTTCAGCGCATTCTGATGGTGAAACGTGATCCGATCCCCATACGCCGCACAAACCGCCGTCGCATGCGCAATCGCCGTCGGATCCAGCTCGATGCAATCAAACCGAATCTCCGATTCCGGATTCGCATCAAACCACTCCCTCAAATCCCGCGCCGGCCCGCTCGCAATGTTCAACACCCGCAGCGACTTCCCAGGCTGACGCACCGTCAAATCCCGCAGCAGCTGATGAAAATACGCCTTCCGGTTCCTCACCGCGCACGGCGCTGGCTGCGCATGAAAAAACAAATCCCACCGCCGCAACTCCGGCTCCGGCGAAATTCGCATCCGGTAAATGTCATCAATGATCTCAAAATCACCACTGTACCCATGCTTCTTCAAAACCGACTCCGCCTGCATCGTTCCCCGAAAATAGCTCTCTGTCGCCGACCGCACCAGACTCTTCACCTCCTGTGCCGCCACATTCCCCACCCGCACCTCGTCCGCCAACCGCCTGATCGCCCGGTTCAACTCCCCATACTCCTGCGGCATCGGCCCTCCCCGGCGAATCATCGCCTCCAACGATTGCTGAAAACCCGATAAAATCGCTGACCGATCAAGATCAACCATGGAATGCTGCTGAAGTTCGGAGATCATAGGGAGTTCAAAAGGAATGGGATGGAGTTACAGCCAGCACAGGGACGGCCGGATCATTTGAGCTATACTTATCAAAACTGCGATACAAAAACGGGAGATTAATGAAAGGAAGGCGGCTTGCAATCAGGTTTTTGGCCCGCCCTAAGGCCCAACTGGCTGATTATACGCATTCCTGAAAGAAAATGCAAAAAAAATATCTAGTCTTGTTAATATTTTTGCAACGCACCTCTGATAATTGCGAATTCGATCACCCGAGCATTTTCATGACCGCCCCCGTCTCTCGCCCCTAACCTCTTCATCCCGAGGTACTTGCACTCCCTCTCCTTTCCCAACCCAACGCTACCTCTGAAAGCTAGACAATCCGCAGGTCCGAATATTTTCTCTTTACAATTTATTGTGTTTAATATAATTTCAATGGCTCACCCATACAGCCATGAAAATCATCTCTCCCATCACCCTCCTCAAGTCCGGGTTTCCCCTGATCCTGACTCTCCTCTCCCCCGCCCTCCAGGCGGGCACCAGCTCCCCTCTCGCCAAATCTACCCCCACGGCCCCCATCGAGGCCGCCAGCTGGAAAGAGCACACCATCTCTCCCGTCGCCAACTTCGTGAACTTCGAGGATCCCGTCATCCGCACCGAAATCCGCCCCGTTTACGCACTCCATAACATCGACAGCAGCTTCATCACCGGCCCCGGCGTCGCCCACGCCGCCGGCGTCCAGGTTCGCTACGCTATCACCGACCGCCTCGGCGTCTTCATGAACCAAGGCGGCTACATCGAAGTCAAACCCGACTTCGGCGAAAGCTTCGGCGGCTGGGCAGACCTCGGATTCGGCGTCAAATACGCCCTCATCGACGACGAAGCCAACCAGTTCATCCTCACCCCCGGCATCGGATTCATCATCCCATCGGGCGACAAAGACATCTTCCATGGCCGCGGCAATGGCGAGTGGAACTTCTTCCTCTCCGCTGCCAAAGGCTTCGGCGACCTCCACATCACCGGTAACGCTGGCTTCCGCCTTCCCAACGACGGCGCCACCCAAAGCTCCTCCTTCCACTACTCCCTCCAGGTCGACTACTTCTTCTGCAACTGGTTCATCCCCTTTGTCTTCGCCAACGGCTGGACCGTCGTCGATAGCGGCAACAACATCCCCCTCAACACCGAAGGTTACGACTTCTTCAACTTCGGCAGCTCCAACTCCGCCGGCGTCACCCAAGCCACCGTCGGTGCCGGTCTCCGCTTCCGCGTCATGAAAAACGTCGACCTCGGCGTCGCCTATGAAAAAGCCGTCGTCGAACCCACCGGCCTTTTCGATGACCGCTTCACCTTCGACGTCAGCTTCCGCTTCTAGTCCCCCTCTCCCAACAACCATCACTCCCCACCAACGGCAGGGTCTCTCACAGACCCTGCCGTTTCTTTCTTCTTCGCTCACCCCCCCTCAGCCGCCCGTCGCCGATCCAGCAGCATCTTCACCGCAGTCTTCATCCGCGACAGCACATAATACACCGTCTGACTCCTCAGCCGCACCAGCTCCGCCCCGATAATCCGCGGCACAAAGTCCGCAGGCACCTCCAGCACCTCCTTCATCGGTGCCCCGTTCAAACTCCGGCACAAAATCGCCGTCATCGCCTTCGTTAGCGTCTGCACCTTCGGCCCCAACTCAATCGCAAAATGCGCCCGGTCCCCTTCTTCCGCCCTCAAAAACACCCCCACCGTGTCCGTGCACTCCTCATCCTTCCTCACATCCTCCAAATCAAACACCTCCCCCTCCTTCGGCCCGCAACTCTTCGACGCATCCGCATAATTGATCAAACTCTCCCGACGCTCCGCCTCCGGCAGATACTCAAACAGATCGATCAATTCCTGCAAAGGTGCTGGATAGGCCATGGCGCTGAAATCAGAAGCTCTTCTCAATCGGCGACCGCACCATGTTGCCCCACTCCGTCCAGCTCCCGTCGTAATTCCGCACCTGCTTGTACCCCAGCAAATACTTCAGCACAAACCACGTGTGACTGCTCCGTTCCCCAATTCGGCAATACGCCACAATGTCATCCTCCACCCCCAACCCCAACTCCCCGGCATAAATCGCCTCCAACTCCTCCCTCGTCTTGAACGTCTTGTCCGTATTCGCCGCGCGCGCCCAAGGGCAGCTCTTCGCCCCTGGAATATGCCCCCCACGCAGCACCCCCTCCTGCGGATACTCCGGCATGTGCGTCGTCTCCCCGCTAAACTCCTTCGGACTCCGCACATCCACCATCTTCTTCCCAGCCTGCATGTGCTCCAAAGCCTGCTGATAATACGCCCGATGCGCCGCGTCATTCCTCTCCGCCGGCACCGGATACGTCACCGCCGGATAGGCCACCACCTCGCGTGTCAAAGGCCGCCCCTCCTCCTCCCACTTGTCCCGCCCACCATCGAGCACCTTCGCGTTGCTGTGCCCAAAAAGCTGAAACACCCAGAACGCATAGCACGCCCACCAGTTGCTCTTGTCCCCGTAAAACACCACCGTCGTCTCCGGCCCGATCCCGTTCCGCTCGCACAACGCCGCAAACCCCTCCGGCCCCACGTAATCCCTCACCGTCTGGTCATTCAAATCCCGCCGCCAGTCAATGTGCACCGCCCCCGGAATGTGCCCCATGTCATAAAGCAGCAAGTCCTCGTTGCTCTCCACCACCCGCACATTCGGGTCATTCAAATGCTCCAACAACCAATCCGCATCCACAAGCACTTCAGGATGGGCGTAGGCAGAAATCTTCGTGTTCATCAGGGATCAATTACGTCTTCACCGGACATCCCGGCTCCCCACCATGAGCCACCACCACCCCACTTCAAGCCCCAATCCCAAATCCCTCCACCGAAAACCCGAAAACCGCTCGCCCCTCCCCAAAAAGAACCGCCGACAGAAAGAAAGATTACCTCTGGCCGATTCTCTCAGTCCAATCTATCGGTTCCCTCTCCCATGAGACCCCTCGTCATCAAACACATCCTCGCCGCCGCCGACATGAATCGCGCCGTCGCCTTCTACCGGGATGTGTTTGACCTCGAACCACGCCTCATCACCGACTGGTGGAGCGAACTCGCCTTGGGCGATGCCGTCATCGCCCTCCACGGCGGCCACGACGGCTCTCCCCAGCCCTCCTCCCTCAGCCTCCAGTTCGAAAGTGTCATCGACGCCGCGCGCCGCATCGAAAAAGCCGGCGGCCGCATCCTCACCTTCCCCACCATCCGCCCCGGAGAGCCCCTCCTCCTCGGCCAAATCCGCGACACCGAAGGCAACGAATACTTCATCACCGAGTCCCTAACCCCAGCCGCCTCGTGACCCGCCACACCCCGAAAAACCGTGAATCGGCTTGTTTTCCTGGATTCTGGCACCTAATTTGCTGCTTGACGACTGTCGGCTGGCGGCGATTCATTCCCGCTCTTTCCGGGAATACTCCCTTATGATCGAGTGGAACTCACTAATTTGGATGATCTGCTACGCCCTCGTTTTCGCGGGCTTGTCGGCATTTGGGGCGCACCGGATTAAAATCCTCTGGCACTACTGGCACCACCGCCAGCACGAAGCCAAGGAACTCTCCCGCTTCGAAGACCTCCCCAAAGTCACCGTCCAACTCCCCCTCTTCAATGAGGCACTCATGGTCGACCGCCTCCTCCACGCCGTCACCGCCCTCGATTACCCTCGCGACCGCCTCCAAATCCAGGTCCTCGACGACTCCACCGACGAAACCGCCGCCGACTGCGCCCGCCTCTGCGCCGAACTCCGCGCCCAGGGCCACGACATCACCCACCACCACCGCACCGACCGCACCGGCTTCAAAGCTGGCGCCCTCGACGCCGCCATGCCCCAAGCCACCGGCGACTTCATCTGCATCTTCGACGCCGACTTCCTCCCCGGACCCGACTACCTCCACCAACTCATCCACCACTTCACCGACCCCACCGTCGGCATGGTCCAAGCCCGCTGGGGCCACCTCAACCGCGACTTCTCACTCCTCACCAAACTCCAAGCCCTCTTCCTCGACGGCCACCTCGTCCTCGAACAATCCGCCCGCAGCCGCCACGGCTACTACCTCAACTTCAACGGCACCGCCGGCATCTGGCGCCGCCAAGCCATCACCGAAGCCGGCGGCTGGCAGCACGACACCCTCACCGAAGACCTCGACCTCTCCTACCGCGCCCAGCTCAAAGGCTGGCGCTTCGTCTACCTCAAAGACGTCGTCGTCCCCGCCGAACTCCCGCCAGACATGGACAGCTTCAAATCCCAGCAGCATCGCTGGACCAAAGGCTCCATCCAGGTCTGCAAAAAAATCCTCGCTGAAATCTGGCGCAGCGGCGCCCCTCTCGGCCACAAAATCGAAGCCACCGCCCACCTCACCTCCAACTTCGCCTACCTCCTCACCCTCTGCGTCCTCGTGTTGATGTACCCCGCCACCTTCACCTTCGGTGGCTCCTGGCAAAAAGCCGTCTTCGTTGACCTCCCCGTCTTCGTCTTCGCCTCTCTCTCCGTCATCGTCTTCTACCTCGCCGCTCAAGGGGCCCAAACCCGCTGGGGTTGGGTCAAAGCCATCCCCTACCTCCCCGCCCTCCTCGCCCTTGGCATCGGCATGTCCATCAACAATGGCAAAGCCGTCCTCGAAGCCCTCTTCAATCAGGAAAGCGACTTCGTCCGCACCCCCAAATTCGGCGAGGAAAACCGCGCCTCCAACGGCGCCATCAAAAAACCCCGCTACAAAGCCGGCAAATCCCTCTCCATGTGGCTCGAAGCCGCCGTCGCCCTCTACTTCACCGGCCTCGTCGCCCTCGCCATCCACCGCGGCCAGTGGATGAGCCTCCCCTTCCTCTTCCTCTTCCTCGGCGGCTTCGCCTACGTCGCCTACGGCTCCCTCATCAAGCGCTTCCAAGCCACCCCCGCCGCCTAACCGCGAACCGCAAACGGGCCCCTACCCGTCAAACCGATACCCCGCCCCGTGCACCGTCCGAATGATCCTCGGCCGTGCCGTGTCCGCCTCGACCCGCTTCCTTAACTGCGAAATGTGCTGGTCCAACGCCCGACTCTCCGGAAAGTAATCCACCCCCCAGACCTCATCCGCCAGCGTGTTGCGATCCACCACCTTGCCTTTGCGCTCAAACAACAGCCGCAGCACCTTCGCATCCCTCGGACTCAGCGGAATCTCATGATTGCCACGATACGCCCGCAACTCACTTTGCACGATCCGCAAATCATCCATCATATACTCGTCCACCTCATTCGGCTTCACTGACCGCGCCGCCGTCCGTCGCAAAATCGCCCGAATCCGCGCAATGATCTCCTTCACCCCAAAAGGCTTCGTCATGTAGTCGTCCGCCCCCAGCTCCAGACCTAAAACCGCGTCGATCTCCTCCGCCTTCGCCGTCAAAAACAGAATCGGCACATCCTCATCCAATCGGCGAATCCGCTTGCACACCTCATAACCATTCAAGCCCGGCATCATCACATCCAAGCACACAAAATCCGGCCTCTGTTCACGGAAAAAATCATACGCCTGCTGTCCGTCTGCGGCAGGGACCACATCGAAGCCTTCCATCGTCAGAACCTCACTCAGCGCTTCACGCGTGTGGTCATCATCTTCGGCAATCATCATTTTCATGGCGTTTTTTGGGGGGGCAGGGGTGGGTTTTAGGAATCGAGAGTCTTCGCAGAGGGTGTAATCGGCAGGCTGAGAACAAAACGGGATCCATCACGGTAGGTTGCATCGACAAACAGACTGCCTCCCAAAAGGCCAGCCAACTCACGTGAAATCGTCAGTCCAATCCCCGTCCCGCTCACTCCCTCACGCAAATCCGAACGCAAACGCTCAAATGGCTCAAAAACCGCCTCCTGTTTGCTCACCGGAATCCCAGGTCCACGGTCCGCCACCGCCACCGTCACACGTCCCTCGTCCGCCACCATCGCCTCAATGCCCACCCAGTGCCCGTCCACCGCATACTTCTCCGCATTCGAAAGCAGGTTCCCCAAAATTTGCTCCACCGCATCCGGATCCGTCTGCACCTCCAAACTCTCCGGCACACTCACCTCCACAGCAATTCCCCGCTTGTCCAGCACCGGCTTCCACTGATCCGCCAGCCTCCCAATCACCTCCGCCAAATCCACAGCCTGCTCCGTCACCGTCAAACAATCCCTCTTCTTGTTCGCAAAATTCAACACATTCTGGATCAACCGGCCCAACCTCGCCGTCTCAGACTCCACCACCGCCAACTGCCGCACCGACGTCACATCATCACGATCCTCCGCCCGCCCCCTCGCCATCTCCGCATACAGCCGTATGTTCGTCAGCGGCGTCTTCAACTCATGGGACACCTGATTCACAAAGCTCACCCGCTGCTGCGCCACCCGAATCTCGCGGCTGCTCTCCCGGAAATACAGCAACGCCAGGGACGGCACCAACAAACTCCCCGAAGACACCCCCAGCAGAATCGGAAACAACGCCGCCGACGGAAACTCATCCTGCGCCGGCTCATACTGCAGTCTCCACGACTGAAACGGCAAAGCACACTCCAAAGTCGCCACCTCTTCCTCACGTCCCTTGGCCGCCGCATTGCCCCACCCGTGCAGCGTCTTCCCCCCTTCAGAAACCAAACTCATCCTGCCCGTCAGCGTCTTCAGCACCACCGGCGGCATCGTCTCAAACAGCGCCCCAAAGAACCGCTGACTGTCCAGCAGCGCCCCCAGCATCCGACCGTCACTCAGCAAATGCCAGTGAATCACCTCCGGCAACCCATCTCCCACCACTCGCACAATCAGCCCACTCTCATCCTGCCCCGGCAGGCGCGTGTCCGTCACCGAGGCCAGCATCGGCCCCAGTCGATACCCCTTCCACCCCTGCTGCAAACCCACCGTCAACAACTCGAAATCCCGCTCCCGCTTGCCCACCGTCGACGACTTCGACTTGTTCCCAAACCCACGCTGAAAAGCCAGCATCGGCCCCTTCAAAACCCCAACCGCAGCCTCATCCCCAGCCAGCATCGGCTCCCCAACTGGACTCTGACATAGAGCCGCGCGAATCCAGGGATGATCGACCAGCACACAGTTCTGAGTCGCCTCCGCCGTCACCACCGCCGCCCGGTCCAACTGCCGCACCGCCAACTTCAAATCCGCCAGCAACTGCTGGCTCGCCACCTCCAACCGCTCCGTCACAATCGCTTCCCGCGTCGTCCGCGCCCGCCTCTCCCCGTCCGCATGCAAATACGTCCCCAACCACACCAGCAGTGCCAGCGGCATAGCCACCAGCAACACAAGCAGTAAGGAGGAACGATGAGGGGACATGGACAAAAGAGCCTATTGAGAGTCTGTTTTCGAGCCTGACACAGCCCGGTCTGAAATTTCAGTGATATTTATCATAATTATAGCAATTTATGAACGCATTGAAAGTAAGAATTTTAGAAACCTGAGATTTCATCGACTCCGCACTTCCCAAGCCACTTCCGATTTTCGCTACCAGCACCCCCTTTGCCTCCACCACCAGACACGGCGCCACCCACATCCCCCGTGCAGCGCCGCCCACGCTACCCAAACCGGAAACCGCAGCCCAGAACACACCGTTCACTCAAGGGCCCAGGCCTCACTTCTGCTGGCCTTCATAGCCCGTCATCGGCTTCCCATCCGCATTCAGTTTCCCGCACGCCCACAACAAACCCCTCGCCACCAGATCCAAAAACACCGGATCTTCCATCGTCGAATTGTTGTGCCCCATCGTCGTCGCAAACACCTTCCCCGCCCCATACTGATTCGTCCACACCAGCACATGATCCTGCTTCGTGTCCTCCCCATAAGCCTTCGCCAGCGGCATGAAGTTCTCATACAAATGCTCGTTCTTGTAAAGCTCGTCCGCCTTATCGAGCCACTCCGCCGGAAACCCCTTCATCACCGGATGCTCCGCCGCCACGTTCTTCACCAGCAAATCCCGGTTCTTCTCATGGCTCATGCTCTTCATCCCCAAACACTTCCGCCACTCGTCCGTGCTCGCTGCCCGGTAACTATGCGCTGAACAGTGCAGCATCACCGCAGGCACCCCATCGAAGTGCGGCTTCGCAATCCGCTCCACAAACGCATTGTCCGTGATCCCGCCAAAACACTCATTGTGCAGCACCAAATCATACCCCTTCGCCCAATCCGCCTTCTCATAAATCGAAATCCGGTGCGTCTTGTCCTTCTTCCCCTCCGGCCCCTCCTCATGCACCACCTCAAACTCCACATTCGCCCGCGCACTTAACCCCTCAGCCAAAATCATCTTCTGATTCTCGTAATCGTGACAACATCCCCCCGTCACCATCAGCACCCGCAACGCCTTCGGCTTCCCTCCCGGAGCCTCATTGCCAGCAAATGCAAAACCCAAAACAACCACCAACGCCGCAAACGGAAAAAGAATCTTCATAAAGCATCAAACAAGCCCAATAAAACGCCCCCCCAAACCCCTTCCTATCAGATTTCCCCCCTTCCCCATTTCGTCATTCGTCATTCGTCATTCGTCATTCGTCATTCGTCATTCGTCATTCGTCATTCGTCATTCGTCATTCGTCATTCAACGTTCCCCCTCCCTACCCCCCCTGCACCGGCGGCATCACCGCCACTTCACACCCACTGCTCAAAACCACCTCCCGCCCCACATACGCCTGATCCACCGCCAGCAACAAACTCGCATCCCACTCCCCCAGCCTCGGCCACCGCACAAACAACCGCTCCATCAGCCCCCCCAGCCTCGTCCCCTCCTCGACCTCCACCTCCAACTCCTCCACCCCGGTCAAATCCCGCAGCACCGAAAAAAACAGCACCCGCACCCGCATCATCTCACGCATCCAGTTTCAGCACCCCAATGCACGGCAGATTCCGGAACCGACCGTCAAAATCCATCCCATAGCCCACCACAAACTCATCCTCGATCTCAAACCCCACATACTCCGCCACCACCTCCCGCGCCCGCTCCCGCTTCTTGCTCAGCAACACCCCGCAGCGCAGCCACCGCGGCCCCTGCGCCTCCAGGTGCAGCCGAATCTCACTCAAAGTCAGACCCGTATCCAAAATATCGTCCAGCAGCAGCACCGTCTGCCCCTTCAAATCCATCCCCTCTGGCCACGCCACCCGCAGACTCCCGGTGCTCGACGTCCCCCCATGGTAACTGCTCGCACTCAGCGTGATCAACCGAATCGGCAAATCAATCTTCCTCAAAAGATCCGCCACAAAAAACAGCGACCCATCCATCAGCGCCACCACCGTGATCACTTCCCCCGCGCAATCCCGCTCAATCTCCGCCGCCATCTCCGCCACACGCTTTTCAATCGACGCCGCATCAATCAGCGTCCGATTCAAATCTTGAATGATACCAGTGACAACAGTGGGCATGGGAAGAGCAATTGAAGCGTAAGACTTTCGATACCTGTCGCCTTTAAGCTCGCTTTCGCAACCCCCCCGGCTCAGGATGACCTCAACCCAGATAACGGATATGAATGCACCTGACAAACCAAACCTCCAGGATTTACGCGTCAGCTACGACCTCGACGCCCTCGACGAATCCTCCGCCCCCAGCGATCCCTTCATCCTCTTCCATGACTGGTTGCACGACGCCCTCCAGCATCAACTCCCCGAACCCAACGCCATGACCCTCGCCACCATCGGCCAGGGCGGCATCCCCACCGCCCGCATCGTCCTCCTCAAAGGCCTGGACGACCGTGGCTTCCACTTCTACACCAACTACCAAAGCCGCAAAGGCCAGGAACTCGCCGAAAACAACCGCGCCGCCATCTGCTTCCTCTGGACCGCCCGCCAACGCCAAGTCACCGCCCGCGGCCTCGTCTGGAAACTCCCCCACGACGAAGCCAAAAGCTACTTCGCCGCCCGCCCCCGCTCCCACCAAATCGGCGCCTGGGCCTCCACCCAAAGCCAAATCATCCCCGATCGCTCCCACCTCGAATCCCGCGCCGCCGAACTCGAAGCCGAATACGCCGACAAACCCATCCCCTGCCCCCCCCACTGGGGCGGCTACTCCCTAGTCCCTGACGAAATCGAATTCTGGCAGGGCCGCACCAGCCGCCTCCACGACCGCCTCCGCTACCTCCGCGAAGGCAACCACTGGACCCGCCACCGCGTCAGTCCCTAAAATCCAGACATCGCACTGGAAAACACCCACCCACCCAGGGTCCACCCCACCATGCCCACAGGCTTTTCGGACAAAACGCTCTCGACTCAACTGACACCCGAAGCTATCCTCACCGACAGTTATGACCAAAGCCTTTGACCAAATTGTGGATTTCGTAGCGACTGGCGCCCTCAGGGAGGATCTCATCCGTTTCGCAGCGGATAGCGAAACTCGCGAGCGTGTCGCTTGGCTCATCCAAAAGGAAAAAGCCGACGGCCTGCTTCCGGAGGAAACCAGTGAGCTAGACGACTACATGCGCCTCGAACACCTGATCCGAATGGCCAAAACACGCGCTCGCCGCAATGGGTGAGTCATGGATCAATCGCAAACTCAGGCTGCAAGTCGCCGAACGCGCAACCTACCGCTGTGAGTATTGCCAAATCGCCGAGAGCGACACCTTCTTCGGCTGCGAAGTAGATCACATCATCAGTGAAAAACATGGCGGCCCTTCCACCTTGGAAAATCTCGCCTACTCCTGCGCCACCTGCAATCGAGCAAAGGGCACCGACATTGCCGGTCTCGATGATGACGGAAAAATCGCCCCCCTGTTCAATCCTAGAACAGACGTCTGGCTCCATCATTTCCGCCGAGATGGCCCCCTCATCATCCCTCTCACCAGCAAAAGCCAAGCCACCGTTCGCTTGCTTCGTTTGAACGCCCCGGAACGCCAAGACGAACGCATTTAACTTCCCCACCCACCACTCCTCCTCGCCCTTCGCCCCCCCTCCCTCCCATGCGCCTCCTCATCCTCCTCGCCCTCACCCTAACGCTCACCCTCCCCACCCGAGCCCAATCCGCAATCCCAAACATCCTCTGGTTCGTCGTCGATGACATGTCCCCCCACTTCTCCTGCTACGGAGAAACCACCATCTCGACCCCGAACATCGACCGCCTCGCCGCCGAAGGCACCCGCTTCACCCGCGCTTACGTCACCGCCCCCGTCTGCTCCACCTGCCGCTCCGCCCTCATCACCGGCCTGTATCAAACCACCATCGGCGCCCAACACCACCGCAGCGGCCGCGGCGACCTGAAAATCCACCTTCCCGAAGGCGTCACCCCCGTTCCCGCCCTCTTCCAAAAAGCCGGCTACTTCACCTGCATCGGCTCCGGTCTCCCAGGCAAAGACAACACCGGACAGGATCTCGCCTCACGAAAAAACAAAAAGGGCAAACCCACCCAGGCCCCCCTCGGCAAGACCGACTACAACTTCGAATGGAACCCCGCCATCTACGACAGCCACGACTGGGCCGACCGCGGCTCCAAGCCCTTCTTCATGCAGGTCCAACTCCACGGCGGCAAACTCCGGGAAGGCCCCATGGAAAAACGCACCGCCTACCGCCAACGCGTCACCGCCACCTTCGGCAATGTCACCGACCCCGAACGCGTCACGCTCCCCCCCTACTACCCCCGCGACCCCGTCCTCCTCCAGGACTGGGCCGACTATCTCGACGCCGTCCGCCTCACTGACCATCACGTCGGCCAGGTCATCGCCCGCCTCGAAAAAGAAAACCAGCTCGAAAACACCCTCATCATCTTCATGACCGACCACGGCATCTCCCACGCCCGCGGCAAACAATTCCTCTACAACGAAGGCACCCACGTCCCCTTCATCGTGCGCGGCCCCGGCATCCCCAAAGCCACCACCCGTGACGACCTCATCGAACAGATCGACATGGCCCCCACCTCCC
>CANETF010000085.1 GCA_947440575.1 Verrucomicrobiaceae bacterium
GGCATTCCCCCCGCTCAGCAGATACGCCAGCAGATCGAGAATATCGTCATCCTTCAGCATATTGAGCAGCCCCGGCGGCATCATGCTGACCTTGCTCTCCTCCGTCTTCACCAGCTTCGTCACATTCACCGTCGTGAACGCATGCGGATCCATCATGTTCGTGCTCACCTGCAAATTGTCCCCGTTCAGGTTCGCAATCCGCCCCACCACCTGACTCCCGTCCGCCATCGTGAAAATCGAACTCCCATACTGATCACTGATCTCCTTGCTCGGCTCGATGATGCTCTCCAACAAATCCCGCGGACTGAACTTCCCGCGCACACTCGTCAGATCCGGCCCCACCGAACCACCCTCCTTGCCAAACCGATGGCACGCAAAGCACGTCGCCGCACCAAACATGTTCCGACCGTTCTCAAAGTCCCGGTTCCCCTCCAGCCCAGCCCCCAGCAGCCCCTCCAGATCCGCCATCGTCCACGCCTTCACAAACTGCATCGGCTTCAGCGCAAATGGCAGCGCCTTCGGCTCCGGCTTCAACTCCAGCACCGCCTTCAACTCGCCCTTCTCCGCCTCGCTCAGCGTCGCCACCGCGTTCGCCTTGATCTCATCAAGGAACTGGTTAAACGACGCCCCACCCTTGTAGTTCGCCGCCCGTGGGAACCAGCGGAAATAGCTCTCCCGCAGCGCCTTCGTCCACCCCACCTTCGCAAACCCCAAAATCCGCGCGTAATCGATCTGCTCCTCCTGGGTCGGCGCCTCATTCACCAGCGGCACCGCCTTCGCCACCACCCCAGCATCCCCCAGAGACACCAGCATCTCCGTCAGATCCCGATTGGCACCCGTGTCCGCCATCGGAAACCACGCCCCCAGCCGCTCCGCCAGCGCCGCCTTCACCCCCGCCTCCGGCTCGCCCAACCGCGTGAACGCCAGCATGTACGCCCGCAGCAACCCCGCCTGATCCTCCGCCGCCAGCGCCTTCAAATCGATCCGCCCCAGCACCTCCAGCACCTTCGGCTGCAGCTCCTTGTTTCCCCGCCCCACCCGACTCAACGCCATCATCGCCTGAATGGACCGCCGCGCCTCCGTCTCCGCCAGCGCCCGCTCCTGCCAAACCCCCACCGGCTGGTGCTCCACCGCCACCCGCGCCGCCGCCCGGATCAACCGATCCGCATGCCCCAGATGCGGCCACGCCTTGTCCAGCACCGCCCCGTCCACCGCCCCATGCAGCGCCTCCAGCTCATACCGCAGCTTCTGCTCCGCCGTCACCTCCGCGCTCGCCGCCGCCACCGTCGCCTCAGCCCCCGCGTAAGTCACCCGATACAGCCCCGACTGCACCTTCCGCCCCCCCACCGTCACATACATCGCCCCATCCTTCCGGCTCACCTCCATGTCCGTCAGCGGCAGCGGCGCCGCACTCATGAAATCCTCAAACGTCGCCGCATACCCCGCCCCCTCCGGCTTCAAATGCACCGCATACAGCTTCCCGTAGCTCCAGTCCGCCGCATACAGCGCCTCCTGATACTTCGCCGGAAACTTCGCCCCATACCCAAACACCACCCCCGTCGGCGACCCCGGCCCGATGTCCACCACCGGCGCCAGACTGTCCTCCCACCGCACCGGCCACTTCTTGCTGCACGTCCGCCAGCCCAGATCCCCACCGCTCGCCATCAAAGACACCCGCGTTGGGCGATACCACGGCATCCCGAAATCCCACTCCATATCCGCATCATAACCAAAAAGATCCCCCTGCTTGTTAAACGCAATATCATACGTGTTCCGGTTCCCCACATTGATCAGCTCCCAAACCTTCCCCTCCGGATCCGTCTTCGCCACCCAGCCCCCCGGCGCCGTCACATCCCTCATAAAACCCCGACCCAGCAGCATCGGAAAAAGCTGATCCTCATCCCAAATCCTCGGCACCCGGCTCCCCTGCATCTCCGGAATCGGCGTCTGATTCCCACTCACAATGTAGATCGACTTCCCATCCGGCCCCACCACCAGCCCGTGCGGCCCGTGCTCCCCCCCCTTGTTCGGAAACGCCTTCAACTGCTCCACCGCATCAAATTGATCATCCCCGTTCGTGTCCTTCACCCGATACAACCCCCGCCCCTGCGGCGTATCCGCGTTCACCACCCCATACAGCGCCCCAAACGCATACAACAGCCCCTGGCACGACCCGAACTCCACCGGGATCTTCTCCACCTTCGTCTCCCCGGCCGCCCCACCCAAAGCCGGCGGCGTTACCCGGTACAAGCTCCCATACTGGTCGCTCACAATCAGCCGCCCCTGGTCATCCTGCGTCATCGCCACCCACGACCCCTGCTCCGCCTTCGGCACCGAATACAGCAGCTCCACCTGAAACCCCTCCTTCAACTTGATCGCCTCCACCGGCGTCGCCTGCTGCGCGCAGACACTCACCGACAAACAAACAAACACCGAAACAGCACAGCAAAAAGACCTCATAAAAACAAAAGACATTGGCTTCACCCCATATCAACGCCCCACACCCTCCCCTCCAATCAGCAAAACCTATGTCCAATCCCGCAAACCCAAACTGACCGCACACCCCCACTCTCCGCCCAATCCCTCCACCCGTCTTGCCCAAGCCCAACGCCTGATCTACAACTGTCACAATGTTACGATTCCTATTCCTAGCCGCCCTCTGTTTCATGGCAGCTTCGTCGACGCAACTTAGCGCCGCCCCCTCCCAGAACATCCTCTTCATCGCCATCGACGACCTCGGCAACATACTCGGCCGCACCCGCCCACCCGGCCTCGCCACCCCCAACCTCGACCGCCTCCACGCCCGCGGCCTCTTCTTCGAGCGCGCCTACTGCCAAATCCCCCTCTGCAACCCCTCCCGCGCCTCCGTCCTCACCGGCCTTCGCCCCGACACCACCCAAGTCTACGACCTCGACCGCCACTTCCGCGACACCCTCCCCAACGCCATCACCCTCCCCCAACTCTTCCGCCAATCCGGAGGCACCGCCCACCGCATCGGCAAAATCTATCACTACGACGTCCCCAACGGCATCGGCACCAACGGCATCGACGATCCCCCCTCCTGGGACACCGTCCTCAACCCCAAAGGCCGCGACGTCACCGACACCCCCCTCATCATCAACCCCACCCCCGAAAAACCCATCTCCGCCGCCCTCAGTTGGCTCGCCGCCGACTGCACCGACGCCGAACAAACCGACGGCATGATCGCCCGCGAATCCGCCCAGTTCCTCGCCTCCCTCGCCAAACAAAAGCGTCCCTTCTTCCTCGCCACCGGCTTCTTCCGCCCCCACACCCCCTTCGTCGCCCCCAAAGCCTACTTCGACGCCCATCCCCTCAGCCAAATCCACCTCCCCACATTCGCCCTCAGCGAACGCCAAAACCTCCCCCTCGCAGCCCTCCCCCACAACTGCTTCACCCCCGGCTACGACCTCCCCGAAACCACCCTCCGCGAGGCCCTCCAGGCCTACCACGCCAGCGTCGCCTTCGTCGATGCCCAACTCGGCCTCCTCCTCGACGCCCTAGACCAAAACCACCTCTGGCCCACCACCACCGTCGTCCTCTGGAGCGACCACGGTTACCACCTTGGCGAGCACGGCCTCTGGCAAAAACGCACCCTCTTTGACGAATCCGCCCGCGCCCCCCTCCTCATCGCCGCCCCCCAAATCCCCGAGACCCAGCGCGGCAAAACCTGCCAACGCATCGTCGAATTCATCGACCTCTTCCCCACCCTCTGCCACCTCGCCAACCTCACCCCACCCCCCGCCCTCGAAGGCACCTCCCTCCATCCCCTCCTCGAAAATCCCAACGCCCCCTGGGACCGCCCCGCCTTCACCCAGATCCTCCGCCTCGCCCGCACCCCCGAAACCGCCACCACCCCGCTCGAAACCCTCCCCCAAGTCATGGGCCGCGCCATCACCACCGAACGCCACCGCTACATCGAATGGAGTAAAGGAGAGAAAGGCCGCGAACTCTACGATCACTCCACCGACCCCCACGAACACCAAAACCTCGCCGACGACCCAACACACACCACCCTCATCCAAAACCTCCGCACCCGCTTCCCAAAAACCGTCAGCCCCTATCCCCCCACCACCCCCATCAACCCCAAACGCCTCTGATTCTCGCCCAATGAGATGGTTCCTCCTCATCCTAAGCATCTGCCTCCTCCAGGCCTGCTCTCCCTCCGCGCCCACCTCCCCGCCCCAGATCGCCCTCGTCCTGCACTCCCTCACCACCGAACCCACCGCCACCCTCGTCCAAAACGCCATCACCCACCAAGCCGCCCATCCCACCGACTACACCCTCACCATCAAAGGCATCGACAACACCACCGACCTCGCCGCCCAAATCCAGCAAATCGACCAACTCACCTCCACCGGCATCCAAGCCCTCATCGTCGCCCCCGCCAACCCCACCGCCCTCATCCCCGCCCTCAAACGCGCCGCCGCCCAGGGCATCCTCATCCTCAACATCGACACCCCCCTCGCCCCCTCCGACCTGCCATCCGCCTTCATCGGACCAGACAACCAAACCGCAGCCCTTCAAATCGGCCTCGCCCTCGCCAAAAAACTCCAGCCAGGCGCCCCCGTCGCGATCATCCACGGCCCGCCCACCGACCTCACCAGCCAGCAACGCCGCACCGGCCTCGAAGCCGCCCTCCGTCAATCCCAACTCCAAATCGTCGCCATCGAAACCGCCAGCAACAACCTCGAAAAAGCCCACTCCCTCACCCAATCCCTCCTCAGTCAGCACCCCCACCTCAGCGCCATCCTCTGCACCAGCGACACCATGGCCCTCGGCGCCGCCTCCGCCATCCAAGCCGCCCGCAAACCCAGCCCCATCCTCGTCACCGGCTTCGACCACATCCCCGCCATCCAACCCCTCATCGCCAACGGTCAAGTCACCGCCACCGCCGACCCCCACACCACTCAACTCGCCATCACCGCCATCGAAGCCGCGCTCAAAAGCCTCAAATCAAAAACCCCACCCACCCCCCAAACCACCCCCGTCGATCTCATCTTCAAAGAGCCACGCTAAACTCAATCCGCACCCTCCCCAAAAATCTCCGCCCCATAGTGCTGCTTGAGAAACACCAAATCCGCTTTGTCCTTCTCCCGGTGCGTGTTCACCTTCATCCTCCAAAGCAGCTTTGGCGAGGCAAACGGAATCGCCACCCCGTCAATCACCCGCACCACCGTCTCCAAACTCGCCTCCGCGTACTCGATTCCCGACGCCGACGCCATCAAATCCACCACAATCTCATCGCACACCCGCACCACCACATACTGCGATACCTCCCCCGCCTTCAACTCGCGCACCGCCTTGTCAGGTAGACCGTTTCTCGAAAAGATTGTCGTTTTGATCTGGCGAGCGCAGCAGCCTCAGTGGCAAGGAAGTCGCGCAGCACGCTATTAAATCAATAGCGGGCAAGCGGCTGACGTGGCCAATGAGGCTGCTCCGCCGCCGGGCAAGGTGAAAAGATTTTCGAGAATCGGTCTTACACCTCCAACGCTTCGAACATCCGCGCCTCATTCTCAACACTCGTCTCCATCAAAAGATCCACATCTCCCGTCTCACGAGGATACCCCGCATTGCGAATGGCAAATCCGCCCACCACCAAATACCTCACTCCTCTTTCATTGAACTCACGGCACAGCTCTACCAAGTCCTCAACCGACGGGGGACGCGAAAACTCCCCTTCACAGTCATCGTCTAACTCACCGTCGCCTTCGTCCACCATAAGTCCGCTTCCTCGTGGGTTTGAAATCGATACACCCCGCGTCGTGGCATCTTGGCCGGAAAAGACCTCTGCCAATCCACCGCCCGTTTCTTCGTGCTAGTCGCCACCAGCATCGGATCCACCGGCGGTCGCCTACGCCCCACCGTCTTCCCGACCGTTTCCTCCACGTTAATGATCCTCGGCGTCTCCATCACAAAACTGACCCTACCACAATCTCCCGTTTCCGCTACCCCCACTTCTATCTCCCCGCTGCCCCCTCCCCCTTCGACCCGCCCTTGACGAATCCCCCACCACGACGACCCTTCCCCCCCCAACCATGAGTCGAGCCACCAACGCCGTTATCGCCGTCGTCGGCTCGCTGAACGTCGACATCCTCGCCGACGTCCAGCGACTGCCCCGCCCCGGTGAAACCGTGGTCGCCACCCAGCTCACCCGTCGCTTCGGCGGCAAAGGCGCCAACCAGGCCCTCGCCGCCGCCCGCCAAGGCGCCCGCGTCACCATGATCGGCTGCGTCGGCGACGACCCCGAAGGCCGCACCTACATGGACCAGCTCCGCCGCGAAGGTATCACTGTCAGCACCATGAAAACCGCCCGGGCCACCAGCACCGGCACCGCCTTCATCACCGTCGCCGGCGAAAATGCCGACAACCAAATCATTGTCTATCCTGGCGCCAACAACCAACTCACCGCCGCCGCCGTCCGCAACCAGCGCGCCCGCATCGCCGTCGCCAGCGCCCTCCTCGTCCAGCTCGAAATCCCACTCGAAGCCGCCATCGCCGCCATCGAGATCGCCAACGAGTCCCGCATCCCCGTCGTCCTCAACCCCTCCCCCATCAACCCCGACTTCCCCTGGGGCACCTGCCACATCGACTTCCTCATCGTCAATCAAACCGAAGCCGAATCTCTCTTCAATCTCTCCCCCGATACCCTCGATTCTCACACCGCCTCCTGGACCTCCGCCCTCGCCGAGAAAAAAATCCACACCCTCATTGTCACACGCGGCAACCAGCCAACTCTAACCCTCACCCAGGGCACAATCCAGTCCGTCCCCATTCACCCCGTCACCCCCATCGATACCGTCGGCGCCGGTGACACCTTCGCCGGCGTCTTCGCCGCCCAGCACCACGCCGGCAAGCCCCTCCTCGAAGCCATCTCATGGGCCAACGTCGCCGGCGCCCTCGCCACCCTCAAACCCGGCGCCCAGGAAGGCATCCCCATGGCCGGCGACATCACCCAGGCCCTCGCCGCCCAGTAACTTCTTCGCTTCCCAACCGGGAAAACCCCTTGCCGGATCGCTGCAAAGGTTTCTATCCTAGCCGCGTTCTATTCCCTCACCTTTCACCTCCATGAAAAAATACAACGTCGGCATTATCGGATACGGATGGGCAGCCACGGCGCACATCGACGCCATCAACGCCTCCAAACAGGCTCAAGTCACCGCCATCTACTCCTCACGCCCCCTCGATAGCGCCGAACTCAGCGCCAAACACGGCGGCACCATCACCGCCTACCAAAACCTCGACGAAATGCTCGCCGACCCCAGCATCCACGTGGTCGACATCACCTCCTACCCCAGCCAGCACCGCGACCAAGCCGTCGCCGCCGCCAACGCCAAAAAACACATCATCCTGGAAAAACCCATGGCCAACTCCCTCCAGGAAGTCCGCGACATCACCGCCGCTGCCAAAGCCAATGGCGTCCACGGCTGCGTCTGCTTCGAATGCCGCTTCTCCGGCCAGTTCATCACCACCAAAGCCATGATCGACGAGGGCCTCCTCGGCTCCATCCATTACGGCGAGGTCGACTACTACCACGGCATCGGACCCTGGTATGGCCAGTTCCGCTGGAACACCGGCAAAAAAGACGGCGGCAGCGCCCTCCTCACCGCCGGTTGCCACGCCATGGACGCCCTCCTTCTCTGCATGGGCAACGACGTCGAATCCGTCTCCAGTTTCTCCTCCAAATCCAAAAGCGAAATCTTCGCCCCCTACGAATACGATACCTCCAGCGTCACCATCATCAAATTCAAAAACGGCAGTGTCGGCAAATGCGCCGCCATCGTCGACTGCCTCCAGCCCTACTACTTCCACACCCACCTCGTCGGCAGCCAGGGCAGCCTCCTCGACAACAAATTCCACTCCAACAAACTCCAAACCAACAAAGCGGCCTGGAGTGACCTCTCCATGAAGATGCTCGACAGCGGCGATGTCAGCGATCACCCCTACCAAACCCAGTTCCAAGAATTCTTCGACGCCCTCGACGAAAACCGCGACATGAAGTGGACCAGCTTCCCGGAATCCCTCAAATCTTTCGAAGTCATCTTCGCCGCCGACCGCAGCGCCGAACTCGGCGGCCAACCCGTCCGCCCCTCCGACCTCTAATCACCGCTGCATAGAGCTTCCCCAAGTGCCCTCCGTCCTCGCCCTCTTCGCCCACCCAGACGACATCGAATTCGTCGCGGCAGGCACCATGCTGCTCCTGGCAGCCAAAGGCTGGGACCTCCACTACATGAACCTCTGCACCGGCAATGGCGGCTCGGTCGAAATGGACAGCACCACCACCGCCCGCACCCGCCTCGCTGAGGCCCGCGAAGCCGCCCGCATTCTCGGTGCCAAATTCTATCCCCCCATCTGCGATGACCTGGAGCTCACCTACTCCATCCCACTGCTCAAGAAGGTCGCTTCAATCGTCCGCCAAGCCAAACCTTCCATCGTCCTCACCCACTCCCCGCAAGACTACATGGAGGACCACATGGCAGCCTCCCGTCTCGCCGTCACAGCCGCCTTCGCCCACGGCATCCCCAACTTCCAAACCAATCCACCCGCCCCCTCTTTCGGCCACGATGTCGCCGTCTATCACGCCATGCCCCACGGCCTCTGCGATCCCCTCCGAAAAGCCATCCACGCCGGCCTCTACGTCAACACCACCTCAGTCCACGCCCAAAAGCGCCTCGCCCTCGCCGCCCACGTTAGCCAAAAACATTGGCTGGACGTTTCTCAAGGCATGGATTCCTATCTCGTTTCGATGGATCAAGCCTCCGCCGCCGTGGCAACTCGGGCAGGACGCTTTGACCTCGCCGAAGGCTGGCGCCGCCACCTCCATCTTGGCCTGAGCACCTCAGACATCGATCCCCTCGCCGACGCCCTCGGTGACCTCGCTTGGGTCAATCCCGACTACGAAGCCTCTTTGACTCACTAACCACCCTGCCACCACCCATGCCCCTCATCATCAACGGCGAAGAAATCGACGAAGACATCGTCGAAGCCGAATTCCGCCAGGTCAAAGCCCACTACGAACGCACCCTTCAAGTCGCCTGCTGCGAGCGCGATCCCGAGTTCCGCGGCTACGCCAAAGATAACATCATCTCCCGCACGCTCCTCACTCAAGCCGCCAGGAATCGCTTTCCAGAAGTGGCCGATGAGGAAGTCACCGACCGACTCCAAAAACTCATCGCCGAAGCCGGGGGCGAGTCTCAGTTCTACATGAACATCGGCCTCGTCGCCAAAGACGAAGCCGCCATCCGCCCCAACATCGCCAATGGCGTTCGCTTGGACAAAACACTCGGAGAAGTCTACCAGCCTGAGCCCGAATACACAGAGTCCGAACTCCGCGCTTGGTTCGAAGCTCACCTCGAACTCTTCATGACGGATGAGCAGGTGCGTGCCGCTCACATCACCAAGAATCTGCAAGGGGCACAAAGTCGTGAGGCCATCTTCAAACAACTGCGGGACATTCGTCAGGAGATCCTCAATGGCGCCGACTTCATGACGCTCGCCGAACGTGATCGGGCGGATGAACAACAGCAAATCGACCTAGGATGGTTCAAGCGTGGCGAGTTCATGGAGGAATTTGAAGTCATCGCTTTCTCAATGAACGAAGGCGAAGTCAGCCCAGTCTTCACCACTCAATTGGGCCTGCATCTTTGCACCGTCCTCGGCCGCAACCCACCCAAGCCGATGCTCTTCGAAGACGCTCGACCAGCCGTCCTTCAAGGGATGCTGGACGAATACCGCGACCAGAAATTCAACGTCTTCCTCGAAGAACTGAAGGCGGCAGCCGATATCGTGAACACCGATCCACCGGATCAATGGTCTCCACACGACGAAGCGCACTGATCCGCGCAGACCCTCAAATCCAAAGCATTTCGGTGAGCTACTAACGACGCCTCTGAATTAAGAGCATTACGCAGTCTGTAAAACTCCATGCGTTCTCTCTGCCTCCGCCAACCCGGGCTCTTCGACTTTCAAGAGGACCCCGAACCGCCATCGCCAGGTGACAACGAGGCGCTGGTTGCCGTCCACGCCATCGGCATTTGTGGCACCGACCTAAGCGCCTACTGGGGCAAAATGCCCTTCATTCAATACCCTCGGATTCTGGGACACGAACTTGGGGTAGAAGTGCTTCAGATAGGGAAAAACGTTTCGAATGTCCAAGTGGGAGACCGCTGTAGCGTCGAGCCCTATGTGAATTGCGGTGCATGCGACCCTTGCCTCAACCGCAAGCCCAACTGCTGTGAACAGCTCAAAGTGCTTGGCGTTCATGTCAACGGAGGCATGACCGAGCGGCTTGTGGTTCCAGCACACAAACTCCACCCCTCATGGCAGCTCACTTTTGCTCAACTCGCCCTCGTTGAAACGCTGGCCATCGGCTGCCACGCGGTTCACCGGGCGCAGATTTCGGATCGCGATAAGGTTCTGATTCTTGGCGCTGGTCCAATCGGCCTTGCCACCCTTGAATTTGCCCGACTCACTTCAAAAGACGTGATGGTCGTCGAACGCAGCGAAGACAGGCGCAGATTCATCACCTTGCACTATCCCGACGTCAAAGTCAGCGACCTCCCACCCGCTGAATCAGCGTTCTCGACAGTTTTTGACGCGACTGGCAATGCCCAATCCATGTCCTCTTCCATTTCATTGGCAGCCTTCGGGGGCAAAATCGTGTTTGTCGGCATCACCACTTCCCCAGTGAATCTGGATGATCCACTCTTCCACCGTCGGGAGCTGACCCTGCTCGCCTCCCGAAACGCGCTCCCAACAGACTTTCCCTATATCATCAAACTCATCGAAACCAATCAGGTTCGGGTGGAACAATGGATTAGCCAGATTGAAAGGGTAGAAAATGCCCAAGAAATTTTTGCTCGCATCACAGGCGGTTCGCTTCAGGCGATCAAAGTGGTTCTGATGAACTCATTTTAACCCGGATTTCGCGACTCGAAGCGACTCAGGCGCTGTCTCGGTTGTGATTCCAAGGCTTTCCGGATTGCAGTCGCCGGCATCTGCGAGCGAGTCCGGACCATTACTTCGGAGCGGTCGAGTCACAATGGGTCTGGCAGTTGACCGATTTCAAACCGCCGAGTGCGGGTTTGAACAAGATCCGACGCAAGGAATTGGGGAGAGAGTTCATTGTTGGATCTCGATTCACCCGGGTTGTTGTGTCTGAAACAGAGGTTTTTGTTAAATGGCCCACGGCCTCCGCCCGTGGTATCAGTTCAACAACGCTGCCGTTAGTCCTGAAGTGGTATTTGAAAATGGGGGTTCGTAACCGAGGGCTTTCCCGAAAGGTTTCCGGGCATGTGCCAAAATTTCAACGGCTAGTGATTTGATCGAACCGGGAAATGCTCAAATCCGAACCATTGTCACGTCGACTGATCAATTTCGGAGCAAGCCTCATTGGCCTTTCTCACAATGTATTGGGGCGCATGATGCTTGAGCAGGGGGTATGGAATGAGTTCTAAAGCCGGATTTTCGAAACCCGTCATGAAGTTCGTCGCCAGGTACGCATTGGAGTCCACCAAATTGGGCAGATATTTGCAGCGCCCAATTCGCCCGTTTCACGCGAGAAGCCCATTTGGGATAGCGAAGCTTTCCGTTCTTTGTGCCCGCCTGGACTCTTGTCGAGGTTTGTAGCGGTAACGGAGAAGTTTCCTCGGGTTCAGCCGAAGCGGAGCTAAGACAAGACGGACCAAGAATTTGTCCGGAGGGGGCACAAATATCACCGCTGGCTAAGACTTTGAAAGGTTGGACGCATTCACACGCGCTCGAAGATCCTCAAAGCAAATCCAACGTCGCAGCACTGGGTTTTCAAAACGAAAGCTCAAGAAAAGGCCAGGAAAGGGTATTTTGGGAAAAGAGTTGGCCGCTGGAGGTATCATCAGATTTGAGTCCATGCGTGCCACGCCGACGTCGATCGAAATTCGCTTCCGACGACTTGAAGAATCGCTTTCCATTTCTCTCACTCCAAATGCCACGATGGGAGGTGGACCAGGCATGGGCCTGCTTGGAGTAGCAAGACTTGATGGTTCGCAATTCAGGGAGCAAGACCAGTCCGGACAAAATTTTGGAAATGCAGTAGTCGCTGCGGATCGGCCGTACCAATCGCTGTGTGCGGACCCAAACCGTTTCTCGAGAAGACTTTCATTTCAATCCCGCGAGGGCAATGACTTCAGTAGCAAGAAGGTGATGCCGCTCGCTATTTGATAAACAGCGGGTAATCGGCGGACGCAGCCAATGAATTCGCTCCGCCTCCGAGCGCGGGGATGAGTTTTTGAGAACCAAGTAAAACCCGCTGGTTGGAGGAGTTCGCGCCCCAATCTCGGTGGATCCAAACAGCGGGTTCATTTTCACCCCATTTCAGAGCCACACCTCGCACCCTCGCGCCAACCGGATCCGGGGGTTGGCGACACAAAAAGACACCCCCCACCTCGTTAGAAGTGGGGGGTGTAATACTCTGGCGACGTCCTACTTTCGCAGGCCCTATAGACCAACTATCATCGGCGCAACAGTGTTTCACTTCCGTGTTCGGAATGGGAACGGGTGGGACCACTGTGCCATGATCACCAGATTGGGAACCGCGCTGCGCGCGATTCCGGAATCTAATGACCGGGAATCAAACTCCCAGGCAACTGCATACAGGATAGAACAAATTCTTTATAAACCCTCGGAAAGAACCGAGTTGGAAATGGAACAATGTAAGACAAACAGATGATTAGTATTGGTGAGCTGAATGCATTACTGCACTTACACCCCCAACCTATCAACGTGGTAGTCTTCCACGATCTTTCAGGGAAAATTTATCTTGGGATGAGCTTGGCGCTTAGATGCTTTCAGCGCTTATCTCTTCCGCACTTAGCTACCCAGCGATGCTTCTGACGAAACAACTGGAACACCATAGGTGCGTTAATTCCGGTCCTCTCGTACTAGGAATTAAACCCCTCAATTTTCCTGCGCCCACAGAGGATAGAGGACCGAACTGTCTCGCGACGTTCTGAACCCAGCTCGCGTACCGCTTTAACCGGCGAACAGCCGGACCCTTGGGACCTTCTCCAGCCCCAGGATGCGATGAGCCGACATCGAGGTGCCAAACTTTTCCGTCGATATGAACTCTTGGGAAAAATCAGCCTGTTATCCCTAGCGTACCTTTTGTCCGTTAAGCGACGGCAATTCCACATTAAACCGCCGGATCACTTTGGCCTACTTTCGTATCTGTTCGACTGGTAAGTCTCACAGTTAGGCTGGCTTATGCCAATACACTCGTCACGCGATTGCCAACCGCGCTGAGCCAACCTTCGCGCTCCTCCGTTACTCTTTGGGAGGATACCGCCCCAGTAAAACTGACCGGCTGCCATGGTCCCTCGACCTGATTCAAGGCCTAAGGTTAGATTGTCCAATACTCAAGGGTGGTGTTTCATTGACCGCTCCATCTAGCCCGAAAGCTAAACTTCAAAGCGTCCCACTTACGCTAAGCATGAGAACCAAACAAACAGTGACAGCTTACAGTTAAGGTGCATAGGGTCTTTCCGTCCTTCTGCGGGTAGGCGGCATCTTCACCGCCACTACAATTTCACTGAGCCCCTCGTTGAGACAGCGCCCAACTCGTTACACGATTCGTGCAGGTCGGAACTTACCCGACAAGGAATTTCGCTACCTTAGGACCGTTATAGTTACGGCCGACATTCACCGGGACTTGGGTTCAGAGCTTCGCCTTACGGCTAACCCCTTGCCTTAATCTTTCGGCATTGGTCACGTGTCACATCGTATACTTGGACTTTCGTCTTTGCACAATGCTGTGTTTTTGATAAACAGTCGGTTGGGCCATTTCACTGCGACCCTCCAAAGAGGGCATCCCTTCTCCCTAAGTTACGGGACTAATTTGCAGAGTTCCTTAACGAGGCTTCACTCTTACGCCTTGGTATATTCTACCCACCCACCTGTGTCGGTTTGCGGTACGGGCGGCTACATAAAGGGCCACAAGCTTTTCTAGACGGTCGATTCAAGAAACCGAGTTTGGACAAGTCCGCCCCCTTCTGCCACTTTCATCCGGCATGTTCTCTCTTTTTCCGTGCACTTGTGGTTTAACTGTAACCGGTTCAGGAATGTTAACCTGATGTGCATCGCCTACGCCTTTCGGCCTCAACTTAGCTCCCGACTAACCCAGGGACGACGGACGTTGCCCTGGAAACCTTGGGTTTACGGCGGACGGGGATTTCACCCGTCTTATCGTTACTTATGTCTGCATCCTCACTTGTGAGCGCTCCACAGTCAGTTACCTTTCTGCTTCGACGCACTTACAACGCTCCCCTACCACTACACTGACCTTGGTCAATGCAATCCAGAGCTTCGGTATAACGCTTGATCGCCAATTATTTTCGGCGCAAGACCTCTCGATGAGTCAGCTATTACGCACTGTTTAAATGGTGGCTGCTTCTAAGCCAACATCCTCACTGTCAATGAGATCTCACTTCCTTTCCACTGAGCGTTATTTTGGCACCTTAGCTGCTGGGCTGGGTTGTTTCCCTTTCGACTATGAAGCTTATCCCCCACAGTCTTACTGCCAAGCTTCACTCAGGGGTATTCGGAGTTTGATTGAGTTTGGTAGGCGGGTATGCCCCCTAGCTCATTCAGTGCTCTACCCCCCCTGATCAGCGCTTGACGCTGCACCTAAATACATTTCGGGGAGAACCAGCTATTACGGGGTTTGATTAGCCTTTCACTCCGACCCACAGCTCATCCGAGAACGTCTCAAGGTTCACCGGTTCGGTCCTCCACGTCCGATTAAAGACGCTTCAACCTGGCCATGGGTAGATCACCACCGCTTCGGGTTCAGCCCGTGCAACTAATCGCCCTATTCGGACTCGCTTTCGCTCCGCCTCCACCCCAGAAGGGCTTAGGCTCGCCACACAGACTGACTCGCAGACTCATTAAGCAAAAGGCACGCCATCACCGGACAAGCCGGCTCTGACACCTTGTAGGCGCATGGTTTCAGGTTCTATTTCACTTCGCTCACGGCGGAACTTTTCACCTTTCCCTCACGGTACTTGTTCACTATCGGTTGCCAGCGAGTATTTAGTCTTACGCCGTGGTCGGCGTGGATTCATGCGAAGTTTCACGTGTGTCGCATTACTCAGGAAATCCCTAGGCGGTGTCGAGTTTTCGGTTACGGGTCTATCACCCTCTTTGGAGCTACTTTCCAGAAGCTTCACCTAACTGTTCACCTGCCACATCGGGCTCCTACAACCCCGAAGGCAAAGCCTTCGGTTTGGACTAATCCGCTTTCGTTCGCCACTACTTACGGAATCGCATTCGCTTTCTTTTCCTCACCTTACTGAGATGTTTCACTTCGGGTGGTATTGCGTGTCCGCTCCTATGTATTCAGAGCGGAACGATACAGTATGAACCGTATCAGGTTACCCCATTCGGAAATCCCCGGATCAATGCCTATTTGCGGCTCTCCGAGGCTTATCGCAGCTTATCACGTCCTTCATCGCCTGCTGGCACCAAGGCATCCACTATGCGCCCTTGCTATCTTACATTGTCTTAATCCATTCCAGAGAACCCGCTTGCGCGGGCTCGGAAAATCGTTTCAAGACTCTTTCTTTGCTGTGCCCAGAACCTTTCAGCCCTGGGCGGCTCAATTGAATTTGTCTTCTTTACCCTGTATGCAGTTGTCAAGGAGCTTAAATCCCGTGAATGAGAACAACGATGTTTCTGATCTTAAATGGTGGGCAGGACTGGACTCGAACCAGTGACCCCCGCCTTATCAAGGCGGTGCTCTAACCAACTGAGCTACATGCCCATTGTCCGGGCTTGCAGCCTGGAGCCGAGGTTGGTGGAGGTTAGGAGACTCGAACTCCTGACATCAAGCTTGCAAAGCTAGCGCTCTACCAACTGAGCTAAACCCCCGTAAGACGGAAGAAACATAGAAAACCAAAGGCTAAGTAACACGTTGCGGCCAGCTAATACGCGCAAGTTTTTGTGGGCATTTTCACACTCCACAACCATCTGTCAGTTGCCCGACAGGAAGGTTCGACCTTGTCCTTAATTGAGGTGTGAGCCCCAGGACATTCTCCATAGAAAGGAGGTGATCCAGCCGCAGGTTCCCCTACGGCTACCTTGTTACGACTTCATCCCAGTTACCAGTCTTGCCTTAGGGCCCTGCCTCCTTACGGTTGGCGCAGGCACTTCGGGCGAAACCAGCTTCCATGATGTGACGGGCGGTGTGTACAAGACCCGGGAACGTATTCACGGCGCCGTAGCTGATGCGCCATTACTAGCGATTCCAACTTCATGCAGGCGAGTTGCAGCCTGCAATCTGAACTGAGCCCAGTTTTATAGATTTCCTCCACCTCGCGGTATCGGTTCACATTGTGCTGGGCATTGTAGTACGTGTGCAGCCCTGGTCGTAAGGGCCATACGGACTTGACGTCGTCCCCACCTTCCTCCTAGTTGATCTAGGCAGTCTGATTCGAGTGCCCGGCATTACCCGATGGCAACAAATCACAGGGGTTGCGCTCGTTGCGGGACTTAACCCAACATCTCACGACACGAGCTGACGACAGCCATGCAGCACCTGTGCAAATCGCCCTTGCGGGCCAGCGTGTTTCCACGCTTGAA
>CANETF010000086.1 GCA_947440575.1 Verrucomicrobiaceae bacterium
GGTTGTCAGACTTCGAAGAACTGCGTGGAACCTTTGGCAGCAACCCCAGGGATGCTTACTCTCTTTCCAAAAACCGAGGCTGGGGCTCATTGTACGACGATTGGCAAATGGCCAGCTTAGTCGACACCGACCTCGACAGCATTCCCAATCGAATCGAAGAACTCTACGGCCTCAATCCCAACAACCCTCTTGATGCGGCTAGTGACCTCGATGGTGACGGCATCAGCAACCGCATCGCTTACCAGCAAGGCAGGGCCCTCATCGCCATCGTCACACCGCTCGACCGGGACGGCGATGGCCTCACTGATGCCCAGGAAGACTTCTGGGGCCGCCGCAACCCAGGTCTCCTCAGCAAGTTCAACCCCCAAGACGCAGTCAAAGACCCTGACAATGATGACCTCATGAACTGGCAGGAAGTCCAATTCGGCTCCGACCCAGGCATCGCCGTTTCAACACCCCACGGCAAGATAGGTAACGTCAACGATGGAACGGTCCACTTTTGGCAGAGCCTAATTCAACGCAATTCCAGTTATCATTCCCTGGCTCTCACCCGCCTCCCCCAGGCATACCACGCCTCCATTAATGACTGGATGGACACCGACTACAATCCTGACGCCAACGGCTCCCCCACCATCACCCCTGCCGGTCTGCAAGCCTTCCTCGATACCGTCTCCCCCAATGATCGCCTCCCCGGTCGCAAAGCCCCCAACGACTACGATGGCGACGGCATGCCTGACCAATGGGAATGGCGCCACTTCAAGAAGCTGAATACACTCGACTCCGCAGACGCTGGCACTCCAAATCAGGCCCCCACCCTGAAACAGGACCCAGACTCCGACGCCTTGTCTAACCTCGCCGAATTCCAGTTCAACACCCACCCACTCCTGCCAGATACTGATGGAGACGGCTTCTCCGACGGATTGGAAATCCAGCACAATAGCAACCCTACCCAATCCACCTCCCTCCCACCCATCACCCTCTCCCTCGACTCAGGCAATTCCCAAACCACCCTCACTGACACCGTCGCTGCCCAACCGCTAAGCATCGCCACGCGCCGTATCACCACCCCCGTCCCAGGAACCCCCGTCTCCTTCACCGTCTCTTCTCCAACAGGCGGGCAGATCAGCATCAGCCCAACTGGACCCTGGACAACGACCGTATCTACCACCTCATCCTCTTCTGGAAACGCCCAAGTTTACTGGAAAGCCCCCGCATCAAGCGGAAATTCAGTCGTTACGGCAACCTCCTCAAGCCACCCAAACACCTCCCCGGTCAACTTCAATCTTGCCGCCACAAACACACTCACGGGTGGCACGGGTGGCACGGGTGGCACGGGTGGCACGGGTGGCACAGGTGGCACAGGTGGCACGGGTGGCACGGGTGGCACAGGTGGCACAGGTGGCACGGGTGGCACAGGTGGCACGGGTGGAACGGGCGGCACGGGCGGCTCCGGGACCCCCAACCCATCTGCAACCGCCACTAAGGTGATCCTGCAGGAAAAAAGAACGCAACCTTATAATGGCGATCCTGTGGGCGATCATTGGACGAGCTACGACGATCCCTCATATACCTGCCACGGCGATGTTCACGAAGCGGGAGCCTGTCCTTGCGCTCCTACCATATGGGAATGGACGAACCAGGACGAAGACCCTCCACCGCAGCCACCACCGACTGTGGGATGGTTGGCCCTGACCCCCACCCCAGGGCATGGCGAGGTGTTTGCCGGTGCCGGAGAAACCAAGTCAAAGACCTTCCGGTTTCATCGGGACGGCGGCACAGGAACACCCCCACCTTCGACCGTCACCGTGCTGATCGTCGAACAAAAACGTCCCAAGCCCCCCGCTGGCAAACGGCATGAAGACAACCCGCCCCAGCCATCACTACCAGCTTGCACTTGTTTTCACGACGGTGCGCCGCCCCCAGGCGGATTGCCCACCGTCCCACCCAATCAATGGGAAGTGGTTCGAATCGCCACCGAAAAGAAAACCATCGGATCAGAGTTCATTGTCACCACCACCGCCCCACCCAGTGAAGAACGTTTGACGCTCCTCCTCCCCATTGAGTTTGAGGTCAAACACACCGAAATCGACCCAGCTACGGGCCAAGTGGTGAACCCTGGAGCCAACACGATCCTTCGTGATGAGATCGTGGACATCAAAATCAAAGTTTCACCGATTGGAACGACGGACTGGACTGTTGATTTAAGCGTCGAACCGCAGGCCATGCGAAACGAGAACCTGCCCAATCGTGGGAATGTGCAGATGTATGACTTTGGGCAGGTAGAGACTAACGGAACGGTGACACCAGACAAAACACAGTTCATTCTTCAAGCCTCGGCTGGTGGCGAGAGAACCATCAAGGCCGTCTTCAACAAGGAAGGCACGCTCAAGATCAAGATGAAGTCCACCGATGGTAAGATCGACTTCACCTCACCCGATTACACGATCCAGAAGAGGATGAGGAAGTATGCGAGCTTGCCATCGAGCCAGAATCATGACCTCAATCAGCACGACAAAGCGTTTGAAGATGCAGCCACACACTGGGGCGGTGTCTATCAGCACCAAGTTGATGATGTGGAGAGATTGAAAGCAATGGGCATGGCTGAAAGTGATTTGGGAATCACAGATGCCGTGGATATTTTAACAATCGACAATGGCGACGATGTTTTGGAGACATTTCGCAACACGCCTCCTTTTGACCGTTTGCCAGGCGTTAGTCCTTTGGGCGGAAAGGCGTTGCGCGAAGTTGATGTTCCAAACAACTCCACAAGAATGCTCTCCTATCCAGCCGCAAATGCAGACTCTGCGACCGCAGCTATTCATTGGGGTGTCTGCTGGTTTTACCAAAAAGCTTCGTCGATTGCAAATAATCCAAATCCTCCGCAGCCGCCCAACCCACCCAACCCCTACATTCCAGGGCCGTGGAGGCCGTGGGACACAGCCACAGTCCGATACAATGATGCTACGGGAGGACAGGTTTCAGGCGTAACGAACTACCTGGAGAGAGTGCAAAGAGCAATGAAAGAAGGTAGGCATCCGACGACAGCTAACACCTATCTCTGGCCGCTAAAATCGAACAAGAAAGCGAGGGGAAATCAATGAACCTTAGTCAAGCAGCTACAGCAGCATTTGTAATCGGCCTTTTCCAGGTTGCGTCTGCTCAGGATGATCTCATCCAGTCGATTCAGCGTCTAGGAGCCATGCACAAGACCGATGCGACATTTGAACCAGCAGAATACATGTCTGCAAGTGGACAAGCACTCCGCGATTGGTCTGCAGCGTCTCAAGAGGATCGAACTCGATTTAGTTCAAAGATGTTCCTTGTCCATTTCAGACGAGCCGAGATTCTTGCGTCTTCTGGTGATTTCGAGGCTGCTGCTGAAGAGTTAAAAGCGGAAGCTTTGCTTCAAAGCGATTTTGGCGGGCGACTCGAATACGCAACAAAGAGATCAGATACTTTTTTCGAAAGACTTATCCAACTCCAAGCGCAGTTGACGGCAGAAACCGGCAGTGATCCGCTAGCAGGTCGAGTTGGCTACTCCTTCGAGAAGGATGGCGAAGGCTTCACAGCCGCTAGGCTGGAGCTTGGCGATGACATCGCAGGCATCACAGTCCCAGAAATCGGAGCTGATGAAACGTTGGTCTTGGTGCATCGGCTCAACAGGCAAGGCGGCAGGTTCGTGGCGACACCTTCAAGATGGCTTGTTGTTCCTAAAGGACGCCTCCCCGATGTATTGAAGCAGGCGACTCGTGAAGTGGCGTTCGACTCAAGCGGCAAGATGATGGTTCACCGTTTGCAGGCACAAGGCGAGTCATCCCCGAAAGCGAATCCACCGGCTGCGAACAACACTCAGGCTCCTTCTTTTGTGCAGCCACCAGCACCAAAGAAGGCACTCGAAGCAAAGCCAGCGACACCGAGCGAGGAACCGACTTCATCAACCCCGTGGTCAGTGGTAGCCGTGTTGATCGTGACGGCAACTGGCCTGCTGTGGCTGGTGCTCAAGAAGCGCAAGTGATCGGCCTGCAACGTGCAGCGAGCCAACTCCAGCGCTTCGCAAAGCTCGCAGCTCCGCACCGTTGCCCACCGCCGAAGTGCTCCGCCCGCTCCCTCCCCCACCGCAAGGAACAGTGCGGCTTTCCGTAACGCCGCAGCTCCGCACCCGATGGAACCAACCGCTTCGAGTGTGGCTCCCAAAGGTCGCCAGCTCCGCACCCAAAGCGGTAACCACGACACAATGCGGAGTAGTGTGCAGTAGGCCGCCACCCGCCCAGAGCGGCGGGACCCGGTGGCCTACTGTTCGCTCGCAAAGCCTCGCCACACGACAGCGCATTGTGTGTAGTTACTCCTTCCCTAAATCAAGCGACTGTATTCGTCGCTCGGTGCAATCCATAAACGCCCACGCCGCCTGTGTTGGCACTGTCTGCCCTGTCCTCAGCACAGTGCCACAACGACTTCATTCCAACAAACCCCTCTGAAAGTGCTTGAAAACCCAATCCTCCGACTATCCAGTGATTTCCAGCGGGAGCTTCCCCCTCTCACTCGCTTCATGGCACCTTCTTCCCTGCTGGCTCTGGTCTCCCTCGCCACCCTGCTCGCCCCCCTCGGCGCGCAGGAACTCGCTCCGTCCGCGGTGGAACTGCGACCTCACCCCCAGGTCCCCCTCGCCTTCGACAAAACCGAACTCAGCGGCAAAGCCGGTTCCCGCATCACCCTCACCCTCAACAACATCGACGGCCCCCTCCAGCAGCCCCACAACTTCGTCCTCATCAAGCCCGGCAAAATCGACGCGGTCGGCACCCTCGCCACCGCCATGATCACCGACCCCAAGGCCATCGAGAAAAACTACATCCCGGAGCAGTCCACCGACATCATCGCCCACACCCCGCTCGTTCAACCCGGTGAGTCGGTAACCATCGAATTCACCCTCCCCGCCGAACCCGGCGACTACCCCTTCATGTCCACCTTTCCCGGACATTGGCTGCAAATGCGCGGCACTTTCCACGTATCTCCTTAAGCCCTCACCTCTTTCCAAACCATGAAAACCACCCTCCGCACCCTCGCCCTCATCCTCTCCCTCGGCACCCTCTCAGCTTCCGCTGAAGACACCCTCAAAGTCGCCGACCTCACCTTCAAAACCGCCGCTCCCTGGAAGGTCGTCCCCACCTCCAGTCCCATGCGCGCCGGAACCGTTCAACTCAGCGTCGACGGCGCCGAAAAACCCCTCGAGGCCGTCTTCTACTACTTCGGCGCCGGCCAAGGAGGCGATACCGAAGCCAACATCGCCCGCTGGCTCGGCCAGTTCGAAGGCACCCCCACCTCCAAACGCGAGGAACTCACGGCAGGCGATAAAAAAGTCGCCCTCGTCATCGCCGACGGCACCTACCTCGACGGCCCTCCCTTCGGTGGCACCAAAACCCCGCGCCCCGACTACACCCTCCTCGGCGCCATCGTCCCCGCTGGCGATGCCAACGTCTTCATCAAACTCACCGGCCCCAAAGCCGATGTCGCCAAAGCCATGGACGCCTTCAAGGCCCTCGCCACGAGCCCGTTCTAGTCTCCAATGAAGTCCGCCCTCGCCGCTTCGATTCTCCTCGCGGCGCTCACGTCTTCCCTCCCGGCGGCAGCCCCCAACATCGTCGTCATCCTCGCCGATGATCTCGGCTGGGCTGACCTCGGGTGCTACGGCAACACCTTCAACGAAACCCCAAACATCGATCGCCTCGCTACCGAAGGCCTTCGCTTCACCCAGTTCTACGCCGGCCCCGTCTGCTCACCCACCCGCGCTAACCTTCAGTCCGGCCAAGACCAGGCCCGCTTCGGCATCACTCAGCACATCCCCGGTCATCGCCGACCCTACGCTCGCCTCATCGACCCCGTCGTCCCCACCGAACTCCCTCTCGAGACGGTCACCTTCGCCGAAAGCCTCGGTGCCAACGGCTACCGCGCCGGTTACTTCGGAAAATGGCACCTCGGAGGCAAAGGCCACACCCCCATCGATCAGGGCTGGCAAACCGCCCTCGAAACCCACGGCAACACCCAGCCCCCCTCCGTCACTGGCAGCCCCGAAACCCGCCAGACCGCCGAGTTCCTCACCGAGAAAGCCATCGCCTTCCTCGAATCCAGTTCCCAACAACCCTTCCTCCTACAGGTCTCCCACGCCGCCGTCCACATCCCCCTCACCACCACCCCCGACCGCATCGCCAAATACCAAAAAAAGACCCCCATGCCCGGCTACCCCAGCCGCCCCGAATACGCCGGCCTCCTCGAAGAACTCGACCAGAGTGTCGGCGCCATCACCGCCGCCCTCGACCGCCTCGGCCTCAGCCAAAACACCCTCCTCTTTTTCACCTCAGACAACGGCGGCCTCGTCCATCAGCAGGACAACACCATCGTCACATCCAATCACCCCCTGCGCTCCGAAAAAGGCACCCTCTACGAAGGCGGCATCCGTGTCCCCGCCATCGCCCGCTGGCCCGGCACGATCCCGCCCAACAAGCAATGCGCCACGCCCGCCATCACCCAGGACCTCTACCCGACCTTCCTCGCCCTCAGCCATTCCCCCAAACCCAACCAACCCCAGGACGGCCTCGATCTCACACCCCTTCTCCGCAACCCCACCTCATCCCTATCGCGAATTTCCCTCCACTGGCACCTCCCCCACTACCATCACAGCACCCCCGCCAGCGCCATCCGCCAGGGCGACTGGAAACTCATCGAGTTCTTCGAGGACAACCACATCGAACTCTATGACCTCGCCACCGACCTCAGCGAATCCAACAACCTAGCCACCCGGGAACCCCAGCGCGCCGAATCCCTGCGCGCCGCCCTCAAGGCCTGGCGCGAGCACGTCAACGCCCGCCTCCCCGAACCCAATCCCGCCTTCGATCCCGCCCGTGCCACCGAACTCGGACACGGCAAAGAAAAACCCCGCAAAAAGAAGAACAAAGCCTGATCCTTCCTCGCACCCCGGGGACCGCCTTATCCCGTCTGCCATGCTCATCACCAGCAACAGCAACGACCACGTCAAAGCCGCCCGCCTCGTTCGCGATGGCAAAGACAAATCCCTGCTCTTCGTCGAAGGCGAACGCCTCGTTGCCGACTGCCTCGCCTCTGGTCTCCCCATCCCCACCGCCTTCCATCTTCCCAACCCCTCAGACCAGATCGCCACCCTCATCAGCGCCCTCCAAGCCCAAGGCACCCATCTCCTCTCCACCACCCCCGAAATCCTCGCTTCCCTCAGCGACACCGTCACCCCCCAGGGCATCATCGTCCTCGCTGAACGTCCCCAAACAATTCCCGCCACCTTCTGGTCCACCCTCCCAGCGTCACCTCTCCTCGTTGCCCTCGACCGCATTCAAGACCCCGGCAACCTCGGCACCCTCCTCCGCACCGCCGAAGCCGCAGGCGCCCACGGCCTCGTCACCCTCTCCGGCACCGCCGACCCCTTCTCTCCCAAGGCCCTCCGCGCCTCCATGGGCTCCGCCTTCCGCCTCCCCATCCTCGCCAACATCACCTCCGCCGATCTCCTCGCTTCCGCCCACCTGCATTCCCTGCAAACCTTCGCCGCCACCGGAACCGCCTCCCTCCCCTATCGGGATCTCGACTGGACCGTCCCCACCCTTCTCCTCCTCGGCAACGAAGGCCATGGCATCGCCCCCGACCTCCTCGCCGCCTGTCAGCACCCCGTCCGCATCCCCATCCATCCTCCCGTCGAATCCCTCAACGTCTCCGCCGCCGCCGCCATCCTCCTGTTCGAAGCCGCCCACCAGCGCTCCCTCAAGACACCGTCTTGAGCAACTCAGCGATCACCTTCTCCACCGTAATCCCCTCCGCCTCTGCCCGATAGTTCACCAATATCCGATGCCGCAGCACCGGTAACGCCATCGCCCGAATATCGTCCTTCGTCACATGCGCACGCCCGGCCAAAAGCGCCCGCGTCTTCCCTCCCAGCACCAAATACTGACTCGCTCGCGTCCCCGCCCCCCAACTCACCCAGTCATTCACATAAGCCGACGTCCCCTCTCGCTTCGGTCTCGACGCCGCTGAAAGCCGCACCGCATAACGCGCCACATCCTCCGCCACCGGCACCTTCCTCACCACCTGGTGAAACCGCAGCAAATCCTCGCCAGTAAACAATCGCTTCACCCCCTCACCACCCGTCGACGTCGTCCGCGTCACCACCCCCACCTCGTCATCCTCACTCAGGTAATCGATCACAATGTTCAACATAAACCGATCCAACTGCGCCTCCGGCAGCGGATACGTCCCCTCCATCTCCACCGGGTTCTGCGTCGCCAAAACAAAAAACGGCTCCTCCAATTTCAAACTCACTCCCGCCACGGTCACCTGATGCTCCTGCATCGCTTCCAACAGCGCCGCCTGCGTCTTCGGCGGCGTCCGGTTGATCTCATCCGCCAATATCATGTTCGCAAACACCGGCCCTTTCTTGAACACCAACTCCTTCCCGTTCTCCGTGTCCTCCAGCAACTCCGTCCCCGTAATGTCCGACGGCATCAAATCCGGCGTGAACTGGATCCGTTGAAAACTCAGGTCAAACACCTCCGCCACCGTCTTCACCAGCAGCGTCTTCGCCAATCCCGGCGCTCCCGTGATCAAACAATGCCCGCCCGCAAGCAGCGCCACCAGCATCTCCTCCACCACCTCCCGTTGCCCCACAATCACCTTGCCCACCTCCGCCAAAATACGACCCCGCGCCTCCACCAATTGCGCCACCAGTTGCTCGTCGGAAATCTCGTTCATAAATGCCAATTCACTTCAACCCGGCCCGCAGCCCAATCTTTCCCCTCTTCTCACAAATCTGCACCCTCAGGCCAAACTCAGCCCCATCCGCTTCAAATACAACTTCCTCGCCTGCAAAAGCATCACTCCCAGCAGCACCGCCACGCCCGCATACCACCACCACGTCGGCACCTTCCAGGGAGCCTTCGTCGTCATCAGATAAATATCCGAAGGCGGCGAGACCTTCCCCTCCTCATCCACCGCCAGCACTCGCAGCTCATACTGCGCCGCCGGCCTCAATCCCGCCAACCGCACCCCCTCCTTATTGCCACCCACCACCAAAGGCTTCACATCCGAAAACGGTGTCCACTGCCGAAAAAACATCTTCGTCGTCGGCTCATAAACCTGCTGTCCCGCCTCTACCCGATAACTCTGCGGGGGCGAATCCGCATTCGGCTTCTTCCACGCCAACTCAAGAAAATCCGTCCCCACTCCCGCCAACTCAATCCGCTCCAGCTTGCCATACTTCTTGCTCAAATCCTTCTCCAAAGTCGGCATCCCAAACACACTCAAATACGACAAAGCCGCTGCCGCCCGGCTGTTCACCCGTCCCATCGCCGTCACCGCATTCTGACTCTCCACCGGCGTCGGTCCCACCGGCACCTTCGGCTTCGTTTCTTCGGGCATCTCCCCACTCTTCTCAGCCAACTCCGCCACCGTCGGCACCTCCGCCGCCTTCGGCCGCGCCACCTTCCCAGCAGGTTCTCCACCCTCCGTCTTGCCACTCCCACTCTTGCCCGCCTTCATCTGAATCACATTTGGATCCACAAACGTCACCTCCGCATCCAACTCCAACCGACTCCCCCCACCCGACAGCACCACCTTCCCCTGATAGAGACCCGCCTTGCCACTGTCCACTTCCATCACCAATTTCTGCGTCTCACCCGGTGCCACACTGAAACTCTGCTCATCCTGCGCCACTCGGAAGGGTGGCGGCGCCTGAACCGCCATCACCGCCGCCTCACCGCCGCTGTTGGCCAGCACCAAAGTCGCCTTCCCCACCACGCCCTGATGATGCGACCCAAATTGAATCTTCCCCGATGACGGAGCCACGATCGCCACCTGCGCCGGTTCCGGAGACGCCCCCAAAATCAGTCGCTCACTCAGCATGCCCTCCGTCACCGTCACTTCCCCGTTGAACGCCTTCACATCATCGCCCGCCAAAGTCAGTTCCACCTCCACCAATTGCCCCGCTCGCACCTCCACCTCATTCGGCCCCTTCAACCGCTCCGGCAGTGTCAACTTCAGCGTCATCGTCTCCGCCGTCGCATTCGCAATCCGCGCCTTCACCCAGCGCAATCCCCGCTGCGGATCATAACTCATCTGCGCCCTCCCCGGCGTCACAATAAACGGTTGCTCACACTGCAGCCATAGCCGCACCCGACTCGTCGGATTCCCCTCCTGCAGTGTCACCTCATCCGTGAACACCCCCGGACGCTCCGGCGTCACAAACACCGCCAACTCCGCCGTCTCACCAATCCCCAACTTCACCCTCGGCGGCCCCTTCCAAGGTGCCGGCCACGTCAACTCCGACTCAAACGGCCCGATCCCCCGATTCGCGATCACCACCCTCGCCATCACTTCCGTCCCCGGCAAGACCCGCCCAAACTGCGCCTGATTCAGCACCATCAATTTCGCCTCCGCCCGCCGACCATTCAACATCACTCTCGCAGGCGCCGAAAACGGCCCCTCATTGATCCGGCACGCATACGCAAAACTGTCCATCAGATTCGCCTCACCCCCAGTGTGCGTGTACGTCACCACAGCCTTATGTCTCTCCGTCGGGTGTGGTCGCACCTCCGACAACGTCCCAAACTTGGGCGCTTCCCGAATCAAAAACTTCAACCCCGTCACCACTGCCGCCGCCGCATCCAATTCCACATCCACACTCCGTCCCGCCACAAAACTCACCTGCGCCGGCTTTACCTCCGGACTCAGCGCATCCAACTGCCCCATCCGCTTCTCCTCCTCTTTCCGCGTCTCCTTATCCTTACCCTTCTCCTTGAGCGTCCCCAACTTCACATCTCCATGGGCAACCCCGACCGCCATCAGGCAAAGCCCCAGCCCCACTCGCAAAAAAAGCTTCATTCGAATTCGCTTCATGGTTCCAATGTCAGGTTCAACAATCGCCGCCGGATCATCTCAAGAGCCGCCTGCGAAGTCAGCAGCTTAAACCGATCCCGCGCTCCAGGAAAGAAAAGTCTCCGGCATTTCGTCGCCTGCCCCTTCGACGCCAGCGCGACAAAAACCGTCCCCACAGGCTTCTCCTCACTCCCTCCCGTCGGCCCCGCAATCCCCGTCACCGCCACCGCGTGATTCGCCCCCGACACCTCCAAACACCCCTCCGCCATCGCACACGCCACCGGTTCACTCACCGCCCCGTGCCGCATGAGCAACTCCGCACTCACCCCCAACTCCCGCACCTTCGCCTCATTCGCATACGTCACATACCCATAGCCAAATACCGCCGACGCCCCGCTCACATCCGTCAACCTTCCCGCGATCATCCCCCCCGTGCACGACTCCGCCGTCGCCACCGTCTCCCCCCGCTCCGCCAGCAAATGCACCACCACCTCCTCCAGCACCCGCCGATCCTCCGACAAAATGTACTCTCCCACCTTCTCCCGCACCAGCGCCGCCCCCTTCGCTACCACCTCCCCCGGACCCGCCAACCGCACATCCACATCTCCCTTCCCGATGCAATATCCCATCTCCAATCCCGCCTCCGCCATCGCCTCCAACTCACGCTCCACGTGATCCACAATGTCCGACTCCCCCATCCCGGTCACCTTCAAGTAAAGCACCTCCCGTCCCGCCGCCGCCGGATGCAACGCCTTCAAAACCGGCACCACTCCCGTCTCAAACATCGGCTTCAACTCCCTTGGCGGCCCCGGTAGCAGAAAGAAATGACACGCCCATCCCCTCTCCGCACCAAGCGCCGCAGGCACATAAAGCCCCGGCGCCGTCCCAAACGCATTGTCCATCACCTTCGCGCCCCTCGGCACCATCGCCTGCCTCAGCGTCGCCTGATTCACCTCCCGCCCCCTCTTGTGAAAATACGCCTCCAACTTCGCCACCACCCCCGCATCCACATCCATCGGCAGCCCCAGCAATCCCGCCGTGATCTCCCGCGTCACATCATCATTCGTCGGCCCCAATCCCCCCGTCGCGATAATGACATCATTCCGCCCCGCCGCCTCCGCCAGCACCTCCCCGATCACCGCCCCATCCGGCACAATCGTCTGCCGCGCCACGGACAACCCCAAAGCCGCCAATTGCTGCCCAATCCACGCCGCGTTCGTGTTGATCGTATCCCCAAGCACCAGCTCGGTCCCCGTGTTGATGAGTTCAATGCGCATAAAGTAAGATCACTTCATACGCCCCACCCTTCCCCAAGTCCACCCTCCAAAACGCATCTCACTCCCCCACCCAATACCGCCCCTCCCTCACCCCCACCTCCGGCGGCACCCCCGTCTTCTCAAATCGCTCATACCCTGGCCACAACGCCTCTCGCCAAAACCCCGCCCACTCCCCCTCCACCGCCGCCATCTTCTCCGGCGTCATCCGAAACGGAAAAATCTGCACCTTCACCGCCTCCTGCCCACCTTTCAGCGCCGCCTCCACCAGCAAATAAATCTCCTCAATCACCGGGTCTGTCATCGCAAAACACCCAATGCTCACGTTGCTCCCATGAACCATGATCAAACTCCCCGTACGTCCGTGAAACCGGTCATACGCATTCGGATACCCCACGTTAAACGACAAATGAAACCGGCTCATCGGATTGAGCTGCTTCTTCCCCACCTCATAAAATCCCTCCGGCGCCTGCAAATCCCCCTCCTTCAATTTCGGCCCCAGCTTGCCCGACATCCCGGCGATCCGCCACTTCCGAAACAACTTCCACCGCTCCCCCTCCTTGACCTCCACCCACAGCTCCAACTCGCCTTCCTCCTTCAACACCCGCACAAACACCGGCGCCCCATACCGCAAACCCGCCTCTTCCATCGCTCGCTTCAACCCTCCCTCCACTCGCCCCCGCACTTCGTCCAGTCGCTCGCTCCCAATCGCATTCATCTGCCACCAAAACACCCCCGCTCCCAGAATCAACCCCAACCCCACCACTCCCACCCAACGCCCAATCGCCGCCCTCACAGTTTGACCCCTCCCCCACTCGGCAGTACATCCCGCGTCGCATCCAATTCATCCGGAAACGTCACCAGCACCTTCATCCTCCCGATGTCCGGATGATCCTCCAGCACCCACTTCCGCACAAACTGCTCCACCGACCTCCGACTTGCCTCCCGCGCCAGATTCAAGTGCCGCTTGTCCCCCGCCCGCTCCTCCACCCTCGGCGTCAGATCCTTCTCCAACTGCAAAAGATTCTCCACCGCGTTGAACCGCAACCACCCCGAGGCTGACTTTTTCTCCATCCCATCCGTCCGAATCGCTGGCGGCAAACTCGGCCTCAACATCGGCGCCAACACCCGGCACTCCTGATCCCGAATCTCGATCTTCCACGCCTCCGACAGCTTCAAATGATACCGATAAATCACCGGCACTCGAATCTCCGAAATCGTCGTCCCCAAATACAACATCTCCCCAAACAAACTCCGAGAGTCCGCCCTCGTGAACGTCTCCTCCGTCTCCACCCGCGCCAGCTCCAGCACATCCCCCTCCGTCGACACCACCTGCGTGATCCGCTCCCGGAATGTCTCCTCCACACTCCTCGTGTGCATCTTGTCCGCCACCGAATGGAAAAAATCCCCCACCCCCTGCACCACTCCCGCCGACTGCTCAATGAACTTCCAAAGCACCACGCCCCCGATCAAACTCACCCCCACCACCGTCAACCCCACCCACTTCAAACACCCCACCAAACGATCCCGCTCGATCGCTCTCTCTCGCCCTTTCGCCTTCGTCTCTTCCATCATCCGACACTATCCACAAAACCCCCTCCTCCTTCAAGACACAAACCCACCCCCCTAAAGTGGGGTGTCCCCAAAAGCAAAAGAGCTCGCTACGGCTTCGTTATTACGCTGAACTTCTGTTCCTCTCCATGATCCGCTTCGCTCACCTCCTTCTCGTTCTCTCAGCCTTCGTCTCGTCATTCGCCAAGGACGACGCCAAAGACACGGCTCAAAACGACTCCTCTCCGGTTCCCCACATCACCCCTCTCATCAAGTGGACCTTTGACACCCAGGAACCCGGCACCCCCTCCAGCAAAACCCTCATCAACCCCACCGGCCCTCAAAAACCCATCTACCCCGGCTTCCCCGTCGGCAATAAAGCCGCTGTCTTCACCGGCAAAGACTCCCTCATCACCGTCAAAGAATCCGACCTCCCCAAACTCAATCTCCGCTTCGGCCTCGGCGATACCTTCATGGTCGAAACCTGGGTCAGCGTCGACTCCCTCAACAACGGCAGCTACGTTTACCTCATCGGCAAAGGCCGCAACAAGAACAAGGCCTTCACCACCGAAAACCAAAACTGGGCTCTCCGTCTCAAAGGCGAAGCCGGTGAAGCCCGCCCCTGCTTCCTCTTCCGCAGCCGCAAACCCGATGGCAAAGAGGACTACCACCGTTGGGTCGCCAAAGAAGGCTTCGCCCCCGGCTCCGGTTGGCACCACATCGCCGTCAGCTACACCTTCGGCAAACTCAAGAGCGTCACCGCTTGGATCGATGGCAAAAAAGCCGCGGGCGGCACCTGGGACATGGCCGGAGAAACCACCGCTCCCCCCGTCCAGGACGCCGACGACATCCTCATCGGCACCGGCAACGGCGGTGGCCCCGGCAATACCCTCAACGGCGCCCTCGACGAACTCGCCCTCTACCGCGAACTCGTCCCGAACGACACCCTCTCCATCCGCTACCAGTTCCGCCCGCCCCCTCCTCCCATCGACCCCAAAACCCTCCCTGCTGACAAAGTCCTCGTCCAGATCTGCGAAGACGGTGTCCCCTCCAAAAACGCCTGGCCCGCCTTCCCCCCTCAACCCTCCGAAACCTACTTCGAACGCGCCTTCGGCATCTCCGAACTCCCTCAAAAATACATCGCCACCGGTGTCCGCGAAGATCGCCCGAACCCCTTCCTCCTTCGTGCTGCCGCCAAAATCACCCTTCCCGCCGGCAAACACCGCCTCCTCCTCCGCAGCCGCAACGCCAGCCACCTCCACATCGACGGCAAACTCTTCCTCGAACTCGGATTCGCCAAAACCGATCCCGGTGGCCACGGTCGCGTCGCTGAACAGGCCGGCTACCTCGACCTCGGCCCCGACTTCCGCTTTGCCCCTCCCGGCACCCAGGAGACCTGGGCCGAATTCACCTCCCCGGGCGCCGAGCACACCTTCGTCATCGAACAAATGATCGGTGGCATGGCCGGCACCTCCCGTCGCCGACCCGAAACCGGTGAAATGGTCATCGCCATCTCCCCCCAGGGCTCCGAGTCCTGGCAACTCCTCTCCCCCGGTGCCGACGTCATTCCCTACACCGACTCCGGTTGGACCCAATACAACGCCCAGCACAACCAGTGGCTCACCACCGTCAACGCCGAACGCCGCGCCAAAGCCCGCGCCGCACACGCTCCCTACTGGACCAAACGCCGCCAGGCCGCCGACCAGTGGCTCACCAGCACCCCCGATACCCCCGTGCCCGCTCCCACCCCCAAGCTCCCCGCCACCACCGCCATCGACCACTTCCTCAACGCCAAAATCACCACCGTCTCCGCTCAAGTCGCGGCGACTCAAAAAGACGGCGTCAACTTCTACCAGGACGTCCTCCCCATCCTCGAGTCCAACTGCTTCTCCTGCCACCAGGGCGGCAAAGCCAAGGGCGACCTCAAACTCGACTCCCTCTCCGCAGCCCTCCACGGGGGCGAATCCGACGGCCCCGCCATCACCCCCGGCCAACCCGAAAAAAGCTCCCTCCTCGCCCGCGTCACCAGCACCGACGAAGACTTCATCATGCCCCCAAAAGGCAAACCCCTCACCTCCGATCAAGTCACCACCCTCAAACGCTGGATCAGCGAAGGCGCTCACTGGCCCGAACTGAACGTCTCCCGCATCGAGGTCACGCCCCTCACCGACGACCTCGCCTTCCTCCGCCGCGTCACCCTCGACACCATCGGCGTCACCCCCTCCCTCGCCGAAATCGAAGCCTTCCAAGCCGACACCCGCCCCGACAAACGCGCCCACACCATCGACCGCCTCCTCGCCGATCCCCGCTGGGCCGACCGCTGGATGGGCTACTGGCAGGACGTCCTCGCCGAAAATCCCAACATCCTCAACCCCACCCTCAACAACACCGGCCCCTTCCGCTGGTATCTTCACGAGGCCCTCACCGACGACCGCCCGATGGACCTCTTCGTCACCGAACTCCTCCGCATGCAAGGCTCCGAACGCTTCGGCGGCCCCGCCGGATTCGGCACTGCCTCCGGCAACGACGTCCCCATGGCTGCCAAAGGCACCATCGTCAGCACCGCCTTCCTCGGCGTCGAAATGAAATGCGCCCGCTGCCACGACGCCCCCGCTCATCAAAGCAGCCAGCAGGACCTCTTCGAACTCGCCGCCCTCCTCGAAACCAAATCCATCGATGTCCCCACCACCAGCTCCGTCCCCATGGACAAACTCCACGAAGGCGGTCGCAAATCCCTCATCCAGGTCACCCTCCAACCCGGCAGCAAAGTCGAACCCAAGTGGCCCTTCTCCGACTTCGTCGATGAAGCCCTCGCCGACACCCTCGCCGAATCCCCCAAAGACTCCCGCGACCGCCTTGCCGCCCTCATCACCGCCCCGCAAAACCAGCGCTTCGCTCAAGTCATCGCCAAC
>CANETF010000087.1 GCA_947440575.1 Verrucomicrobiaceae bacterium
TTCAAGGTCTCAGCCAAGGCGCGGCGGGTTAATCTCCCGCCTCCGGGGCACCTCCTCCAACCATCATCGCACTCGCCTACCCATGTCCATTCCCTCTCTCAAGCGTCGCTCAGCCGGCTTCACCCTGATCGAGCTGCTCGTCGTCATCGCCATCATCGCCCTGCTCGCCTCCCTCACCATCGGGGCTTTCAGTTACGCGACTGCGGCGGCAGGTCGCAACCGCACCTCCGCCACCCAGGCTGCGATCATGTCCGGCCTCGAGCGTTACAACGCGGACTTCGGTGAGTATCCCGCCCCATCCGCTCCCACCAGCACCGGCACTTTCAACAACATCTCCTACGTCGCCGGCGGTGCCGAGATGCTCTACCAAGCCCTCAGCGGCGACGGAACGAGCGCTATCGAACTGGCAACCGGTGGTGGCGTGCAATCCGACGGTCAGGTGACTGACCAGGAAGCCGCCAATATCAAGATGACCGACATGCCCAAAGACATTTGGCTCCTGGTGAATGGACGTTATTACATGGTCGACGGTTTCCGGAAGCCCTTCCAATACACCAAGGGAGGCCAACCTAATGCCGTCAACCCCACCTACGACCTCTGGTCCTTCGGTCAGGATGAGTCAAACACCCAGGAAGTCTCCGTCGCCATGAAGACCAATCCCCAGGTCAATTCCAAGTGGATCATCAACTGGTAACCCCAGTCCAATGCACTCGTCACCACTCCGCGTGACGCCACTCCCCCGTTCCAGTCACCACCCTTGACAGCAGGTTTTTCCATCGAAACATTGGTTTCCTCCCGTTTCCAATGTCATTACCCATCTCTCAAACCCGCGTAGCCATCCTCGGCGGCGGTCCCTGCGGTCTCTACGCCGCCCGCGTTCTCTCCCGTGCCGGCATCGCCGTCACCGTCCTCGACAAAGGCGCACGCCCCGGTGGTCTCGCCACCAGCCATCATCGCGGCGCCAACTGGTATGACATGGGCTGCCACATGCTCCATGAGTTCGACAAGGAAATCTATCAGGACATGATGGCTCTCATGGGCGACGACAGCATCCCCGTTCAACTCGACGCCAAAATCCGCTGGGCCGGCTCCTTCTACCGCTACCCCCTTCAATTTCAGGACATGATCCGTGGCATCCCCCCCGCCACCCTCATCCACTACTGCCTCGGCCTCTTCGCCGCCCAAATCCGCAGCTCCCTCGTCCCCTGGACCCCAAAAAACGCCGAAGAAGCCCTCATCATGCTCTACGGCCACCCCCTCTATGAATTCTTTTTCAAAGACTTCACCCACCGCTACTGGGGCATCCATCCCAGCCAACTCTCCGCCACCTTCATCACCACCAAAATGCCTCGCCTCAGCGCAGTCGACGTTATCAAGCGCGCCCTTGGCAAAATAGGCATCAAAGACCGCTCCGTCAAAGCCGTCGATAGCGCCTTGCTCGACGAAACACTCCACTACTCACGCACCGGCGCGGAAGCCATGCCCCGTCACATCGCCAAAGCCGTCACCGCCGCAGGTGGCCAAATCATCCAAAACGCCGAGGTCACCCAACTCATCCATGACCCGGACACCGGTCGCGTCACTCACGCGCAATACCATCACGAAGGTGCCGATCACACGCTCGCTTGCGACGAATGCATCAGCACCATTCCCATTCCGCACCTCCTCCTGCGCGCCTCCCCACCTCCCCCGGATTCCGTCCTCACCGCCGCCAACGAGATTCGCTACAAACCCATCGCCATCTACGGTCTTCTGGTCAAAAAAGCCAAATGCATCGACGGTCTCTACATCTACTACCGCGACCGTGCCTTCCACCGCGTCGGCGAACCCAAAAACGCCGGTCTCATCGTCAATCCCCCTGACCACACGGTCCTCATTGTCGAAACCACCTGCGAGATCGGCGATCCAAAATGGAACGCCACCCCTGAAGCCAAAGATCAAATCTTCGCCGACCTCGAACTCGAAAACATCTGCCACCGCGACGACATTGTCGAAACCCACATCCTCCACAGCGAAACCGGCTATCCCCTCTTCTCCCTCGGCTTCGAACCGCACCTCGATCAACTCAAATCCTGGGTCGCAAGCATCACCAATCTCCAATCAGTCGGACGCCAGGGCGGCTTCACCTACCCCAACATGCATTCCGCCATGCGCATGGGCGCAAAGGCCGCAGACGCTGCCCTCAAACGCCTCACCGCCGCTTGAACGCGATGCCACCCAGCTCCCTCCATCTCGCCGCCATCGTCGCCATGGCCTCCAACCGCGTCATCGGTCGCGACGGCACCCTGCCCTGGCACTTCCCCGAAGACCTCCAATTCTTCAAGCGCACCACCCTCGGTCACCCCATCCTCATGGGCCGCGCCACCTTCGAATCCATCGGCAGACCTCTTCCCGGACGCCAAAACATCGTCCTCAGTTCCTCCCTCGCCCCGCGTGACGGAATCACTCTCATTCGCTCCCTCGCCGACCTTCCCTCCGCCTGTCCCGATGCCCCAAAAATCTTCGTCATCGGAGGTGCTCGACTTTATCAAGAACTCCTCCCCGACTGCTCCGAACTCTATCTGACCTACATCGACCAACCCCACGAAGGCGACACATTCCTCCCTCCCTTCGAGCACCTATTTGATCTCGCAGAGACTCTCCAAAAGTCCCCTCCCCTGGAATTCAGGCGCTACATCCGCAAAACGCCTCCACCACAAGGCTGACAATTCGCCCTACCTGCCCCTCCATTGCGGCAAAAAGCTTGCCTCTTCGCTCAAAATTTGAGACGAAAGAAGCAACCCGTCCGCAAATCCCGCCGACTTCGACGCCATGACTGCCGATACCCCTCAACCCATTCCCCTCGAAACCTACGACCTCAAAGAAGGTCTCGTCTCCAGTGACCTCGGCCAGGCCAGTGTCGACGCCTTCGCCGCTGACTTCCAAGCTCTCCGCCACTTCGGCGAAAAACTCGGCAATGCCCTCGACATGAGCAACCCCTGGATGGGCGCCCTTCAAGAATCCGGTTACAGCGTCGCTTACTCCACTCCCGAAAAAGCCCTCGACACCCTCCCCCTCGGCAAAGGTGCCCGTGTCGGTCAGCGCGCCCTTCTGTTCGAGCTTCTTACCCTCATCACCGACCAGGATCCCGAAGCCTAACCCTCCTCCTCCCATGCCCGCTAGCATCACCCCTTCCCTTCGCTCCGCCGTCGAACGCCTCAAACACGGTGGCTCCATCTCAGGCGTCTGCTTCGGCTGGCGTCGACAAACCCTGCTCAACCTCACCCCTTATCAGGACTTCCGGATCGATCGCCTCCTCGACCTCGTCAACGACGCCAGGGAGCACTTCAAAAATGGCGACCGCGAAGTCGACACCTTCTGGTTTGGATTCGACGGCGCTTTCCTTCTCGCCGTCTCCCATGGCGATTGCACCATTGCTCTCATCCACACCCGCGCTCACGAAGTCGACTTCCTCAAAAAAGCCGCCCTCACCCTTCTCGATGACTGCCAACTCCTCATCGGCGCCCTTCTCAACCCCGGCGAAGATGAAGTCTCCGGCACGGACACCACTCACATCTTGGACGACAACACGACCCATGGGGAAACCAACCTCATTCCCCGTAGTCTTTAAACTCTGAAAGGTTGCGTGCTTCCGGAGCGATCTATCCTCCCTTCCGTCGCACCATGACCTCGTCAACCTCGCCTGTCAGCCGCCGCCATTTCATTCACTCCGGAACCGCCACCCTCGCCGTTCCCACCATCCTCACCACCGCCGGGACCCTTCGCGCCCAGCAGAAAGGCGACTCGCAGGAAACCCTCAAAATCGGTCTCGTCGGCTGCGGTGGCCGTGGCACCGGCGCTGCCGCCCAAGCCCTCGGCGCTGACTACAACACCAAACTCGTCGCCGTCGCCGATGTCTTCTCCCCGCAAATCGACGGCACCATCGCCACCCTCTCGCAAAAATTCCCCGATCGCGTCTCCGTCGACCCCGACAAACGCTTCGTCGGCCTCGACGCTTACCAAAAACTCATCGCCTCCGGTGTCGACGTCGTCCTTCTCGCCTCCCCTCCCGGCTTCCGCCCCATTCATCTCCAAGCCGCTGTCGATGCCGGCAAACACATCTTCTGCGAAAAACCCATGGCCGTCGACGCCCTCGGCTACCACCTCGCCAACGCCGCCGTCGAAAAAGCCAAACAAAACAAACTCAATCTCGTCGCTGGCTTCTGCTGGCGCTACAGCACCTCCCGCATCGAAGCCTTCCAAAAACTGCGTGCTGGTGACATCGGCGAGATCCGTGGCATGTTCTCCACCTACTTCGCCGGCCCAGTCAAACCCATGGCCGAAGAAGCCGCCCGCACCCCGGGCATGAGCGACGTCGAATGGCAACTTCGCAACTGGTACAACTACTCCTGGGCCTCCGGCGACAGCATCGTCGAACAAGCCGTCCACTCCGTTGACAAGATCTGCTGGGCCATGGGCGATACCCCACCGGAAGCCTGCGTCGCCACCGGCGGCCGCCAAATCCCCTCCATCGGCGGCAACATCTTCGACCACTTCCACGCCGCCTTCGACTGGGGCAAAGGCCTCATCTGCCACCTCGGCTCCCGCCAAATCAAAGGCTGCCACAACGAAACCACCGACATCATCCACGGCGACAAAGGCACCCTCACCATTGGCAAAGGCAGCGCTCCCTTCATCGACGGCACCAAACGCTGGCGCTTCCGGGGCGAAGAAAAAAACATGTACGACCTCGAACATGAAGCCCTCTTCGCCGCCATCCGCAGCGGCACCCCCATCAACGACGGCCCCCGCATGATGCTCTCCACGCTCGTCGGCATCCTCGGCCGCGAAGCCGCCTACACCGGCCAGCGCATCATCTGGCAACAAATGCTCGACTCCAAACAAGACCTCGCCCCCGACACCCTCGCCTGGGGAGACTCGTTCACCCCATCGCCCCTGCCCCAACCCGGAATCACCAAGTTCATCTGATTCCCGCGATCTCACTGGACGGAACCTCCCTTCTGGGCCTCTTTCCCAAGTGCCAGCCTCTCCTGAAGCCCTTCCTCTCGGCCCTGGCGTCGGGGTCATCAAACACCACCCGTCCGGCCTCATCGCCCTGGATAAACCCCCCGGCATCCTCTCTCATCCCAACGGCCCGGACGATGTCAGCCGTTCCCTTTTGATCGCCCCCTACGACGACTCCCGCGAGTGCTACACCCTCCCGGACGGCCAGGACATTCACCTCATCCACCGCCTCGACTCCCCCACCTCCGGTGTCATTCTCCTCTCCACCGATGCCGCACTCGCCGTCGAACTTCGTCGCAGCTTCCTCACTCGCGATGTCAAAAAAACCTACCTCGCCCTCGTCTTCGGCGTCCCCCGCCGCCGACAAGAACTCTGGGAAGATCACCTCCAAATCAAACGAGACGGCAGCCAACTCCGCACCCAGGCCAGTTCCAAGGGCGAACCCGCCTCCTGCGACATGCGCCAACTCCAAATCATCACCGGCGTCCCCGTCTTGACCCTCCTCGAACTCACCCCCCACACCGGACGCACCCACCAACTCCGTGTCCAATGCCAAAAACGCCGCCTCCCCATCGTCGGCGACACCACCTATGGCGACTTCGCTAAAAACCGCACCTTCGCCCAGAAATCCTCCTCCCCCCGCCTCTTCCTCCACGCCTCCTCCATTTCCATCCAACTCGGGAAACCCTTCACCACAGGCACCTTCACCGCCTCTTCCCCCACCCCAAAGGCCTTCCTAAAGCCCCGCTAGACCGGTTCTCGGAAGGATGGTCATTTTGATCAGGCGAGGGCAACGGCCTCATTGGCAAGGAAGTCGTGCAGCCCGCTATCAACCCGGATTCTGACAATCGAGGTGCTCGAGAGGCGCAGAGGCTTGGTCGCTCAAGGCTTTCCGGTCCGCAGCGGCTGCATCTTTTAGGATGCCGCCCATGGAGTGGGAAGCCTTGAGCGGCCAATGCTCAAGCCTATCGGGTGCCTCCAACTTCGGTGTTCGGGTTAAATCAATAGCGGGCAAGCGGTTGACGCCGCCAATGAGGCTGCTCCGCCGCTGGGCAAGTTGACAAGCGTTTCGAGAGTCGGTCTAGGCACCTTCGGATCACAACAAGCCAAGACATACAGTCGCCGTCGACCCCTAAGCGCGGGAGCAGAGCAACCTTACGGGGTTCTTCACCCACTCAAAGGTCGCCATCATCCCGATCTCCAAAGCTCAGGACCTGCTGCCACTTGGGGGCTCGGTGATCAAGCCTCACTCCACCCCCAATTGCTTAAGCATTACAAACAATCTATATTTACAGATAATGTGGATTATACAGTAATTTCAATTTACAATAACCGGATTCATTGTATTTTCCATAACGCGCACTTAGAGTTTTCCTTCCTCCCAGCTCATGAACCGCCGCCCCGCCTCCCGTTCGATCCTTAGCCTACCCGCTGGGATCAGTCGTCCTCGTCCCCTGGTTGCCTGGATCTTCGCCCTGCTCTTTCTCGCCCCGTGGATTAGCGCGCACAACCTCGACACCCGTTCCACCAGCATTCAATTCGCCCAAGACTTCCTCCAACTCATGTCCCGACGGGCCGGTTCTGCCCAAGATCTGATGCAGGTTGGAGACGAATTCTGGGTCACCATCAAAACCACCCCGGGTCCCGGCACCAACACCGGCGTCGGTGGCTACCAGACCTTCTACGTGCCAGATGGTTACCAAGTGCTCGATGCAGCCTACGCCCAGGCTTCCTCAATCGACCCTCGCGGTTTTGTGCCTATCCCCATGAAAGGTCAGTCACCCATTTCGCTCGGCGCAGGGGCCAACGGCCAGAAAATCGGCACTGGTCTCACCGGATACACCTACCCCTCTCCAAATATTCTCGGCATCAATGAAGCCCCCGTCACTTCCACCGGCCTTGCCCGAGGCACCCTCTCTGGTGTCTACGCCGACACCGGCATCTTCTTCTCCACCGACCCGCGCACCGCGTTCAACTCCTACGGTGCCTCGCCCTCAGGCGGCACCCCATCCATGACCAACAATTCAGGCGACCTCGTCGGCGAATGGAACTCTGCAGCCGCCATCGGCAAACTCGGCGTCATGACCCTTTGGGACTCGCATCAACTCCGCGCCTTCGGTCGCAAAGACATCGCTCCCATCATCGACACCGGTGACGGTCGCGGCAACGCCCCCTGGGGCATGGCCAGCGCCGTCGCAGGTCCTCAAAGCGGCTACGCGTGGTCTTTCAACTTCAATACCTTCACCTCCACCTCCGGCACCAACGATCAAAAAATCCGCGCCGGCATCGAAGTCGGCCCCTGGAAACGCATCCATTTTCCAGGCTCCCAAGTCAGCAAGGACACCCCGGGATCCTTGAACAACGCTCTCGGTTACGCCGGAGTCGACGCCTCCACCATCGGTCACAACTTTTCCTCTGACGGCCCGCTTCCCGCCGGACCTCCCAGCGGCCACGCCGAAAAGGTCAACGCCATCCGCTTCGCCATCGGCCAGTTGGAGTTCGGCCGCCCCGAATACGCCGCCATCAAACTCCGCGTCCTCGCCAACCCCGGCACCCACTGCAACACCATCTATGCCGATGCCTTCGGTGGTGATGCCGGCGGCACCGACAACGGCAAAGACCACCTCTGGCGCTACTTCGACCCCACCGTGGTGAGCCTCACTCCCTGCTCCTTCCTTCAAAAGCGCGCCGCAGATCCCCTCCTCGCCCCCGGTGGCTCCACCTACTTCGACATCACCTTCGCCAACGCTGGCAACCTCACCCTCCCTAACGTCCTGCTCAGAGACACCCTTCCCACCGGCCTCGCCTTCATCAGCGCAACGCCATCCCCCGCCTCGATTTCGGGCAACATCCTCACGTGGAATGTCGGCACTGTCGCACCAAAAGATGTCCGCACCGTGCGGGTCTATGTCAAAGCCACAGCCATCGGTGCCCTTAGCAATGTCGTCACCGCCACCAGTAATGGTAATCCCCTCGCCACCGCCGAAGAAATCATCGAGGTCAGCACCCGCGCCCTTCTCCGCTCCGAAAAAACCGTCACGCCCCCCTCCGCCGCACCCGGCACCAACGTCCAATACACCATCACGGTCTACAACGAAGGCACCGGCCTCAATGGCACCCCGCTCGTCCTCACCGACTCCCTCCCCCCAGGCTTCACCTTTGTCAATTTCGTCAGCGCCACACTCAACGGCGCCGCCATCAGCCCGCCCACCATCACCACCAACTACAGTAACAACACCACCCCCGTCTTCACCGTCAACCAGGCAATCCAATCCAAAAAGACCCTCACCATCACCTTCACCGCCAACGTTGGCCCTACCGTCAGTCCCGGCACCTACTTCAACCAGGTCGAAATGACCGTCGAAGGCAAACGCATCCCCCCCATCCCCCAGGCTCCCGTCACCGTCGGTGGCGGCCAAATCGGTGATACCGTGTTCCGCGACTGGAATGGCAATGCCTCGCAAGACCCCAATGAAGAAGGCATCCCCAGCCTCTCCGTCCAACTCTACGATGCCACCGGCTCCACTCTCATCACCTCCACCACCACCAACACCACCGGCCAATACCTCTTCACAGGCCTCCAAGCCGGCACCTATCAAGTGCGGATCCCTTCTCCTCCATCCAGCTACACCCCAACCTTCGACCTCGACGGCATCGGCACCGCTAACCGAACCGCCGTCACCATCACAAATAATCAAAAAAATCTCACCGCTGACTTCGGCTACGCCCCCGCTGGCACCGGCTCCATCGGCAGCCGCGTTTTCGAGGACCTCAACAACAATGGCCTCCGCGACTCCGGCGAACCCGGCATTCCTAACACCATCGTCCGACTGCTCACTCCAAACGGTGTCCAAATCGCCACCACCACAACCAACGGCTCCGGCGTCTATTCCTTCCCCAATCTCGCTCTCGGGCTCAACTATTCAGTTGTTTGCGACCTCGCTGGACCCGCCACCTATTTCGCAGCCGATCCCTACACCATCACCACTCCAAACCCCCGCACCGTCACCAATCTCACCGGCGGCGTCACCACGATCAACTTCGGCTTCTATCGGAACCTCCCCGCCACTCTCGGCGATCAAGTTTACTTCGATGCCGACGGCAGCAACACCTTCAACGCTGGCGATTCCCCGCTCGCTAACATCACCGTCAACTTGTTCGCCAGCAACGGCACCACGCTTCTGGCCACCACCACCGCCGCCAACAATGGCAGCTACCAATTCTCCGGCCTCATCCCTGGAACCTACGTGGTCAGAGTCGATACCACTGACACCGATATCCCCGGCAACTACTCCGCTACCACCAGCCAATACCTCGGCGTCGTCCTCACCTCAGGCCAAACTGACCTCACCCGCGACTTCCCCTTCATCGCCACCCCCTCTCCCCTATCGAAGACCGTCAACCTAACCAATGCCTCTCGCGGCTCCAACCTCACTTACACCCTCATTCCTAACTACACCGGTTCCAACATCCTCACCAACGTCCAAATCATCGATCCCGTCCCCGCCGGTTCCACCTTCGTCAACCCCTCCGCCTCCCCCACTCCAAGCTCACAACCCGCAAACGGTGGCACCGGCAACGTCACGTGGAGCCTCGGTTCAACCGTCGCAGCCACCAATGGTGCTCAAAGCTTCTCTTCATCAGCACCCGCCACCATTGAACTTCGCGCTTCCTCTCCAGTCGCTGTCGACAATGGCACCACCCTCTTAACCATCGCTAAACCCGCAGGTCTTCAAGTTGGCGACGTAATGATCGCCAACTTCGCCATGCGCGGCACCAGCACCGTCGATGTTACCGGCACCGGTTGGACACTGATCCGAGGCGCTGCTTTTGAAACCTCCTTAAAACTCGCGCGTGCCACCCTTCTCTATAAAGTCGCCAATGCGACAGATGTCGCAGCTCCTGATTTCGATTTCACACTCGCAGGAAGTGGCGGGAATCACGGCGGCTGCGGTGCCATCACCGCTTTTTCAGGCGTCGATGTGAGCGGCGGTGTCACCCCAAATGGCACCCCTGGAGGACCCTTCGACGTCACCCCAAATGCCATCTCCGTCGACACAGCTGGCAGCGCCAATCCAACCGCAGCCGCTCTCACCACCGCCTCAGCCAATGCCGCTGTGATCATGTTTGTGATGGCCCAAAACAATCCCACGTCTTCAGGTTGGTCCACCACCTCTCCAGGGGCTTTGACTGAACTGTATGATGATGGACAGCCTGGCACCAATCGAAGCCAAGTCAGTGCCGCATGGGCTAGGAAAACCTCACCCGGCTCGACGGGCACCGGTAACGTCACCATGACCAGCACCAAGTGGGGCACCATCCTGTTAGCGCTCAAACCTGGAACCACAACGGCATACACCTACGACACCACCACCGCCCTCAGTTCCAACCGCAGCATGGTCAAATCCGGCGACACCATCACCGTCACTCTCACCACGACGATCTCCAACGCTACCGGCTCACCCTTCCCCGTCACCGTTACCCCGCCCTCCATCAGCGTCTCAGGAACCAACGGCGCTTCAGCCGCATTCGGCACCGCACCCGCCGCTCAAATCCTCAACAGCAACGGCTCCCTCGTCTTCACTTATGTTTCCACGTCCGTCACAGCAGGCGCGTCTCCAGGCATTCTGACCTTCAGAGCCACCCCTTCCGACAACAAAGGCGGCACCTGGGGCCAAGCCACTGCCAACACCGTCATCGCTACCCCCACCCTCTCTTACACCGCCCGAATCAATACCATCAGCCCACCCCTCGCCGTCAATAACATCGCTCAAATCACCAGCACAAGCGGCATCCCCTCCGGCAACTCAAACCAGGTCACCACCCTCGTCGACGGCAGCATCGGCGACTTCGTTTGGGCCGACGCCGATGGCGATGGTCTGCAAGCTGGTGAGTCCGGCATTCCCGGTGTTCGCGTCTTCATCGACCTCGATTCCAGCGGCACCTATAACGCTGGCATCGAACCCTTCGCCATCACCGACTCCACCGGCTTCTATCGCCTTCAAGGTCTCTCCGCCTCCACCTATTCCGTTCGCTACGACTACAGCACCGTCCCCGCTGGCTACGTCCCCACCACCCCCCTCTCGCTCTCCATTGCCTTGGCCGCCACCGCTCAATACAGCGCCGCCGATTTCGGCCTCCTCCCTCCTCCTCCCCTTGGCCCGACCGTTTCCGAAATCGGCGACACCCTCTGGATCGACACCAACTCGAACGGCCTCGTTGATCCCTCAGAAACCCTCCTTCCTGACATCGATGTTCTCCTTTACGCCGACCTCAACAACAACGGTCTCGTCGACCCCACTGATGTCCTCCTAACTACCACCAACACTGACTCCACCGGCAAGTATCTCTTCACTGGCCTCAACGCCGGAAACTACATCGTCGATGTCGTCGAAACCGATCCTCAATTCCCCGCTGGTCTCGTGCTGATCTCAGGCGGCACCCTCATCACCAACCCTCCCACCAACAACGTCTGGAAAGTCAATCCCGCCTCTGGCCAAACCATCCTCACCGCCGACTTCGGCTACAAGTTCCCCGGCAGCATCGGCGACTTCCTCTGGTATGACACCAACGGCAATGGACTCGCCGACGAAACCAACTTCTCCGGTGGTCCCCGCCCCGTCCCCAATGGCACCATCGTCCTCTACACCGACGCCAACGGCAATGGCCACGTCGATCCTGAAGACGCCATCATCCGGGTCGAAGTCACCGGTGACGGCTCGCCCGCCTACCCCCTCGCTCCAAACCGCCTCCCCGGCCAATACCTCTTCGAAAACCTTCCCCCAGGAAACTACATCTCGAAGGTCTCCGAACAGGAAGTCCCCAGCCCCACCTCCGGCATCACCAGCACCATGATCGTCACCACGGGCGAATACCTCCCCGTCACCCTCGGCACCGGCCCCGGCCAATCCATGCAAAATCTCACCGCCGACTTCGGCTTCGTCGAAGCCGCTCTCGTCGAGGGCCTCGTCTTCCATGACGTCAATCAAAACGGCGTCTTCGACGCTAGCGAACCCATCCTCCCCAACATCACCACCTTCGCCTACAGCCCCGGCACCGATGGCCAACTCGGCACGTTGGATGACGCCCTCGCTGCCACCACAACTACCAACACCAATGGCGAGTTCCAATTCATCCTCGATCCAGGCCCCTACCGCATCACCTACAACAACACCCAAATCCCTTCCTCACTCAGCGTCGTCACCACCACGCTCGAATACCAAATCGTCGCGGTCGCCGGAACCGAAACCACCGGCCTCAATTTCGGTGTCGATAACAACGGCAAAATCGGCGACACCCTGTTCGCTGACCTCAACAGCAACGGTTCTCTCAATTCCGGAGAACCCACCCTCTCCGGCATCACCGTCAATCTCTACCTCGATCTCAACGGCGACGGCACCATCAATCTCCTCGCAGGTGACCTCCTTCTTGATACTCAAGTCACCAACGCCACCGGCAACTACCAATTCACCGGCCTCGCCGACACCGTCGGCAGCCAGCGCTACCTAACACAAGTCGTCACATCCACGATACCCCCAACCTATCAAACCGTCCCCACCGCCTTCCCCGTCGGTGCCGTGCCCGCCTCCAGCTCTTACAGCACCGCTCTCGCCGGCGGCCAAACCATCTCCATCGTCGACTTCGGCTACCCTCCCATCCCAGACATCTACCACTCCCTCAGTGGCACCGTCTATGATGACAACGGCGCCGGTGGCGGCGGCATCACCAATGGCGCCCAAGGCGGCTCAGAACCCGGCATCGCCAATGTCCAACTCACCATCCAAGTCGATTCCGACGCCGATACCATCTACGACCAATCCTACGTCGTCTTCACCGACCCCTCCGGCTTCTACTCCCTCGGCGGCATCAAACAAGGAGCCAACGTCCTTATCACAGTCGACCCCAATTCCCTCCCCAGCACCGCTTACACCATCACCGGTGACCCCGATAGTTTCCCGCTCAGCGAAACTTTCGAAATCTTCGATCTCCAAGCCCCCGCCAACGACCTCGACTTCGGCTACATTGAAGTCCTCGGCAGCATCGCCGGAACCATTGTCAAAGGCGATGGCAACGGCATCGCAGATTCCGGTGAAACCACCATCGGCAATGTCACCGTCTCCCTTCGCTTCGCGGGTTCCGACTCCATCCTAGGCACCTCAGACGACGTGTTGACCACCACCCCATCGGCCTCAAACGGCACCTACTTCTTCGAAAACCTCCTCCCCGGCCTCTACGAAATCACCAGCACGCTTCCTTCTACCTACCTCCTGCTTGCCGACGCCGACGGCGGCAACCCCAACAGCATCAACGTCTCCCTCTCTCTAGGCAGCACGGTCCTCGCCCGCGACTTCGAATACCAATCCGCCTCCATTTCAGGAACCGTTTGGACCGATGCCAATGCGGACGCCATTCGCCAAGGCACCGAACCCACTCTCGAAAACGTCCGTGTCTTCCTCGACCTCAATACCAATGGCACACTCGACATCGGCGAACCTTCCATTCTCACTCAACCTAACGGTACCTACAGCTTCACCCAACTCGTCGCCCAAACCTACGCTGTCAGCATCGACCCTTCCACCCTACCTTCCAATGTGTTAGGTAGCTATGACGTCGATGGCATCAGCACGCTTCACCTCGCCACCATCACACTTGTCATCAACGAAGACCGCTCCAGTGTCGATTTCGGTTATTACCAACTCGGTGCCATCACCGGCACCGTCACCCGCGACATCGACAACAACAACTCCGGCGACCAACCCCTCGAAACCGTCACCATCACCTTGCTCGACTCCCTCGGTGCCACCGTTACAACAACGACCACCGACGCCTCCGGCAACTACTCTTTCCCCGACCTCACTCCAGGCAACTACTCCATCGTCGAAACCGATCTCTCCGGTTACCAGTCCGTCACGCCGAACACTCTCCCCGCCGCTGTCATCTCAGGCCAAACCACCACCGCCGATTTCATCGACGAACAACTCGCCACCATCAGCGGTTCCGTCCTCGCCGATCTCGACGGCGACAACATCACCGACACCCCACTCCCCAATGTCACCATCACCCTCAAAGATAACCTCGGCGCGACCGTCGCAACCACCACCACCGACAGCACGGGCTCCTACGATTTCCTCGACGTCCCCGCCGGCACTTACTCCATCGAACAAACCCAACCCAGCGGCTACACCAGCCTAAGCGATATCGACGGAGGCGACCTCAACATCATCGGTGATCTTACTCCCATCGTCCTCCTCCCTGGCCAAAACCTAACCGCTCAAAATTTTACCGAAGCCATCTTCGGCGCCATCTCAGGCACCGTCACCCGCGACATCGACAACAACGACACAGGTGACCTCCCCATCCAAAACGTCACCCTCACCCTCCTCGACTCCCTCGGTGCCACCATCGCCACCACCACCACCGACATCGATGGCAACTACGAATTCCTAGACGTCCCAGCCGGCAACTACACCGTCACCGAAACCGACCTCGCCGGTTACCAATCCGTCACGCCGAACTCGCTCCCCACCACTGTCATCGCCGGCCAAACCACCACCGCCGACTTCGTCGACGAACAACTCGGCACCCTCTCCGGCTGCGTCCACCAAGACCTCGACGGCGATGGCGACGGCGACCAACCCATCCCCAACGTCACCCTCACCCTGCTCGACTCCCTCGGCGCCACCGTCACCACCACCCTGACCGACTCCTTCGGCATCTACTCCTTCACCAACGTCTCCCCCGGCTCCTACACCATCGTCCAAACTCAGCCCCCAGGCCTCAACTCCACCTCCGACGCCGACGTCACCCCCCACCTCCACCCTCACCGACTCCTTCGGCATCTACTCCTTCACCAACGTCGCCCCGGGTTCTTACACCATCGTCCAAACTCAACCCCCAGGCCTCAACTCCACCTCCGACGCCGACGTCACCCCTGACCTCCCCTCCTCCCCCGTCGACGCCCCCAACGCCGACCCTCTCGACAACCTCATCCCCGTCACCCTCGCCGCGGGCGAAACCGATGACGGCAATGACTTTGTCGAATACGCCCCCGCCACCATCAGCGGCTACGTCCTCGCCGACACCACCAACGACCTCACCGGTGACACCCCCATCTCCGGCGTCACCCTCACCCTCCTCGACAACCTCGGCGCCCCGGTCGGTTCCCCCACCACCACGGATATGAACGGCTTCTACCAGTTCACCAACCTCGCCCCAGGCACTTACTCCGTCGCTCAAACCCAACCCCCCGGCTACCTCTCCATCGCCGACCAAGACAGCGGCAACCTCGACCTCATCGGTGACCAGACCCCCATCGTCCTCGCCCCCGGCGCCTCCAGCTCCGACAACACCTTCGTCGAGCGCGTCGCCCCCAGCTTCATCTACAACGCCATCTCAGGTCAAATCGTCTCCGGCGCCTCCGTCTCCGTCTCCGGCCCCGGCAACGTCCTCCTCATCCAGGACGGCTCCACCGGATCCTACGCCTTCATGCTCGACCCCGCCGACCCCGTCGCAGGCTCCTACACCATCACTTTGACCCCGCCCTCAGGCTTCGTCATCGACCCCACCCGCCCCGTCGCCGGCCCCTCCTTCGATCCCACCAGCGGACCCAACCCCGCCACCCTCGGCTCTCCAGCTTCCAGCGGCTCCCTCGTCAACTTCACCGCAGGCGCCAACCCCTACTACCTCACCCTCGACCTCGCCCCCGGTGACCCCATCGTCGTTCAAAACAACCTCCCTGTGGTCCCCGCCAAACCCACCACCTGGGCCGCCTGGCAATATCTAAATCCTCTCGGCGGCAGCAACGCCCCCTCCGATAACCCCGACAGCGACCGCTACGACAACCTCCAAGAGTTTGCCTTCTGCTTCAGCCCCGGCACCGGCCTCAAACCCCGTTGCCCCATCTCCGTCCTCATCGACACCGCCACCGGTCGTGCCGACGTCCGCATCCTTCGTGTCACCGGCATCACCGGCGTCACCTACACCCTGGAAGCCATCACCACCCTGGATGCCTCACCCGCCGGTTGGAGTGACGTCACCTCCATCGTCCCCACCATCACCTACAACACCGACGGCACCGAGTGGGCCACCTACTCCGACGTCGGCTCCCTCGCCCCCGCCTCCACCACCGGCTTCTTCCGCGTCCGCCTTGAGCTCGACACCGACCTCAACGGCACCCCCGAGTCCACCTCCCGCACCGAAGCCGCCGGCGTCGCCCGCCGCACCTTCGCCACCCAGTGCGAAACCTTTGCCATGCCCTTCATCAAGTGCGACCTCTTCGGCGGCTCCATCGACGCCGTCATCGGGCAGGCCCTCTCCATCACCACAAGCATCGGCACCGCTGACTTCGCCGCCGCCCTCCTCTCCGGCACCCAATACTACGTCGAAGTCCTTTCAGGCGATCACACCGGCCACCGCTTCGAAATCAACGAAGCCGCCTCCCTCCCCAACGCCATCGCCATCGACACCGCCAGCCCTCTGAACACTCTGCCAACACTCCCCGCTACCCTCGCCAGCGACCTCATCGCCGTCCGCGCCCATCAAACCCTCGCCGAAGTCTTCAAAGTCACCGACTTCCCTGCCACCAA
>CANETF010000088.1 GCA_947440575.1 Verrucomicrobiaceae bacterium
CCGCTCCAGCGGCCAAAGGGCCGGGGCAAGCCCCTCACCCAGTCAACCCCACAAACAAAACCCCAAATCACCCCAAACCTGTAACCCACTAACCCAATAGTGTTACCGATGTATTGAACCAAATCTGTTACCCATGTATTGACTGCGCCACTGCGCCCGCGCCTCTCCACTCTCCACTCTCCACTCTCCACTCTCTACTCTCTACTCTCTACTCCCCCTCCCCCCTCTGCGTGCCAGCTCACGTCCGCCCCCTCACCTTATCCAGCATCACCGCCCCCAAAATCACCGCCCCCAGCACCACCTTCTGCGTATAGCTCTCCACATTCGTCAGATTCATCCCATTCTGAATCACCGCAATCGTCAACGCCCCGATCAACGTCCCAAACATCCGCCCCTTCCCCCCGCTCAAACTCGATCCCCCCACCACCACCGCCGCGATCACATACAACTCATACATCGTCCCATACCTCGGTGACCCGCTCTTCAACTGCGACGCCATGATCACCCCGCCCAACCCCGCCAGCAGCGCGCTCACCACATACGTCACCAGCACCACCCGCTTCAGCGGAATCCCCGACAGCATCGCCGCCTCCCGATTTCCCCCCACCGCGTACAAATAACGCCCCAGCCGGGTATGCGTCATCACCACATGCGCCACCCCATACAGCCCAAACATCAGCACCACCGCATTCGGCAGCCCAAAAAAATCCGCCCCGCGCCCCAGCCACACAAACGCCTCCGGCATCGCCGAAATCGACTGCCCATCCGCCACCAAATACGCCAGCCCGCTCCCCACCAGCATCATCCCCAGCGTCACAATGAACGGCGGCACCTCAAAGCGCGTCACCATCAGTCCCGAGAACGCCCCAAACCCACCGCACACCCCCACCGCCGCCACACAGCATCCCACCATCCCCAGCGTCCCCGCCTCCGCCCCACCCGCATGATCGCGGATGAACACACTCACCAACACCGCCGACAGCGCAATCAAACTCCCCACCGACAAATCAATCCCCCCCGCCACGATCACCATCGTCATCCCGATCGCCACGATCGCGATCACCGCAATCTGATTCGCAATGTTCAGCAGATTGTCCGCCTTCAAAAAACTCGGAAACCGCGACCTCACCGGCTTCACCACCCGCACCCCCTTCAACCCCGGAAACAACACCCCCACCTCCTCCATCACCAGCCATCGCCCCGCCCGCTCACTGCACACCACCCCATCCAGCCCCGTCCCCTCACCCGCCGCCTTCTCCAGCGCCACCCTCACCGCCCTCGGCCCCCCCAGCACCACCCCCGTCACCACCACCCCGCCCGCCCGCAACTGCCTCTCCACCTCCCCCGCAAACACCGCATCCACCACCGACTCACCCCCCACCACCAGCACCCGCTCACCCGCCTTCATCCCCCCCACCACCTGCCCCACCGCCGCCACCCCCGTCGCCGACTGCTCCGTGTAAGTCACCACACTGAAAAACACCCCCAGCAGCAGCAAAACCACCACCATACCGTAGTCCGTCAAAAATCGGGAGCCTCGCATCGTCGTCCTCATTTCAAATCCGCATCGCCCTCCCCGTCCGCCTTTCGATACAACTTCGTCGGGATCAAAATCTCTGGCGGCACCACCTCCCCGCGCGACCACTTCACAAACGCCTTCACGATCTCCACCCCCATCCGATCCGGAAACTGGATCGGATCCGCATACACCTTCCCCTCCTTGATCGCCACCTTCCCCTCCCGCATCCCGTCAAACCCGATGATCGTCACCTGATCCGCCTTCTTCGCCTTCTCCAGCGCCGCCCGCGCCCCCAACGCCGACGGATCATTAATCGCAAAGATCCCCCGCAAATCCGGATGCGCCTGCAAAGCATCCTCTGCCGCCCGATACCCAATATCCCGCGCCCCACCCCCATCGATCTCCATCACCAGCTGAATCCTCGGCCCGCCCCTCGCATTGAATGCATTGATCACCTCCCGAAACCCCTTCACCCGCAGCACACAGGACTGCGCCTGCTTCAGGTGCAGGATCGCCACCTTCCCCCCCGACTTCCCCAGCACCTCGATCATCGCCTCCCCCGCCTCCCGCCCACCCCCGTAATTGTCCGTCGCAATCTGCGTCACCACCTTCGCCGCCGGATCCGGACACGGAATGTCCACCGTGAACACCGGAATCCCCGCCGCATTCGCCTCCTGAATCACCGGCACCACCGACTTCGGATCACACGGACTCAGCACGATCGCATCCACCCCCTTCACAATGAAATCCTTCACCTGGTTCCCCTGCTTCGCCATATCCTTGTCCGCACTCACCACCAGCACCTCAAACCCCTGCGCCCTCGCCTCCGCAGCCAAATGATCCCCGATGATCTTAAAAAACGGATTCTCCAAAGTCAAAAGCGACACCGCAATCGTCCCTCGCATGCCCCCCTCGCGCCCGCCCTTCTCGCTGCAAGACACCAAAGTCACCGCAGCCAGAACACCCATTGTCCACCCGAAAAATCCTTTCATCCCGCCGTTGTACGACAAACCCCTCCCCTTGTCCATCTCCATCCCAATCACAAACCCACACCCGGGTTTGCGTGCACCTCAATCGTGCCCCAGACTCCCCCTTCGTGAACCCCACCCCCTCCTCCCGCCCCTCCCCTCAGCCACCGGTGTGGATCACCCCAACCCAATTCCACACCTTCACCCAATCCGGCACCACCGCCCACCGCCTCGCCTCCGGATCCGATGGCTGGATCGAACGCCTCGGCGACGACCTCATCCTCTCCCACAAAAACACCCCCGCCCTCGACACCCTCCTCACCGGCCTCGAATCCTGGACCACCGAAGCCGCCTGGCACCCCGCCCGCGTCTTCACCCGCTTCATGCCCCTCAAAAACGCCGACCGCATCTCCCCCGTCCTCCACTCCGGCGATCCCACCCTCCCCCTCACCACCATCGTCACCGAATCCGGCATCAACTTCGGCCTCGACATCGCCGCCGGCTACAGCCACGGCCTCTTCCTCGACCAACGCGCCAACCGCGCCAAACTCCGCTCCCTCCGGCCCAAACGCCTCCTGAACACCTTCGCCTACACCTGCAGCTTCACCGTCGCCGCCGCCCTCGAAGGCGCCGAAACCACCAGCGTCGACCTCTCCCGAAAATCCCTCGACCGCGGCAAACAAAACCTCGCCCTCAACGATCTCCCCACCACCAAACACCGCTTCATCGCCGACGACACCCTCGACCTCCTGCCCACCCTCTACAGCCGCAACGAACGCTTCGACGCCATCATCCTCGACCCCCCCACCTTCTCACGCGGCAACAACGGCCGCCGCTGGCAGATCGAGCACGACCTCGAAGACCTCCTCAACGCCGCCATCGAACTCGCCCTCCCCCAGTGCGCCATTCTCCTCTCCACCAACTGCACCAAGCTCGACCCCGTCTCCCTCGAACGCCGCGCCCGCGCCTGCGCCAAAGCCAAACGCCGCACCGCCGACTACGTCCGCCCCACACCCCTCCCAGACTTCCCCCCCGGCCACGGCTCCACCACCCTCTGGATGATGCTCCGCTAGTCGCCTTTTCGCCCGAATTGTGACTTGCACTCACCCCGATAAGACGGTTTGAAACCCTGTCCTCCCTAACAGGCGACACCCCCTCATTCATTCGCGCTCGCCCCCAAAAAGCGCCACCCCAAAAACTCCACCCCCACTCACCTCATCATGGCTAACATCCACTTCATCGGCGGCGAAAAAGGCGGCGTCGGCAAATCCGTCGTCGCCCGTGTCGTCGCCCAATACTTCATCGACCACGCCCACCCCTTCATCGGCTTCGACACCGACCGCTCCCACGGCTCCCTCCTCCGCTTCTACGCCGACTTCGCCTCCCCCATCGTCGTCGACCGCTACGAAAGCCTCGACACCATCATCGAGTCCGCCAACGAAAACCCCGAGAAAAGCATCCTCGTCGATCTCGCCGCTCAAACCCACGAATCCCTCGTCAAATGGATGGACGAATCCGGTGTCCTCGAACTCACCGGCGAACTCGGCATCACCATCACCTACTGGCACGTCATGGACTCCGGCAAAGACTCCGTCGACCTCCTCAAAAAGCTCCTCGACCGCTTCGGCTCCCGCCTCAACTTCGTCATCATGCTCAACCAATTGCGCGGCGACAACTTCGACATCTTCGAAAAGTCCGGCGAAAAGGACCACGCCCTCAGGCTCCACGCCCGCATCGTCACCCTCCGCCGCCTCCACGAAACCGTCATTAACAAGATCGACGGCGCCAGCACCAGCTTCTGGGCCGCCAAAAACAAGACAGACTCACCCACCCCCAACCTCGGCCTCATGGAACGCCAGCGCGTCAAAAACTGGCTCAACCACGCCTACGAACAGCTCGACTCCCTCTACCTAGTCTGACCGATTCATCAAAGGCACCACGAGACGCCGCGAAAACCCGTGGTGGTTAGGCGGGCACCGTTTTGAAAGACGGAGTGCACGGTTTGACACTCGGCGACTTTCAAAACAGGCTCAACGCCGCACCATTCGCAACTCTAGAGCATTTTAAGAAAAGATGTGGCCGTTGATTTGGGAGCGCCGGAGGTGGAGATGGGCCGTGGGCAGCGCCGGGGCCTATGAGTACATACGTCCCAAGCTGCCGACGGCCCAGATTCGCCTCCGCCGCCCCAAAGGTGCGGCTACAGTTATTCTTAAACTGCTCTAACTATTGTAGGCTGACTCGCCATGTTCAGCGAGATCCAAACCCTCGCTTTCGGCACCTTCCGACACTCGTAAGCCAATCGTCTTATCGAGACCCCATAAGACAACAAAACTGACCCCACCTGAGAGCAACGACGTATACAGAATCGCCAGCACCTGGGTCTTCAATTGGCTCGCCATCTCAAAGTCTCCCAACCCTCCCGCAAAAGACTTCGTTCCCAAAACAGCCAAAAGCAACGTCCCCACGACCCCACCAATGCCGTGGACTCCAAAGACGTCTAACGCATCATCATAGTGAAACCGGCGTTTCAGCTTCGCACAAGCATACCAACACAGCACCGCAGACACTGAGCCAATGATCAATGCCCCCTGTGGGCCCACCAAACCAGATGCCGGCGTGATCGCAGCGAGGCCCGCAATCGAACCCGTCGCAATTCCCAGCACACTCGGCTTCCCATTCTTCACCCATTCGATCATCATCCAAACGACCGACGCCGCGCAAGCAGACAGATGAGTGACCGTGATCGTCATCGCAGCCGCACCATTGGCCGCCAATTGACTTCCTCCATTAAATCCGAACCAACCCACCCATAGCATGGCCGCGCCGACGAGCGTTAGCACCAAGTTGTGTGGCAAAAACGCAGTCGACGGAAACCCCCTCCTCGGCCCAACCATCACGCAGGCCACCAGCGCCGCCACACCCGCCGTGACGTGCACCACAATCCCCCCGGCCAGATCCTTCACGCCACTCAGCCCCATAAATTCCCCTGCGCGATGCCAAACACCGTAACAGCAAGGCGCATACACCAGCACACCCCAGAGCACACTGAAGATCAAAATCACACTGAACTTCATCCGCTCTGCAAAGGCACCAATGAATAATCCTGGTGTGATCATGAAAAACATCATCTGATACACAAAGTGCAAAACCTTCGGAATCTGCGGGCAGTCCGCGCGCACTGACTCAATCGTCAGCCCACTCATAAAAACCTCCCCCAGTCCTCCAATAAACGCATTCCCATCCGAAAAACTCAGGGAGTAACCACAAACCAGCCACAAAAGACTCATGACACAGGTCAAAGCAAAGCACTGCATGAACAACGACAGCACATTCCGTGCACCGACTAGACCTGCGTAAAACAATGCCAACCCGGGTATCATCATAAAAAGCACCAGCGCCGTCGACACCAGAAGCCAAGCCGTATCGCCCGAGTTGACCGCGATGGTCGACCCATCAGCGGCACCGGCAGGGGTTGCGAATAGACATAATAGAACGCCAGCGAGCAGCATGGAGAGCCGCCCGCAACAAAGGTTACGGATCATGGTTGGTTGAACTGAGGTTGGTTGAACTGAGGTTGGTTGGAACGGCCGTGAATGACTTACCAGAAACTCACGTCCACCACCAGCAAAGCAAATCACGAACAAATGCCAAGTCAAAACCACCACTGACCAACCACTACGATCGAAACTCCGACAGGACCTCTTCCACGCATCCATTCAGGATACCTCACGCCAACCCACCTCTCCTCGCCGACGGCCGGACCGGTTCTCGAATCGATTCTCCATTTTGAACCGGCTAGCTTAGCTGCCTCAGTGACAAGAAAGTCGCGCAACCCGCTATCAGAACGATAACGCGCCAACGGCTGACGCAGCCAATAAGGCCAGCTCCACCGCTGGGCAATGTGACAAGAATTTCGAGGACCGGTCTAGTCCCGCTTGGCCTTCTTCTCTGCCTTCGCCAACTTCTTCTCCTTGGGAGTCTTCAAGGGAGCCTTTTTCGTCTCTTTCTTCGCGTCTTTGGATTTCATAGTGCGCCACCATTAAGACCCGTTGCCCGTCAAATCAAGCCACCACTGAGTTCCAACCCGGAATCCGCCATCCGAACTCCAGGATCGACGCAGAGGCATCGCCACTCACCCCCCTCCCGTCCCCCACCCCCCCACAGGGCAATTCAACCTTGTCTTCTAAGCAGAAACGCTGAAACCTAAAAGGCATGCGTTCTCCCGTCACCTCCCAGCCCAAAACCCACGGGTTAACGCTCCTAGTCGCCCTCCTCGGTTACAACCTCTTGTCGGCTCAAGAACCGACCATCGCACAAGCCGCCTTGGCCGCGCCGGTGGTAAATGCCACCAATTCAGCCCTCTTCTCGCCCTGGTTGAACGCTCCGTTGGTTGGCAGTCAATGGGAATCAGATCGCGGCCTGAACCAAGGCAGCTTCTACCTCGTGCAACCTCTTTGGGCACCGCTGCTTCAGGATGAGGCAAACTCCGGATCGCTGGTCTTTGCCCAACCCGAAGTGACTTGGTCCGAGGGCGACCGCTGGTTTGCCTCCCTCGGTCTCGGGTTCCGCCACCTGTTCGCCCCGCCAAAAGAAGAACACACCAGCAAATTCCTGGGCTGGCTCTTGCAAGACGGCTGGTTCTTCGGCGCCAACGTCTTCGGAGACATGGGCAATTCCCCTCGGGGCTTTGAATACCAGCAACTCGGCGCCGGTCTCGAACTCGGCAGCCGCTGGCTCACCTTCCGAGCCAATCATTACTGGCCCCTGGATGACCGGAATCAATATGCCTCCATCACCAGATCGCAGATAGTGAGTCGTTCCAAAAGCTCATCCGAAGCTTACAGTTACACCGTCAGCCCCCTTCCAAATCGCACGGACATCTCCGATGTGAATGTCTATTGGAACCAAACCTACCGCGCCCGCACGACAACACGCCACACCACCACCGACTTCTTCGAAGCTCCCCAAAAAGGTTGGGATGCCGAAGCCATGGCCCTCGTCCCCGGCCTGGATCGCCATCTGGATCTGCGATTGCTGGCAGCCCTCTACGACTACGGGCAGGATCTCCGCGGAGCCCGTTTTGGCGTCGAACTGCGTCCCATTCCTGCCCTGGTCTTGAGCGCCACCTGGTTTGAAGACGCCGGGCCAACCGGCGACCATTGGCTGGCAGGAGTCGGTTTCCAAATCCCCCTCAGTGCCGCGCCCAAAACCCAGCTCACACCCCGCACCCGCAGCCTGAAAGAGCGCCTGCTCGAGCCCGTGTCGCGTCAAAACCAAATTCAACTAGGAGATGAAGAGGAAACCCGCAGCGATATCAGTGAACGCCAAGTCGCGAAAAACAAAGTATCAAGCTTCAAAGGCCAAGTGTGGGCTCAATCAATCAATGGAAAAACCTTCAGTCCAGGAACAATGATCTACGGAACCAAACCCGATGGAAGTTCGATCATTCTAGTCGTTCAAAAGGATGGCTCACTCAAAGACATTTCCGGATCGGAAATTTATGGAATCATTGTCGTAGTTCCCGAACCCAGCCGCACCCTGCTCCTAGCCTTCGGCACCCTCAGCCTCCTCCTCCGCCGCCGCCGTTTGTCCTGATCACCCACAGGACGCAGTGTCATCCGCCCCCCCTCACTTCTTCACCGAAGCCGCCCGAAACTGCACATACCCGCTCCGAACCGCCAGATACGGATCAATCGCATCTCGCTTCGTCTCATCATAAAGCGCCAACTGCCCAGGCAGCGCCCGCAGCGTATTCACCGAAGGTGGAATCGCCGTCCAATCGTGACTACCCGACCAGAACACCCCCCAGTTCACCGGATTCATCGCGTAATCGCCAATCAAACCCACCCCGTCCCGCAGACTGCTCGGCCCCATGAACGGAATCACCAAATAGAACCCATGCCCCATGCCCCACTTCGCAAACGTCTTCCCCGTGTCCTCATCCGGCAACTCCGCCAATTTGGGGAACTTGTCCGAAACCCGAATCAACCCGCCAATCCCACCCACCGTGTTCAGCAAAAACTTCTCCGTGTGCAATCCCATCCGCTTGAACTTCCCCTGCAACAAACTGTTCCCCAACCGCACCGGATACTTCGCGTTCTCAAATGCATTGTAGATCCCATTCCTCAACCGCTTCGGAATCACCTTCTCGTAACCCTTCGAGATCGGCCGAAACACGATCAAATACATCTTGTCGTTGCACCAAAAAGACACCCGATTCATCCGCTCCAGAGGATCCGCCACATCCACGACCGCATACTCATCCAAATCATCCTCAACCGGCGCCTCCGCCTTCACCTCGGCTTTCTTCTCAGCCTTCACCACCACCTTCTCATCCTTCACCACCATCTTCTCTTCCTTCACCGCCGCACTTTCCCCGACTCGACTCAAATCCACCCCAGCCTTCTTGCTCTTCCCCGCGGATGCACATTGCGTCATCAACGGGCACACCAGCGCCAGCACCAAACTCAAAATCAATCGATCCCTCTTCATTCAGAACGCGCGGCTGATTTTTCCAAGGCCGCCAGCACCGCCGACACCCCTCCCTTTTTATAAACGGGATCAAACTGACTCCTGTAATTCGCCACCATGCTCACCCCCTCGATCACCACATCCGTCGTGTGCCACCCCTCCGCCTCCTCCATCCGGTAAACCACACTGTACCGACTCCCCTGGTAAATGGTAAAGGTCGAAACATCCACCCGCCCAGCCGCCGCCTCCGCAGCCGATTGATACTTCACCTCCGGCATCTGCCCGACCTTAAACCGACTCCCATAGGACCGAATGATCAATTTCGTGAAAAGCCCGATCGCCTGCTCCTGCTGCGCCGCATCAAACTCCCTCCACCCTGGCCCGATCGCCCTCCGCGTCATCACATCAAAACTAATGTGCTTCTCCAACACCGGCCCGATCTGCTTCATCAAAGTCGGCTTATCAGTTGCCCTGCCCGCCAGCGCCAACACCTCCTCCACCGCAGCCTTAAGTCGGGTCTGCGCCGATTCCAGCGAACTGGCTCCAAAAGACACTCCAGCGACGGTCAAAGCCGCGAACGTTAATAGCAATCGGCGTTTCATGGAACAGGGGCAGGTTCTTTCGATTCGTCTTTCTCCAAACTTCCGAAGGCCATCTTGCCGATCAATCCCTCAAGATCAACCGACGATTCAGTTAACGTGATCCGATCTCCCGCCGCCAGATAGCTCTCATCCGCTCCTGGCGACAGCAAAATGTATTTGTCCCCAATCAATCCCGTCGTCTTGATCGAAGCCATCGAATCCGTCGGCAACTTCAAACCCGCAAGCACACTCACCGTCACAATCGCACTGTAGTCCTTCGGATCGACCCGAATCGCCTCCACCCGTCCCACCGGCACCCCCGCCACATGCACGCTCCCCCCCACATTCAACCCGCTCGCACTCGAAAATCGCACCTCCACCCGGTAACTGTCACTCCCCAAAAGCGACCCCGTCCCCAGCTTCACCGTCAAGTAAAGCACCGCCGCCAGCCCCAGCAAAACAAAGCCTCCAACGAGATATTCCAACTGCTTTTGCTTCATGTGTCTCCAGTCTGAATGGTTTCACCTCTTCGAATGGATGCAAGCATCTTCGACAGTTCTTTCTCACTATCTCGAAACTGAATCACCATCGCCTCCTCAGACGCAATAAACTCGCCAGGCGACCCCTGAAAAACCATTCTTCCAGTATCGAGCAAAGCCACCCGATCTGCTGCCGTCAAGGCCTCCGGCACATCATGCGTCACAATCAGCGCCGTAAACCCAAACTGCCGCTGATACTTCGCAATCATCGTAAACACCGCATTCCGCCTCACCGGGTCCAGTCCCGCCGTCGGCTCGTCAAAAAGCACCAACTCCGGCCGCGTCACGATCGCCCGCGCCAGCGCCAGCCTCTTCTGCATCCCGCCTGACATCTGCCCCGGATACCGATCCCAAAACGCCTCCAACTCCAGTTGCTTCAGCGCCTCCAAACTCCGCTCCCGCACCTCCTTGGCCGCCAAATCCATCGTCTGTTCCAACGGCAGCGCCACGTTCTCCAGCGCCGTCAACGAATCAAACAACGCATTGCTCTGAAACAAGAAACTGCACCTCGATCTAAAGTGCTGCCTCGCCGCCGCATCACCCCGCACCAACCGCCTGCCATCAAACCAGATTTCCCCCGAATCCGGTTCAATCACATCCGCCAAACACTTCAAAAACACCGACTTTCCCGCCCCACTCCGTCCCAACACCGCCACCAAACTCCCCCTCGGCACCACCAAACTCGCCCCCGCCAACACCGACTGCTCGCCGAACCGCTTATGCAGACCCTCGACCTTCAGTAGCAAATCCTGTGAGTCCATAGCCATCAGCTCAAATCAAAAACGAAGTGATCACGTAGTCCGCCGCCAGCACGATGATCGACGACTGCACCACCGCCCGTGTCGTCGACGCACTCACCCCCCGCGCTCCAGTTCCCGAACGGCATCGATGCGCATTAAACCCATGGTAGGCGCACAGCGTCATCGTCAAAAACCCAAAAGTCACCGCCTTCGTCAAACACTCCCGCACATCCACCAACTCCACCGCCCGCTCCACCGCTGACCAATAAATCCCCGGCTCCAATCCCAGCAGCAAGGACCCCGAAAGACTCCCTCCCCACAGTCCCACACAGCAAAACAACGCCGTCTGCATCGGAAACACCATCAGCGCCGCAATCAACCTCGGCGCCACCAGATACGCATGACTGCTCACCCCCATCGTCTCCAGCGCCGCGATCTGCTCCGTGTTCCGCTGAATCCCCAACTCCGCCGCCAACGCCGACCCCGCCTGCCCCACCAGCATCAGCGCCGCCAACACCGGTCCCAACTCCCTCACAATGCTCAGCGAAACCAAAGTCCCCAGCAAACTCTCCGACCCAAACCGATTCAGCACATAGTATCCCTGCAACCCCAGCACCAATCCCGTAAATAACCCCACAATCAAGATCACCGGCAAACACCGCGCCCCCTGCTCAAACATCGCCCGCACCACCCGCCGCCCCAACTTCCTCGACCCCACCGCCAACCGAAACGACCGCCCCACGAACATCGCCACATCGCCCAGCGACTGGACGATCTCAAGAGTATACCTGCCAACAGCGCGAACCATGAATGCCTCTCTGCTTTCGCCCAAAAACCCTCCTTTGCAATCCAAAAGCAGACCCCTTGATCCGGCACCTCACTTCACCACCCCAACCGCCTCCCGTTCCTTCCCTTTCTTCAAACTCGCAACAACCCGATACCCCAGCAACACCGCCACCATCACCGCAAACCACAGCGGATACGTCGCATCAGACTTCACAATCATGTAGTAATGCAACACACCCCCAATCGTGATGTAATACGTCAAACGATGCAACTGGGCCCACCGAGGACCACCCAACTTCTTGATCATCGCATTCGTCGACGTCACCGCCAGCGGCACCATCAACGCAAAACTAAACATCCCCACCGCAATAAACCGCCTCTTCACCACATCCTCATAAACCGTTCCCAACTGCCAATCTCGATCAAACGCCAGGTAGGTCAGCAAATGCCCGCAACAGTAAAAAAACGCGAACAACCCCAGCAATCGCCGCTGCTTGAGCAACCAATTCCAACCCAGCGTCTTCCTCAAAGGCGTCACCAACAAGGTCAGCACCAAAAAAACCAGCGTCATCACCCCCGTCGCCCGCGTCACAAACTCCGCCGGATTCACCCCCAACTTCCCACGCCACGCATCAAATCCCATCAGCACCATCGGCAGCAACCCGTTCACCATGATCAACTGCCGATGAAATCGCCCGTCATTGCCAAAAGTCGCGGCCATTCAAAAATCCTCCTCCAAGTTCATCCCCGCATACAATGACGCCACCTGCTCCGCGTAGCCATTGAACATCAGCGTCTCCCGGGATCCCGTTTCACCAATCCGCCTCTCCCGCGCCTGCGACCACCGAGGATGATCCACCTTCGGATTCACATTCGAGTAAAACCCATACTCCCCCGGATTCGCAAGACTCCAGGTCGTCGGCGGTTCCCGATTCGTCAGTGTGATCTTCACCACCGACTTGATGCTCTTGAACCCATACTTCCACGGCACCACCAACCGAATCGGCGCCCCATTCTGATTCGGCAGCGTCTTGCCATACAAACCCGTGGCAAGCAGCGTCAAAGGATGCATCGCCTCATCCATTCGCAGCCCCTCCACATACGGCAAATCAATCCCCGCCGACCCCGCATCCGGCATCTGCTTCAAATCATAGTAGGTCTCAAACGCCACATGCGTCGCCTCACTCTTCGGCTCCACTAAACTCAGTAGCTTCGCCAACGGAAACCCCACCCAAGGAATCACCATCGACCAACCCTCCACACATCGAAATCGATACACCCGCTCCTCCGACTCCATCTTCAACAAATCCTCCAACCCAAACACCCTCGGCTTCCCCACCAATCCCCCCACCGCCACCGACCACGGATCCGTCACAAAATCCTTCGCCTTCGCCGCCACCGCCGACTTGTCCGTCGAAAACTCGTAGTAGTTGTTGTAGCCCGCAATCTCACGAAACGAATTCACCTTCTCATCCGCGCCCAACCCATTCTTGAACGACGACTCCCCCACCTTCGCGATCTCGGCCCCCGTGCTCTTGACCTCACTCCTCGGACTGAACGCCCGATACACGGCCCCCGTCGCCACCGTCGAACCCGCCCAAATCGCCGTCTTCATGAAAAACCGCCGATTCAGGAACGTCTCCTCTGGCGTGATCTCGCTGGATGGAATTTTAGAGATCGGCTTCATGACAAGTTGAACAGCACTTCGACTGTAAGAGTCCCCATAGCCGATCCTATTCCCAAAATCAAACCCCCACCCTTCCAAGATCAGCCCACCATTGCGCCCAACTCGGTCGTCGTCTAAAAAGCCCCTGTCCAATCCACCACCATGATCACCCGCCCAATCGCCTTCCTCGCTCTCCTCACCTCCACCCTGGCCGCCGCTGACCTGCCCAAAATTCCCTCCAAACCCATCGCCGCCAAAAAGGAACTCCTTTTCTCAGACGACTTCTCAGGCAGCGAACCCGCCAAAGTCTGGCACAAAGTCGTCCCCACCTTCGCCATCGAAAACGAATCCCTCAAAGGCACCCAAACCCGCGACAAAGACGAACCTTCCGCCGACGGCAAATCCATCTCCAAAGCCCACGCCGCCGTCCACGGCCTCGAAATCCCCACCAAAGACAGCATCGTCGAATGCAAAATCCGCTTCGATGGTGCCACCATGATCGACATCGAATTCGATGACCGCAAATTCACCGGTGCCCACTACGGCCACCTCTGCCGCGCCCAAGTCCGTCTCACCGGCGTCACCATCATTGACGAGCGCGATGGCAACATGCGCAATGACATCCGCGAAATGCGCAACGATCCCTCCAAAAAAGCCCAGGTCGCCGAACTCCTCAAAGGCCGCCAAGTCACCTACCCCGCCACCCTCAAACCCGGCAAATGGTATGCCCTCGTCGTCGAAACCGTGAATGACGAAATGCGCGTGACCATCGACGGCAAACCCGCCGCCTACCTCAAGTCCTCCGGCATCGCCCACGCCACCAAGTCCAAAATCGAACTCGGAGTCGCCGGCAAAGACGGATCCTTTGACGACCTCAAAGTCTGGAATGCCGCCCCCGCCAAGTAAGCCCCCGCTCCGACGACATGATTCCCTAATTCACTCCTCTCATGTCGCTCCTGGAACGCCTGCTCGCCATCGCCCCCATCCGCAAAGCCATCTGGCAACTGTGGTATCCTTACCTCACCCGCAAACTGCGCGGTGAGGAAGTCCTCTTCCTCAACTACGCCTTCGAAACCGATCCCCCCGTCGGCCTCAAGCTCGATCCCGCCGACGAACCCAACCGCGCCTGCATCCAACTCTACCATCACGTTGCCTCTCAAGTCGATCTCACCGGCAAACAAGTCCTCGAAGTCAGTTGCGGCCACGGCGGCGGCGCTTCCTGGATCACCCGCACCATGCATCCAGCAAGTTACACCGGTCTCGACCTCAACCCCACCGGCATCCAGTTCTGTCAGCAACGCCACTCCCTCCCCCAACTCCAGTTCATCCAAGGCAACGCCCAAAAACTCCCCTTCCCCGACGCCTCCCTCGATGCCGTCATCAACATCGAAGCCTCCCATTGCTACCCCGACTTCCCAGCCTTCCTCCGCGAAGTCGCCCGTGTCCTCCGACCCGGCGGCCACTTCCTCTACGCTGACTTCCGCTTCAGTGACGGCTTCGCCGCTTGGCACTCCTCCATTGAAAACGCCCCACTGCAAATCGTCCAAACCCGCGACATCCAGGAACCCGTCCTCCGCGGCATGACCTACAATGCCGCACGCAGCGAATCCCTCATCCGCGATCGCCTCCCCGCCTTCCTCCACGGCCCCGCCAAAGACTTCGCCGGCCTGCCCGGCTCCAGCGTCTACAACGATCTGAAATCAGGCGAAATGTCCTACCGTTCCTGGTGCTTCATCAAAACAGAACCCACCTTATGAGATCAACCCTCGCCTTATCCGCAGTCCTCATGATCTTCAGCCCACAGGCACCCGCCCAGGAAATCGTCGCCCACCGCGGCTTCTCCGCTCGCGCTCCCGAAAACACTCTCTCCGCCTTTCGCCTCGCCTGGGAAAGCGGCACCGACGCCTGCGAACTCGATCTTCATCTCACCGCCGACCACCAAATCGTCATCATGCATGATGCCGACACCAAACGCACCACCGGCATCGCCAAACGTATCTCTGAATCCACCCTCGCCGATCTCCGCCCACTCGACGCCGGCACCTGGAAAAGCCCCGACTACAAAGGCGAACCCATCCCCACTCTCTCCGAAGCCCTCGCAACTCTCCCCGAAGGCCCTCAACGCTTCTTCCTCGAAATCAAATGCGGCCCTGAAGTCGTCCCCGTCCTCGCTCATCAACTCGACGCCTGGAAACCCCGCGCCAAACAACTCTGCATCATCGCCTTCGACCGCAAAGTCGCCCAGGACTCCAAAAAAGCCCTGCCCTGGATCGAGGTCTATCGCCTCTCGTCCGAACAAACCAAAGACAAAAAACCCGTCGACCTCACCACCCTCATCCAGGACACCCGGGACGATCACCTCGACGGCCTCGACCTCTCCCGCAAATGGAACTGGACCCCCGAACTCGTCCAGCAAATCCGCAAAGCCAACCTGAAGCTCTTCGCCTGGACCGTCAACGACCCCACCGAAGCCCGCCACCTCGCCAGCCTAGGCATCGACGGCATCACCACCGACGACCCCACCGCCACCCGCCAAGCGCTCTCGACGCCTCCATAAACTACCGCGTCGCAGGCAGATCCATCGGCTGAACGGGCGCCACCGGCCCCTTCCCAGAACCTTTCTCCGGAATCCATTGCATGAACGGAATCGCCAGCCGCTTCTCCAACTCCTTGATCCCGTCGATCACCGAGGGAAACTTCTTCCCATCCCGCTTGTAGGACGCCATCAGCAAGTCATACGACCGCTTCCAAAGCCCCCGATCGGTCGTCTTCAAATACTCATAAGCCGCAAATCGCCCATACCGCTCCAGCCCCTCAAACGTCGACACCTTTTCGTAAGTCTCGCCCGCCTTCACCGGATCCAACTTCCGCTTCGAGTAGATGTCTCCCAACCGCGACAACAACCTCACATTGTCCGGATTGTAACGCAGCCCATCCTCCAAAATCCGAATCCCCCGCTCAATGTGGGCATGATACAGCTTGCCCCTCATGATCGGCTCCACCCGATCACTGTGCAGGTAGTTCGAAGCCGCGTTGTAAGCCATGTGCCAGGCCGCCTCGTCCCAATACGAAACATCATTTGGCTGCAACCGACTCGTCAGTTGAAACAAACTGTCCACCTTCGCCCACTCGATGTCTTCAAACGCCACATACGCCTGCATGTAAGTCACCCCCGCCACCAGCG
>CANETF010000089.1 GCA_947440575.1 Verrucomicrobiaceae bacterium
CAAAGCCGAAGCCAAAAAAACCGGCCAACCCTTCAAGCAAATCCTCAAAGCCGGCCAGCAAAACGGCCTCTACCCCCACACCCCCGCCGTCGAACCCGAGTTCCTCGCCCTCCAGGGCCGCAAATCCGAACTCATCCGCCGCCACCTCGTAGAACCCGACGCCGCCCAGGAAATCAGCGCCCAACTCGAAGCCTGCGGCCACGACGAAATCGCCTTCTATCGCGCCCACAACCGCCTCGAAGCCCTCATCAAAGTGAACGCCGTTTAACCCACCCCAACATGATCGACGCCGTCGTCTTCGACACCAAACCCTACGACCGCGAATCCCTCGAAAAGGCCTCCGCCAACAGCGGCATCACCTGGCGCTTCCTCGAACCCCGCCTCAGCACCGAAACCGCCGTCCTCGCCAAAGGCGCCCACACCGCCTGCATCTTCGTCAACGACCGAGCCGACCGCCCCTGCCTCGAAGTCCTCGCCAACCTCGGCGTCAAACACATCGCCCTCCGCTGCGCCGGCTTCAACGCCATCGACCTCGACGCCGCCAAAGCCCTCCACCTCACCGTCACCCGCGTCCCCGCCTACTCACCCTACGCCGTCGCCGAACACGCCGTCGCCCTCCTCCTCGCTCTCAATCGCAAAATCCCCCGCGCCAACAACCGCGTCCGCGACCTCAACTTCTCCCTCAACGGCCTCGTCGGCTTCGACCTCCACGGCAAAACCGCCGGCATCGTCGGCACCGGTCGCATCGGCCAGATCACCGGCCAGATCCTTCGCGGCTTCGGCATGCGCGTCCTCGCCTACGACCCCTTCCCGAACCCCGAGTGGGCCGCCGCCAATCAAATCGAATACACCGACACCACCACCCTCGCCCGGCAGAGCGACATCATCTCCCTCCACACCCCCCTCACCGCGGAAACCCACCACATCATCCGCAAGGAAACCCTTCAAATGATGAAGCCCGGCGTCATCCTCATCAACGTCAGCCGAGGCGCCCTCATCGACACCACCGCCCTCATCGACGCCCTCAAAACCGGTCAGGTCGGCGGCGTTGCCCTCGACGTTTATGAGGAAGAGGAAGGCGTCTTCTTCGAGGACCTCTCCGGCCAGATCCTCCACGACGACGAACTCGCCCGCCTCCTCACCTTCCCCAACGTCCTCATCACCTCCCATCAAGCGTTCCTCACCCAGGAAGCCCTCGCCGAAATCGCCCGCGTCACCGTCGCCAACACCCAAGCCACCGCCACCCACTCCCCCCTCCTCCCCGGCACCTCCCTCACCTAGCCCGGTTCTCCAAACGAGGGCCTTTCATGGGACCAGTGAAAACCAACGATCTGCGAGCGCCGCCGGTATCGTGAGCCTACGATTCGGTCCAGGCCCATGACGAATCTCGCCCCAACCCGATCACAGCCCACCACGGCCTATGAGTGATAAAATCTGGATTTATAACTCAATAATGCTAAATTATTGAGCAATAAACACCCATTCTCTACCTCATGCCCCCCTCAATTCCCTGGAATTGGCAACACCCCGAGTGGCCTTCCTTTCGCTTCGACCGCTCACAACTCGACCCCTTTGAGGCCCGATTTCTGCAACAATCCGGCGTCTTTGCAGGCAGCATTCGGCACATCTCCCAGGAGGACAAAAATCAAATCACCGTGGAACTGATCAGTGAGGAAGCCCTCAACACCTCAGAGATCGAGGGCCAAATCCTCAACCGCGACAGCCTCCAATCCTCCATCCGTCGAAACTTCGGTCTGAGCACCGACAACCGCAAAATTCCACCCGCCGAGTCCGGTATCGCGAAAGTGATGGTGGACCTTTACCAGCATTTTGACGTCCCACTGACAGATACGGTTCTCTCCCGCTGGCAAGCGGACCTCATGAACGGACGGCGTGACTTGGACGACATCGGCCGCTACCGCTCCAGCACCCAGCCAATGCAGGTCGTTTCCGGAACCCTCCACGCTCCACGTGTCCACTTTGAAGCCCCTCCATCCAGCGCGGTTCCCAGACACATGGCCGCATTCTTGGACTGGTATGACCGCACCGGCCCAGGCGGTTCAACACCAATTCCCATTCTCACCCGGGCAGGCATCGCGCATCTTTATTTCGTCAGTATCCATCCCTTTGAGGATGGCAACGGCCGCGTCGGCCGCGCCATCGCCGAGAAAGCCCTCGCTGAGGGCCTCGGTCATGCCGCCTTGATCGCCCTCTCTCTCAACATCAATCGCCAACGCAAGACCTACTACGATAAACTGGAGCACAATAACAAAGGCCTCGAGATCACCGACTGGCTCCTCTACTTCGCCCAGACCGTTCTGGACGCCCTGGCACACACCCAGCAGGGAGTAGAGTTCCTCATCGCCAAAGCACGCTTCTACGACAGACTGCGCGGTCAGTTGAATGAGCGCCAGGAAAAAGCGATCGAGCGCATCTTCCGGGAGGGTCCCAACGGCTTCTCCGGCGGTCTCAGCGCCGAGAACTACCTCCGCATCACCGGCACCTCCCGCGCCACCGCCACCCGCGATCTTCATGACCTCGTGGACAAAGCCGCCCTCCTCCGCTCAGGCCAACTCAAAAACGCGCGCTACCGCCTCAACCTCAACCCAATCGCAACCCTCCTCCCCCGCACCTCCCTCACTTAACTAAACCTGGTACACCCGACAGGAATCGAACCTGTATCGACGGTTCCGGAAACCGCTGTTCTATCCGTTGAACTACGGGTGCGTGTTTGAATCCACAGGTTGAACGGGCGAACCATTTGCCATCAAAAACCCCTCCAGGCAAGTCCTTTCATCACCAACGCTACTCCACGACCGACATCCCACTAGCTCGCAAAACCGTCTTCTGCACCGCCAAATCGTGCGCCGACGAAAACTCCCACGCCCTCTCCCCCCGAATCGACGCCGCAAACGCCTTCCAATCCGCCTCATACCTCGCCCGCTTCTCCATCGACACCTCCTGAACCCCCGCCTTAAATCCACCCGCCGCCGCCTTCAGCGTCAAACGCACCTTCGGCGGCTCCAACGGCAAAATCTCCAAAGTCCCGTTGTCCCCGCTGATCACCATCTGCCGCCGCGCATTCCCCGTCACCTCCCGCAGCGAACTCCGCAGCGTTACCAGCGTCTTCGGATACTCCAGTACCGCCGTCATATTGTCCGCAATCCCATCTTCCCCCGCCCGCCTCAGAAACGGCATCACCTTGTCCGGCACACCCAAAAATCGCACCACACTGTCGATCAAGTGACACCCCAACTCAAACATCGATCCCCCGACATACCCCTTCAAATCATCCCTCGCCCCGCCCACCAACTGCTTGCTCATCTCCGCATGCAGCACCGTCACTGGCCCCAGCCACCCTTCCCGGATCGCCTTCAACGCCAGTTCAAACGCCGGATTGAACCGGAACATGTAGCCCATTTTCACCAGCGTCTTCTGCTCATCCGCCCGCTTCAAAATCCGCCGAAACTGCGCCAGCGACTCCCCCGCTGGCTTGTCCAACCCCAAGTGCAATCCCGCCCCCACCACCGCCTCCGCCGCATCCAGCAACCCCTTCACCTCCGTCTCCACATTCACCATCTTCAACCCCGGCACCGCCAGCATTTCCGCCAAACTCATTCGTCTCAACCCTTCATAGGCCTTCCGCCCCCGAACCACTTCCCACGCCGCATCATCTTCCACCACCACTCCCACCATCTCAAAATCCCCACCCTCCCGCAGCGCCATCAACTGCCCATCCGCATGCGCATGCCGCGTCCCGATCTGTCCCGCCAATAGCTTCGTCCCTCCGCTTTTTCCCCACAACCCACCCGCCGTTGCCGCCGCCGCCAACACTTGCATTTGAAAATTCCGTCGATTCATGCGATCTCTCATACGTAACCCTAACGACAGTCATTCAATCCTCTTCCAGGACTTGTTCCCCCAGAGTTCTCTTGAATGCCTCTACCGAAGACAGAACACCGCTATGAAAACAAGGAACCTCCTCCTCTGCATCGCCCTCCTCCCCCTGTTCTTCTTGTCCTCCTGCACCAGTGGCGAGTACCAACTTCGCCCCACGCCCGAGGACCAAAAAACCGACTACGGCAGCTGGAATTACCTTCCAAGAAACAGCTGATCCCCTCCGCCCAATTGCGACGGTTCCTGATCCCCCCGATCCACCCGCACCTCCCTGACCAAGTTCAGGGTTGGCAAACCGTCGCTTCGCGTCTCATAATGGCGAATGCCGTATCTCTTTGATGCCATCGTCATCTTCGCCTACTTCGCCCTCATCCTGGGAATAGGCCTCTCCCAACGCAGCAAAAGCGGCTCCATGGAGGGCTTCGCTCTCGGAGATCGGCAGATCGCCTGGTGGGCCGTGCTCGCCTCCATCCTCGCCGCCGAAATCAGCGCCGGCACCTTCTTCGGCGCCCCGGGCGAAGGCTACGCCCTGCGCAACTTCACCTATGTCCAGTTGATGCTCGGCTACCTGCTCGCCCGCATCGTCGTCAGCGCCGTCTTCATCCCCGCCTACTACCGCCACGGCGTCGTCAGCATCTATGAGTTTCTCGGCACCCGCTTCGGTCCCGTCACTCATCGACTCTCCTCCGGCGTTTTCCTGATCACCCGATTGCTCGCCAGCGGCACGCGTCTCTGGGTGCCTACAATGATCATCGTCATCATCTGGCACCTGCAAAACCCCGGCCTGACCATCTCCCCTTCCACCGAGTTCTGGCTCACCGCCGTGGCATTGGTACTCATCACCTTGCTCACCGCCGTCTACACCACGCTCGGCGGCATCCGAGCCGTCATCTGGACAGACGTCCTCCAAATCATCGTTCTCGTTTTCGCCCTCGGTTTCTCTCTCTTTTACCTCCTCAGCCACATCCCCGGCGGCTGGAGTGGCGCTACCGCCCTGCTCACCGGTCCTAACGACCTCAAAGTCATCGACCTCGGCACCCAGGAAGGCCTCGGTTTTTGGGGCAATGTGAAGCACGTCCTGGAACAGGAGTACACCCTCTGGGCCGCCTTCCTCGGCTCCACCTTCGTCACCCTGGCCACGCACGGCACCGATCAAGACATGGTCCAACGCATGCTCACCGCCAAAAACAAACGCCAAAGCGCTGTCGCCACCATGCTCTCAGGCCTCGCCGATATCCCCATCACGCTCGTCGTTCTCGGCATCGGCATCCTGCTCTACGTCTTCTACCAACAAAACGTCGACGCCCTCCTCCCCCGTGGCGAAACCGGCGTGGTTTCTTCCAACAAAGTCTTCCCTTACTTCGTGCTCACCGTTATGCCCGCCGGTCTCCGCGGACTCGTCATCGCCGGTGTCCTCGCCACCACCATGGGCTCGCTCAGCACCGCCCTGAACTCCCTCGCCACCAGCTACGTTCGCGATTTCCACTTCCACTGGTTCGGTGAACCCGACTCAGACGCTGGCAAAGTCAAAGTCCTGCGCTTCGGCACCGTCCTGTTCGCCACTCTCCTCGTCTCAGTCGCTCTCGCCACCGCCTACGTCACTTCCCATAATCCCGAGTTGCGCATCCTCCCCATCATCCTCGGCATCTTCGGCTACACCTATGGCTCCTTGCTCGGCGTCTTCATGACGGGTCTCTTCACCCGCACTCGTGGAAACGACTTCGGCAATGTCATCGCCATGATCGCCGGCTTCATCGTCGTTGCTTACCTCAGCGGACTCGACAAAGACGTCATGGGCCTCTTCGGCGCCAAAGGCCTCTCTCGCCCCGCCTGGATGCCCGTCATCGAGTTCCCCTGGCGCATCATGTTCGGCACCATCACCACCTTCTCCATCGCCATGATGTTCCGCACTCCCATCGAGCGCCAGCAACACCTCTACCTCGCCGTCCAAGGCAAAGAGTAACGATCCCGAAAGAGCGACTGCCCGTCAGGGCATCTCTCGCTTCTTCCACTCCTCAAAATCATTCTTCTCCGTCCGATACTTCGCTCCACAACGCGGGCACTGCATCTGCGCCACCCCATCCTCAAACACAAACGCCAAATCCTCCTCGGACAATCGCGAAATCAAAGGATACAACCGCTCCGCCGAACACCCGCATTCCAGCACATAACCCCTCGTCTCCAAAAGCGTGAGATGCTCCTTCGTGCCAATCGCCAGCACGTCCTCAAGCGTCAGCGCCGCCAGCCATTCCTCATCGCAATCCGGCTCCGCCGAGATCTGCACAAACTCCTCATCCGCCAGTCGAAAAATCCTCGTCAACCGCTGCTCACTCTGCGTGTAAAACGACTCGATCGACGCCAGCACATCCGTCCCCTCCAACTCCACCATGCTCTGCCTCGGCGCCTGACTCGGCCTTGTCGTCTGCGCGATAAAAAGCGTCTTCCCCGTGTCCCTCACATCCTCTGTGAAAATCCTTCCCGTCACCCGCCCTGGCCGAGTGCTTCCCGTCACAAACAGATTCATCAGCGGCTTGTGAAAATTCAACGTCCACGCACACCCCTCATCCTGCGGCCTCGAACACAAATGCAGCGTGATCCCCGCCAGCCCATCCTTGAGCATCCCGTCCATCTCCTCCTCATACTTCAACTGATGCTGCATCAAATGCAGGTAATAATCCAAATACATCGGACTGAAACGCCCCCTCACCAGCAGCGCATTGCGTATCCGCACAAAGTAAGAGCGTACTTCCACCACCGAGAGTTCAGGATCCAGCATCTGTGTCATGCCTAGCCTATCCACCCGCAATCCTTCCCTTTCAAGTCCCACCCGCCATGAGCACTACTCTTCCAAATACAAAATCCGCCCGCACGACTCGCATTGCGTGATCCCCTCCGCCTGCTTCAAACTCTGCAACGTCCCGATCACCACCTTCATGTGACAGCCTCCGCACATGTCCCCCTGCAAGGGCGACACCGCCGAGTCCCCCTTCTTCTTGAAAATCCGGTCATACATCTCCAGCGTCTCCTCTGGCACTCCCCCGATCAACCCTGCTCGCTCCACCTTCAGATCCCCCAACCGCTTCTGCAACCCCGTCGCCCGCTCTGCCAGCATCACCAATTCCTCATCCACCCGCGCCTGCGTCGCCGCCAGCTTCGCCTGCGCATCAGATTGCACCGCCTTCGCCGCCTCCAACTTCTCCATCTGCTCCAGTTCCTTGTCCTCCATCCCGTTGATCTCTTTCTGGTAGCGCTCCACCTCATGCCCCAGCGCTTGGAACTCGTCGTTCTTCCGCGTCTCAAATTGCTGATCCTGAATCCGCTTGATCGATGTCCTTCTCGTTCCGATGTCCATCTCAATACTCTTGATCGCCAACTCGATCGCCATCACCCCCGCATGCGCCTTCTCCACCGCCGCCAAATCCCCGGCCAATTGGGTCTTCGCACGCGATTCCAAATTGGGCACCTCCTTCAAATCCTTCTGAATGTGGCGGATCTTTTGATCCCGTTCCTGGACTTGTAATAGCTTGATGATTTCGGGTAACATGATGAAGAAGCCACAGTAAGCCAGCCATCACCCCCAATGGCAAGCCCAAGCTTACCTCCCCCCGTTTCCTCTGGTTTTTACGATCAATCGAATAACAAAAAGTTACCCCAAACCTTGCGTCGCACCGTAAATGACTTTGATTCCCCGTTCAAAAAATCAACTCCTATGACCCCTTCTCCTACTGTCCAAAAATCCGCTGATCTCCGCGAGTTCCCCGAATTCAGCCTCTCCAAACTCCTCAGCACCGTCTTCGAACCCACCTTCGGTCGCAAGATCTGCATCCTCATCGACCTCCCCGACCTCGCTGAGGCGCACGGCATGGCCTTCCTCGACAACCCCGAACGCAAAGTCCAGCGCCAAGCCTACGATCACTTCTACAAAGGCCTCCACGACGGCGTCCTCGAAGAACTCGCTCTCGAAGGTGGTGACATGTTCGCCTACACACAAACCACCGGCAGCAACCTCGACATGCCCGACCTCTGCGTCGACATGGAAGGCGTCGAGATGAGCCTCGAAAAAGATGTCTACTCCAACTACGACATCATCCTCTGCATCTCCACCTTCTCCGCCACCGCCCCCCTCACCGCCCACGCCAAAAAATTCGGCTTCCGTGGCGCCACGCTCCACGGCCTCAATGACATCATCCGTAATACCGGCCTCGCCGTCGACTACAACGACGTCAGTCGCGATGCCGAAAAACTCCGCCTCGCCATGACTCGCGCCGACTCGGTCGAAATCGACTTCGCCCTCGAAACCGGCGAGGTCCTCACCGCCCGCCTCGAACTCGGCGGCCAGGAAGCCCAAAAAAGCCATGGCCTCTGCCGCGGCGATACCCCCGACATCGCCAACCTCCCCGCTGGCGAAGTCTACTTCGTCCCTACGAGCGCCGAAGGCCTCTTCCCCATGAAATATGAGGACGGCACCCTCGGCAAACTCACCGTCACCAACGGCTGCATCATCAAAAGCGAACTCATCTCCGGCAACCCCGACACCATCGAAGCCCACAACACCAAACTCCTCGACGACCCCATGACCGGTGTCCTCGGCGAACTCGGCTTCGGCACCCAGGTCCTCCCCGTCTCCGGCGCTGACATCCAGGACGAAAAAGTCCTCGGCACCTGCCACCTCGCCACCGGACGCGACGACCATCTCGGCGGCCACATCACGCCCGACCAATTCAAGCGTCACCAAAACGCCACCCACGACGACATCCTCTTCGCACCTCACAAAACCCCTAACTTCGACATCAAACAGGTCCGCATGAACCGCGGAACCCAGCAGGAAATCCTCATCGAGCATTTCCAACCCGGCAAATACCTGCTCAACGCCCTCGCCTCCGAGTAAAAAAGCACGTATCAATAGTCCTCCTTGCAAGCGGCCCGGGTTTCGCCGGGCCGCTTCATTTTCAGCATGAACATCTACGAAACCGAGCGCCTGCTCCACGAATATCTCCTCTTCCACTTCGCCACCCCCGAGGAAATCCTCCCCTGGCCTGACGGACCCCACTCCGCCCTCAACTTCCCCGTCCGCACCGTCCACGACCTCCTCTCCCAGGACACCCTCCCGGCCCAATCCACCGCCCTCGACCTCGGTTGCGCCGTCGGCCGCTCCAGCTTCGAACTCACTGCCTTCTGTGATCAAGTCATCGGCATCGACTTCTCGCAAAGCTTCATCGACGCCGCCGCCCAACTCGCCCAAACCCGCTCCCTCCCCTATCGCCGCCACGAGGAAGCCTCTCGCTACACCGATGCCCTCGCCACCGTCCCCGCAAACCTGCGCACCCAACGCACCCATTTCGAACAAGGCGACGCCATGCACCTCCGGCAAGATCTCGGCTCCTTCGATGTCGTCCACGCCGCCAACCTCCTCTGCCGACTCCCCGACCCCCTCCTCTGCCTCCAACGCCTCCCCGACCTCATCAACCCCGGCGGCCAACTCCTTCTCACCACACCCTGCACCTGGCTCGAGGAATTCACCCCCCGCGACGCCTGGCCCGCCAACGGCTCCACCTTCGACTGGCTGCAACACCACCTCAGCCCCCACTTCACCCTCGAGCACCGCCTCGACATGCCTTTCCTCATCCGCGAACACGCCCGCAAATTCCAGTGGTCCGTCGCCCTCGGCACCCGCTGGCGTCGCAACGCCTAGGGCCTGTTTCGGGTTTGTAAGCACGCCCTGATCAAAACGACCAAAATTTCCAGTCTGCACGGTTGGCAGACCTCCCAGACACGCTAAGGATAACGGCGTACGCGCCCCCCATGTCCAAAGCCATCCTCCCCACCCTCCAAGCCGGCGCCGGTTACCTCGCCAAGCACGGAGTCGAAGAGGCCCGCCTCAACATGGAGCACCTCCTCGCCCACGTCCTCGACTGCCGCCGTCTCGACCTCTACCTCCGCTTCGGCGAGACCCTCGGCGAACCTGATCTCGCCAAACTCCGCGACCTCACCCGCCGCCGTGCCGAAGGCATCCCCCTCCAGCACCTCCTTGGCACCGTCCCCTTTGGCGACCTCGAACTCATCACCGACCACCGCGCCCTCATCCCCCGCCCTGAAACCGAATACCTCTGCGAAAAACTCACCCAGCGTGCCACACCTCCCCCCCGTGTCCTCGACATGGCTTGCGGCAGCGGCTGCATCGGCCTCTATCTCGCCCACGCCTGGTCCAAATCCGGCACCGAAGTCACCCTCGCCGACATCTCCGAAGACGCCCTCGACCTCGCCCGCCTCAACGCCTCCCGCCTCTCCCTCCCCAACGCCCGGCTCGTCCGCAGCGACCTATTCGAAAAAATCACCGGCACCTTCGACCTCATCGTCTCCAACCTCCCCTACATCCCCAGCGCCGAAATCCCCACCCTCAGCCGCGAAGTCCGCCGCGATCCCCTCCTCGCCCTCGATGGCGGCCCCGACGGCCTCGACATCGTCCGCCGCCTCATCGACTCCTGCCCCCCCTTTCTCAACCCGGACGCCCAGATCGCCCTCGAACTCGGCCAACACCAGCCCCCCATCGTCGCCGACCTCCTCCAATCCCAAGGCTGGCAACAAATCGAAATCTGGCCTGATCTCGCCGGCATAGATCGATTCGTCCTTGCCAAGAATCCAACTTCCGCCCAATAGCTCCTATGGAAAAACTCATCGTCCACGGGGGTCAGCCCCTAAAAGGCCGCGTCACTATCAGCGGCTCCAAAAACTCTGCCCTCCCCATCCTCGCCGCCACCTTGCTTACCAAGGATACCTGCACCATCCGCCGTGTCCCCGACCTCAGCGATACCAACTACATGGTCCGCATCCTCGGTGAACTCGGTGCCGAAGTCGAACGCGCCAGCGGCGTCGTCGTCGTCACCGCGAACAAAATCAAATCCAAGGCCCCCTACGATCTGGTGCGCAAAATGCGCGCCTCCATCTGCGTCCTCGGCCCCCTCACTGGCCGCCTCCGTAAGGCCAGCGTCTCCCTCCCCGGCGGCTGCATCATCGGTGACCGCCCTGTCGACCTCCACCTCCGCGGCCTCGAAGCCCTCGGCGCCACCGTCCAGGTCGAAGGCGGCGACATCCTCGTCTCCGCCACCCGCGCCAACTTCAAAGGCCGCACCCTCAACCTCATGGGCAAACACGGCTCCACCGTGCTCGGCACCGACAACATCATGATGGCCGCCACCCTCGCCAAAGGCACCACCATCATCGAAGGCGCCGCCGCCGAACCCGAAGTCGAAGACCTCGCCAACTTCCTCATCAAAATGGGCGCCAAAATCGAAGGCGCAGGCACCAACCGCATCACCATCGAAGGCGTCAAAGAACTCCACGGCGCCGAACACACCGTCATCCCCGACCGCATCGAAGCCGGCACCTTCCTCGTCGCAGGCGCCATGATCGGCGACGGCGTCACCCTCAAACAGGTCATCCCCGAACACCTCCGCGCCGTCACCACCGCCCTCGCCGACTGCGGCTTCAAAATGGAGACCACCAAGGACAGCATCACCATCTACCCCAACCCCAACGCCCGCGGCTTCTCCCTCACCACCCATCCCTACCCCGGCTTCCCCACCGACATGCAGGCCCAGTTCTGCGCCCTCGCCTGCGTCATCCCCGACTCCAGCACCATCACCGAAACCATCTTCCCCCAGCGCTTCATGCACATCGCCGAAATGAAACGCATGGGCGCCCAAATGACCCTTCAAGGCGCCACCGCCCACATCCGCGGCGGCACCCCTCTGAAAAGCGCCCCCGTCATGGCCTCAGACCTCCGCGCCTCCGCCACCCTTGTCCTAGCCGGACTCATCGCCGAAGGCCAGACCGAAATCCATCGCCTCTATCACATCGATCGCGGCTATGAACATCTCGACGACAAATTCGCCGCCCTCGGTGCCAAAATGGAACGCACCAAAGAGTAACCCCTCTCCCACCCCAAACGCAAACCCTTCACCCTCCAAAAAAACATGTCCCTTCCCACGAGCCTCCAAGACGCCATCAACGCCCAAATCCGCAACGAACTCCAAGCCCACTACAACTACCTGGGCATGAGCGTTCACTTCGGCAACACCGCCTACAACGGCTTCTCCAAATGGTTCCGCCTCCAGGCCGCCGAAGAATACGCCCACGCCATGAAGCTGCTCGACTACCTCAACGCCCGCGACGCCACCATTACCCTCCAACCCCTCGAAGCGCCCCCAGCCAATTTCGGCGAGTTCCCCATCGAAGTCTTCCAGGCCTCCCTCACCCAGGAACAAGGCGTTACCCGCCAAATCAACGACCTCTACGCCCTCGCCCAACAAGAGCGCGACTTCACCACCCTCCACTTCCTCTCCTGGTTCCTTCAAGAACAGGTCGAAGAAGAAGCCACCGTCAGTGAAATGATCGACCGCCTCAGACTCGTCGGCAAAGACCCAGCCGGCCTCCTCCAAGTCGACGCCGAAGCCGGCAGCCGCGCCGCCGCCCTCACCCTCCCCAGCACCACCCCAGGCACCGACGCCACCTAATCCGGCTTTACCGGCACCGGCAATAACGGAGCCCCTTCCTTCACCCGAAGCGGCTCCTTTTTTTTGCCCTCCGCACCAGGCGCAGACACCGGCGGCCCCATCAGCCCCTCCCCGGGCAAATCCAGCGGCATCACATTCACCGCATCCGCCTCCGCCCTCATCTTCTGCCGAATCTCTTCCGGCACTGATTCCGAAGACAACGGCGGCAACAACGGGTTCGGCCCGCTCCCCACCCATGGCCCGCTCATGATCGGCAACACTGGCGGCGCCCCTGGAAAACCCTCATCCGCACCCCCCTTCTTCCGCATCACCACCTCCGCCTTCCGCACCTCACTCACCATCTCATGCTCATTCGTCACCCGATGCCGCCCAATCACCCGCAGCCGCGTCCCCAGCATATAAAACACCGTCACATCATCCATCCCCTCGACCACACTCCCCCCACGTTGCAGCAACGGTTTCCCCCGCAAAATCAACTCGTCATCTGACAAATACGCCTCCTGGCACAGCACCCGCCCCGACTCCGCAAACTCCATTCCAATAAACACCTTCCCCTTCGCCCTCACCTTCCTCGGCGTCCCATCCGCCGCCGCCTTCAGCACCTGAATCTCATCCGCCGCCACCCGAAAAAACGGCGGCACCTCCAAACTCTGCGCCGACAACGCCTTCGCCTCCTCCCACGTCATCGTCATCAAAAACGCCAACCCCTCACTCAACTCCGCCCCTTCCTCAGTCTTCTCCTTCTTTTCCTTCGGCACCGCTTCCTCGCCTCCCTCCTCAGTCGTCTTCGACTGACACCCCAACAACAGCAACAAAACAGCGCTCGCGGTCAGCGCTTGTCCCCATCTATGCCATCGATTTCCTACCATGCTTCACTTTCATCCTACATTGCTCACCCACCTTTGCCAGTTCCCTTTCTGACACGCTCATACCACACCCATTCATACCCCGGCTCCCCCACCTCCCGCCTCGTCACCTCCCATTCACCCTCCTCAATCATCGGAAACGCCACCCCCCCTCCCAAATGCGCTTTCACCTCCGTCAAAATCAGCTCATCCGCATACCCCATCGCTGCCTCATACACCGCCGCCCCTCCACACACCCACAGCTCATCGCCCCCACCCTCTTCCACCCGCCTCATCGCCTCCTCCACCCCCGCCACACCCACTCCCTCCCAGGGACTCGGCAGCGCCCGACGCGTCATCACCAGCGGTCGATGCTCCCTGAACCACCCCGTCATTTCCTCAAACGTCCTCCTCCCCAGAAGCAACCATCGCCCCGCCGTCAATCGCCGAAAATGCGCCCGATCCTGCGGCAAATCCCACGGCACCCCCGTCCCCCTGGAAATGAACCCGTCCGCGGACACCGCCGCAATGATGACCACCCGGACCTTCACAGCGCCTAGCCTGGATAATTCATGAACATTGTAGCGAAAACGCTCAAAGGCCTGAAGCTGCTAGGCGGGCGCAGTTTTGAAAGGCGGAGTGCATTTGTAAATGCTCGATGCCTTTCAAAACAAGCCCAACGCAGCAGATTCGGGCTTTTGGGCGGTTGCAGTAGATGGCTCATGAATTATTCAGGCTAGACCGTTTCTCGAAAAGATTGTCATTTTGATCAGGCGAGCGCAGTGGCTTCAGTGGCAAGAAAGTCGCGCAGCCCGCTATTAAATCAATAGCGGGCAAGCGGCTGACGCAGCCAATGAGGCCGCTCCGCCGCTGGGCAAGGTGACAAGCATTTCGAGAATCGGTCTACTTGAACAGCACGGACTCCCCCTCGTCCAGCACCCGCACCTGATGCGCCACCTGCAACCGGTCCGCCTCCGTCCACAACCGCTGCACCGGCTCATGCAAAGGCTCACCCCCCAGCGGAAACGTGTCATGATGCATCGGCACCAGCGCATCCCCTTCCAAAATCTGAAACGCCTCCAGCGCCTCCTCCGGATTCATGTGCACCTGCCTCCCCGACGGCGCGTCATATGCCCCGATCGGCATCAACGCCACATCCACCTTCGCCCGCTTCCCAATCTCACTGAACCCGTCAAACATCGCACTATCTCCGCAGTGAAACACCGTCCGCTCCGGCCCCGTGATCAAATACCCCCCAAACTGCCGGTGCGTGTCATGAATCATCCGCGCCCCCCAATGCCGCGCCGGCGTCATCGTGATGTGCAAATCCTTGAACCGCGCCATCTGCCACGTGTCCAGCTCCACAATCTGCCCAAACCCGCACCGCTTCACCAGCACCCCCACCCCCTTCGGCACCACGATCGGCTGCCCGTCCGCCAGCTTCCTCAAACTCGGCAAATGCAGGTGATCAAAATGCGCATGCGTCACCAAAACCAAATCCACCGGCGGCAAATCATGTGGCCACAGCCCCGGCTGCCTCACCCGCTTCACCGGCCCATGCCAGAGCGCCCAGTTCGGATCCACCACCACATTCACCGCTCCCACCTGCAAAAAGAAGCCCGCATGCCCCAGCCACGTCACCCCCACTTCATCCGCCTGCGCCTGCGGCACCGCCTCAAACGCCCTCGCTCGCCGACGCGGCGATAACAACGCCGGTATCAAGACCTCCCCAAAAAACTGCAAATTCCGCTTCCGCCACCCCGGAGTCGGCAACAACCCCACCTGATTCTCCCCTACCTCCTTCCGACGAAAAAGTCCCCGCTGCTGGCCCGTGGCCATCGCAGCCCCTTCTCGAGACAACGGATCAAAAATCATTGGGTGACAATAACGGACGTGTGAACAAAGAAGTTTACGACCCGCCCACCCCCCTCACAAGCCTCATTTCAGGAATCTTGACCTTTTCCACCCCAATCCCTACCCAAAACCTCATCTCGGTTGTCAATCTCCCGAATCCTGTCTAAGCTGACTCCTAATGGACGCTCAGATCGCCGAACGACTCAACAATCACCTTGCCAGCAAAGGCTTGCGCCGCACTCGCCAGCGCGAAGTCATCGTCGACACCGTCTTCTCCTCTGACGAGCACTTCAACGCCGAAGAGCTCCTCGACCGCGTCCGCGGCGTCGACCGCACCGTCTCCCGCGCCACCGTCTACCGCACCCTCACCCTCATGGTCGAATGCGGCCTCCTCCGCCACGTCGACCTCGGCCGCGAACAAACCTACTACGACCCCAATTTCCTCGACAAACCCCAGCACAATCACCTCATCTGCATCGACTGCGACCGCGTCGTCGAGTTCGAAGACGAGCACGTCGCCCTGCTCAACGACTGTATCACCCGCCGCCTCGGCTTCCGCCCCCAAATGCAAAGCATGCGCATCGAAGCCCACTGCGACGAACTCGGCCGCAACGGCACCTGCCGCTTCAAAACCGAACGCGCCGCCCGCTAAATTGACGCCCATGTCCGCCTACATCGCCACCGCCGACTACGAAGTCATCGACCGCGCCCCCCTCACCCTCGTCGTGGGCGATCTCGTCCGCCCCGGTCAAACCGACACCGACTGGCCCGGCTGGGTCTGGGTCACCGCCATCACCGGCCGTGGCAGCTACGTCCCAGAGGAAATCCTCACCCTCCAGCCCGACGGCACCGCCCGCGTCACCCAACCCTTCCACGCCCGCGACCTCACCGTCAAAAAAGGCGATACCATCGAGTCCCTCCGCGAAGTCAAAGGCTGGCACTGGTGCAAAAACGCCACCACCGAAGGCTGGCTCCCCGCCTACCTCCTCCGCTCAGTGTAAAAAAGGGCCCGTGCCCCAGTCTCAAAACCGGAACACGGGCCTCGATCATTGAGCTGCCCAACTCAGATTATTTGGCATCTCCCTTGCCACCCTTCCCACCTTTCCCATCAGGGCTTCCCTTCCCACCCTTGCCACCTTTGCCATTCGGAGATCCCTTGCCGCCAGCACCACCCTTGCCCTCACGCATCTTCGCTAAAGCGGCCTTGTCCTCTTCACTGATCGAAGCCCGCTCTTTCTCATCCAGCTTCTTGTCCCCGTTCGTGTCATACTTCTTCATGATCGCCATCATCTCAGGTGAAGGCTTCCCTTTGCCTTTACCGTCCCCTTTGCCCTTGGCTTGAG
>CANETF010000090.1 GCA_947440575.1 Verrucomicrobiaceae bacterium
AATTCATCGAGGTTGAGGACGATGTTGGTGAGGGTGGTCCAGGTGGCGGCTTGGGTGGGGGGGAGGGTTGGGGGGAGGGGGCCTAGGGGTTCGGTGGCGAAGGTGAGGGCTTCTTTGGGGTGGGTGGTGAAGTGGGTTTGGGTGTCGGTGAGGACTTGGAGGAGGGTGGTGGTTTCTTTATCGGTGGGGGGGCGGCAGAGAGTCAGTTTGAAGAGGTGATTGAGGCGGGCGGTGTCGGTGGTGAGGGTGGGGTAGGTGAGGAGGCGGCGGGCGAGGGCCTGGTGGGTCTCGATGAAGACGGGGTCGTTGAGGGTGACGAAGGCTTGCAAGGGGGTGTTGGTGCGGTTGCGGCGGATCATGCAGACCTCGCGGTTGCCGGCGTCGAAGGTGGTGAAAGAGGCGTAGGGGGAGTTGCGGCGGACTTCGGTGTAGAGGGAGCGGCGGTGTTTGTCGGGGCCTTCGCTGACGATCCAGTCGTTGCTGCGGCCGAAGGCGGTGGTGAGGCCCATGTTGGGGGTCATGGGACGGACGGGCGGGCCTCCGAGTTTGGTGCTGAGGAGGCCGGAGACGGCGAGGGCCTGGTCGCGGAGGAGTTCGCCGCTGGGGCGGAAGCGGGGGCCGCGGGCGAGGAGGCGGTTTTCGGGGTCGCGTTCGGCGAGGGCGGGTGGGGTGGTGGAGTCCTGGCGGTAGGCGGTGGAGGTGACGAGGGTTTTGAGGAGGTGTTTCAGGTTCCAACCGGAGTCCATCAGGTCGGCGGCGAGCCAGTCGAGGAGTTCGGGGTGAACGGGGAGGTCACCCTGGGAGCCGAAGTCTTCGCTGGAGCGGACGATGCCGGTGCCGAAGAGGGATTCCCAGTAGCGGTTGACGGTGACGCGGGCGGTGAGGGGGTTGTCTTTGGAGACGAGCCAGCGGGCGAGGGTGAGGCGGTTGCGGGGGGCGTCCTTGGGGAGAGGGTGGAAGGCGACGGGGGTGGTGGCGTGGACTTCGGCGCCGAGGTTCTGCCATTCGCCGCGATTTTGGATGTGGCTTTTGCGGTGTTTGTCGGGAGGGAGTTCCGTCATGATGGGGACGGTGGTGGGTTTGATGGCGGCGAGGTCTTTTTCGAGTTTGGCGAGGCGCTGGCGGGTGGGTGCGGTGGCTTTGCTGATGGTGCGCAGGTAGTGGTCGCGGAGGGTGCTTTGGTGGGCGGGGGTGCGTCGATCGGGCTGGGTGCGGAGGGCGACGAGGACGGGTTCCGGGGTGGTGGTGATGAGGCGAACGCGAGGGTCGCTGCTGAGGGCGAGGCTGAAGTTTTTGAGGGTGTGATTTTTGTGCGGGGAGGTTTGTTTGATGGTGATGCGGAGGGAGGAGCCGGGTGGGACGGTGACGGGGGACTTGGTGAGGAGGGAGAGGGTGTGAGGTTTGTCGGTGGCACCGGCGATGGCCCAGCCCTGGTCTTTTTTGGAGGTGGGTTTGAGGACGGAGGCGGCGGTGAAGCTGGGTTGTTCGAAGTCGGCGAGGGCCTGGGAGAAGGCGAGGCTGACGGTGCCGGTGGTGGCGTGGGTGGCGCTGAGTTCTGGCGCGGGTTGTTTTTCGAGGGTCCAGACGGGTTGTTTTTGGTCGTCGAGGAGGATGAGGCGATAGCCATCGAGACGGGAGCCGGTGCCGCCGTCGGTGCGGTTCCAGACGCGGATGGAATCGATGGGTTGGGCGGAGGTGAGGTCGAGCTGCCACCATGGATTGGATTCCTCGTTGGTGTGCGCGACACTGCCGTTGGCGTAATTGCCATCGGTGCGGCCGTCGATGGCGAGGGAGGCGTCGGCGGTGGTGTAGCGGCTGCTTTGGGTGGCTTTGCCTTTGCGGGCGATGTTTTGGCCGGAGGAGAGGACTTCGATTTCGGCGAGTTGCAGGAAGCGTTTGTTTCCGGGGAGTTCGAGGCGGACGTAGCGGGCGGCGGGTGGGGGTGTGGTGGTGGAGGGGACGAGGTCGGCGGTGACGCTGGTGATGACGAAGTTTTGAGTGGTGGGTTCGGTGCGGAGTTGGATGGCGGTGAGTTGGGGGTCTTTGAGGGGGAGGGTGAGGGTGTAGGTGTCGGTCTCAGCGGGTTTCTCGACGGAGAGTGAGCCGTTGGGGGCGATTTGGATGGGGTGTTTGGATTGGGCGAGTGCAGAGGAGGGCGAGGGCGTTTGCCAAGCGAGATCGCGAGGGAACTGGGAGTCCCAGGTATCGAGACCGGCGAGCCATTCGGTTGGGGGATTTTTGAACTGGGTTTCGAGCTGATGGATTTCCTTTTGGAGAAAGGTGCGTTGGGATTGTTGCTCGGAAGTAAGGAAGCTGTGGAAGGGGGCTTCGTCTTTTTTGTCGGCGTCGGCGGTTTGGTTGAGGAAGTCGTAGAACTGGTAGTATTCGGTGATGGTGATGGGGTCGTATTTGTGGGTGTGGCATTGTGCGCAGGCGATGGTGGTGCCCATCCAGACGGCCATGGTGGTGTTGACGCGGTCGATGATGGCGGCGTTGCGGAATTCTTCGTCGCTGGTGCCGCCCTCGTTTTGGGTCATGGTGTTGCGATGGAAGGCGGTGGCGATGAGTTGGTCCTGGGTGGCTTGGGGGAGGAGGTCGCCGGCGAGCTGGTCGATGGTGAACTGGTCGAAGGGTTGATTGCGGTTGAAGGCGGAGATGACCCAGTCGCGCCAGGCCCAGATTTCGCGGGGTTGGTCGGAGGGGTAGCCGGAGGAGTCGGCGTAGCGGGCGAGGTCCATCCATTGGGAGGCCCAGTGTTCGCCGTAGGCGGGCTTGGCGAGGTAGTGGTCGACGACGGAGGGGTAGTCGGTTGTGATGAGGGGGAGGAGGCGGTCGATTTCTTCGGGAGTAGGGGGGAGGCCGGTGAGGTCGAGGGCGAGGCGGCGGAGGAGGGCGTGGGGTGGGGCTTCGGGAGAGAAGGTGAGTTTTTCCTGGGTGAGGCGGGTGAGGAGGAAGGCGTCGACTGGATGGGGTGTGGTGGAGGGTGGGGAGGGTTTTTTGACGGGTTCGTAGGACCAGTGTTTGCCCCAGGGGGCGCCTTGTTTGATCCACTCGGTGAGGAGGGCGACTTGGGCGGGGGGGATGACTTTGTGGAGCTTCGGCGGGGGCATGACCTCGTCGGGGTCGGTGGAGAGGATGCGCTGGAGGAGGGCACTTTTTTCGGGGTGACCGGGGACGATGGCGATGGTGCCATCGTTGTCGGACTTGGCGGCGGTTTCGTCGTCGAGGCGGAGGCCGGCTTCGCGTTTGGCTTCATCGGGGCCGTGGCAGAAGAAGCAGTTTTCGGAGAGGATGGGACGGATTTGGCGGCCGAAGTGGATGGGGTCGGCGAGTGCGGATGCGGCGCTGAGGGCTAGGAGGATGAGGAGCCTGGGGAACATGAGAAGCGGAATCTGGAGTACTACGCCGGGTGGGAGAGGAAACTGACAGAGAGTGTCGATTTGAGGTGGTGGAGCCTGATCGAGGTTTGAAAGTTGATTCCGACTGGTGTTGTCATGAAAAAGAGCGGCGTTTGGTTGCGTCTTTTGTTGGGTAGGCGATATACTGATGTCGCGGCTCGTTTGTTGAGGCCTGTCTCTCTTGAAATCACATCCTGTTGTCTTCCGAATTGAATGTCATGCCGACGGTTGCTCGTTGGAAGGAAAATCCGCCCGGTGGCATTGGGAAACTGGTGGTGGTGTTTTGAGGTGGGTAGTGGTTGGGCTGATGCTGGTGGGGCAGGCGTTTGGGGGTGGGTTGGAGATTGCGGGGGAGGAGGGGGCGCGGTGTTTGACGGAGCGTGGGAAGGGTGGGTTGAGGGTTTTGATTCTGTGTGATTCGATGGGGTTGAATGGATTTGCGGATGAGATGGATGCATCGTTTCGGGCGTGTCCGGGAGTGGAGCGGGTGCATACGATCGCGGCGTGCGGGACGAATCCGCGGACGTGGATGAAGATCGCGCCTTATGCGGGAGCGAAGACGCAGTGCGGGTTTTTGCGGATTGATTCGACGGGGGAGCCTGAGGGGGTGAAGGTGGTGCGTGATGTGTATGGGGTGCCGGCGGGGAACACGCCCAACGGGTATAAGGTGCCGAAGATTGAGGATTTGGTGGCGGAGATTCAGCCGGACATTTTGATCATGCAGAACGGGAACAATTTTTTTGATTTGTTCGAAGGGACGCAGGCGGATCCGGAGAAGAGTTGTTCGCAGATTCGGTCTTACATGGCGCCGATGAGGCAGTGGTTGGTGGCAAACGCGCCGAGTGTGAAGCGCTACTACTGGGTGTCACCGCCCCAGGCGGGGAGTGTTTCGACGGAGGTGCAGGAGGCGGTGTATGAGACGATTCGGGAAGAGGTGGAGCCGGGTGGGATGATGATTGATAGCCGGAAGATCACTTCGTATCCGTATCAGGCGCAGTCGGAGGATAAGATGCATTTTTGGGGGGATGAGGCTTTTGATTGGGGGCGGAACACGTTTCGGCTGGTGGCGAGGGATTTGGGAAGGCGTGGGCTGGAGGCGCAGGAGCGGGTGGCGGAGGTGCGCAAGGCGGTGCTGGTGGAGGAAGAGGAGGGTGAGTTGGTAGTGAAAGTGAAGCTGGAGAAGATGACGCCGGTTCCGAGTCCGGAGAGTTTTGCGCCTTATGGTGATCTGCTGGTGGCGGGGGTGTATCGGGTGTTGAAGGTGAAGTCAGGGAAGTATGACGAGAAGAAGATCGTGATTCTGCATCCGGCGTATATTGATCATCAACGGCAGGAGTTGAAGAAGCCGAGGTGGTTTCAGACGTTTGAGTATCGGGTGAGGGAATTGGATGACAAGTCGCTATGGGCGCCGGTGCGTCGGGCCGATGAGGATGCGCCGTTTGAATTGTTGCCTTACATGCTGGTGACGGATGAGGAGCGGCATCCGAATTTTGGAGGGGTGGCAGGAGCGGAGTAGGGTGGAAGTTTTTGTCACTTGTTCTTTGGCTGACAAAGGTGTTTCTGTGGGTAACAGTGCGAGGTGATGGCGACGAAAAACGAGATTCTGAAGAAGTTGAAAGGGGGCAAGGCTCTGAAGGCTGTCAAAGCGGTCAAGGACGTCAAAGTGTTGAAGGCGGTTAAGTCAGGGAAGGCAAGCAAGGTCGTGAAGGCGGGACTGAAAGAGGTGCCGTTTTGGATAGGGTTTGATCTCGGGGGGACCAAGATGCTGGCGACGGTGCTGGATGAGCAGTATCACGTGTTGGGAGTGGCGCGGAAGGCGACGAACGGGTCGGATGGATTGGTCAAGGGGAAGGCGAAGGTTGTGAAGACGATTCAAGAGGCGATAGCGGCGGCGGGCGTGTCGCCGAAGGGGTTGAAGGGGATTGGGATTGGGTGTCCGGGGCTGGTGAATCCGGACAAGGGTGTGCTGATCAACGCGCCGAATTTGGGGTGGAGTAATGTGGGTTTGAAACAGCTTTTGGGCGGGGTGTTCAAAGTGCCGGTGGAGGTGATGAACGATGTGGATGCGGGGACCTATGGGGAGTATGCGCTGGGAGCGGGAAAAGGGGCGAGGTCGGTGCTGGGGGTGTTTCCGGGGACGGGGTTGGGAACGGGGTTTGTTTACAATGGTGAGTTGGTGATGGGGCGAGGGGTATCGGCGATGGAGTTGGGGATGATTTATTTGCCGGGGACGCACATTGGCAGTGCGCAGCATGGGGTGGTGCTGCTGGAGGATTTGACGAGTCGGTTGAGTTTGGCGGCGGAGGGAGGGGTGGCTTGCTATCGTGGGCAGGCGGAGGCGCTCAATGCGAGGACGGCGGGAAGTTTGCGGGAGATCAAGAGCAAGGCGCTGGCGGGATCTTTGAGAGCGGGCGACGAGGGGACGATGGTGATGTTTGGGAATTCGGTGCGTTATCTGGGGCTGGGGGTGGCGATGGTGGTGAACTTGATGGCGCCGGATCGGATTGTTTTGGGAGGCGGGTTGGTGGAGGAGTTGCCTTCGTTGTATGTGAACATGTTGAAGGAAGAGGTGGCGCGGTATGCGCTGCCGAGTTTGGCGAAGCCAATCAAGTATGTGGTGGCGAAGTTGGGTGGCAATGCGGTGGCGGTGGGATCGGTGGCGTGGTTGCGGCATCGGGCGGAAGGTGCGAAGCGGGAGGTGCGCCGGGTATGAGTGATTTGGGAGTGGGTGCGACGCCGGCTTTATCTGGAGGGCCTGCCGTTTTGGCAGGGAAGGAGGAGGCGGTGATTTATGTGGGAGCGACTTCGGTGTCGTTGTTGATTGGGGTGCGAGGCAAGGGGGATGTGTTTGAGGCGGTGGATTATCTTGACCGGCCGCTGCCGGTGGCGCGGGACATTTTCAGGACAGGGTCGATCACGCGGGGAACGAAGGAGCAGGCGACTTTGATTTTGGGGGATTATCTGACCACGACGCAGGAGTATGGGATTCCGCTGGAGCGGGTGCGTTTGTTCAATACGAACATTCTGTCTGAGGCACAGAACCATGAGATCTTTTTGAATCGGTTGCAGATGACGACGGGTTTGACGGCGCGGTTGATCGATGACGGCGACATGACACGATTGATTTACCAGATTGCGTTGAGGTTACTGAAGGGGCAGCCGACGTTGCGAGATGCGAAGACGTTTGTGACGCACATTGGGCCGGGGAACACGCGGGCGCTGTTTTTTGATCGGGGCAAGTTGAGCGGGTATTCCAATTATCGGCTGGGGATCTTTCGGGCGAGGGAGGCGGTGGCGACGCCGGATGGGGATGGGGCGGATCATTTGACGCACCATTTGGAGGAGCATATTCGGGGAGTGGTGGATCATTTGGCGCAGGATTTTTCGGATGTGACGATTCAGTGTCACGTGGCGATCGGGGCGGAGATTCAGAGTGCGGCGCCGCAGATCGGGCAGGAAAAACAGGGGGCGTATGTGGTGCTGGAGCAGGATTTGGAGCGGTACACGAAGAAGGTGGCGCGTTTGACGCCGGATGCGCTGGTGAGGGAGTTGCATGTGCATTACTCAGGCGGAGAGGGGATGGTGGCGGCGCTGCAGACGAATCTGGCTTTGGCTCGGCGGTTTGGTGATGAGCAGGTGTGGGTGCCGGGTGGGGATTTTCAGCGGGAGTTGGTGATGGATTTGATGACGGGGAGTCCGCTGGCGAATACGTTCCAGGAAGAGGTGGTGCAGGCGGCGACGGAGATCGGGGTGAAGTACAAGACGGACCGCAAGCATGCTCAGCATGTGGCGGCGATGGCGCAGCAGTTGTTCCGGGAGTTGCAGCCCATGCATGCTCTGGATACGAAGTATGAACTGGTGCTGCGAGTGGCGGCGATTTTGCATGAGGTGGGGATGTTCATCAGTCCGAGGGAGCATCACAAACACAGTCTGTATGTGCTGCTGAACACGGAGATTTTTGGCTTGAGCAGCAGTGAGCGCATGATGGTGGCGTTGCTGGCGAGGTATCACAGGCGCTACAATCCGGATGCGAGTCACCCGCATTTTTCGGATCTGACACGGGAGCAGCGGATGATCATTTTCAAACTGGCGGCGTTGTTGCGGATCGCTGACGCGCTGGATCGCAGTCATGCGCAGCGGATCCGGACGATTCAACTGAGGCCGGAGGCGGGGCGGTTGGTGATCGTGACGCCAGGGGTGGAGGATACAACGGTGGAGCAATTGGCGATCAATTCGAAGTGCGATCTGTTTCGCGAAATTTACGGTTATGAAATCATCCTCACGAAGTTCTAAGAAAAGTGGTGCGGCCGCCAAGGCTCAGGTGGTGATTGGTGAGGAGCATTTCATCAATCGGGAGTTGGCGTGGCTGGCGTTCAATGAGCGGGTGTTAGAGGAGGCGGAGCGGGCGTCGCTGCCGCTGCTGGAGCGGGCAAAGTTTGTGGCGATCACGGCGGCGAATCTGGATGAGTTTTTCATGGTGCGAGTGGGGGCGTTGCAGTTGCTGCGGGATCAATTGCGGAGGGTTCGGGATGCAAGCGGGCTGACGCCGATTCAGCAGTGGGAGCAGATTGCGGAGCGGGTGCAGGCTTATTTGGAGCGGACCTACCGGCTGCTAGATGAGGATCTTTTGCCGGCGCTTCGAAGGGCGGGGATTCGGCGTCTTGGGGTGGCTGATTTGACGCCGGGGCAGCGGACCTATTTGGAGAGTGTGTTCCGGGAGAGTGTGTATCCGGTGCTGTCACCGGTGGCGATTGATCTGGATCAAGCGGAGGCCGTGATGCTGCCGACTTTGCAGATCACGTTGCTATGCGAGGTGGAGACGGAGGCTGAGGACGCGGGTGGGCAGGCGGAGAAGCGATTGGTGATGGTGACACTGCCGGGGAAGCTGTCGAGGCATTTGCTGGTGCCGGACGTGGAAGGTGCGCGTCATGCGTACATCAATCTCGAGGATTTGGTGGAGTTGTTTTTGGGGCATTTGTTTCCGGATGAACGGGTGACGGCGGTGGCGCGGTTTCGGGTGAGCCGGAACAGTGACATCGCGGTGGATGACGAGAGCGCGTTTGATTTGGCGAGTGAGATGGAGCAGGTGCTGGATGCGCGGTTGGTGAGCGCGGCGATCCGTTTGGAGATTGAACAGGGAGCGCCGAAGGGGTTGATTGCGGTGTTGAAGAAGTTGTGCGGGGCGCGGGTGGCTCAAGTGTATGAGGTGCCGGGGGAACTGGATCTGCGGGCTTATTTTGGGATTGCGGAACTGCCGGGGTTTGATGAGCTGAAGGTGGAGACGTGGCAGTCGTATCCGAGTGCGGACATTGAGCCTGGGGAGGGTATTTTTGGGGCGATTCGCCGGGGTGACATTCTGATGCACCATCCGTTTGAGAATTTTGAGCCGGTGCTGAACCTGGTGGAGGCGGCGGCGACGGATGCGGATGTGGTGGCGATCAAGATGATCTTGTATCGGACAGCGAAGAACAGCCGGATCATTTCGGCGCTGATTCGGGCGGCGGAGGCGGGCAAGCATGTGACGGTACTGGTGGAGTTGAAGGCGCGGTTTGATGAGGCGCGCAATTTGGAGCGGGCGGAGGAGTTGCAGCGGGCGGGAGCGCAGATTGTTTATGGGGTGCGAGGGTTGAAGACGCATGCGAAGATTTGTTTGGTGATGCGCCGGGAAGCGGGGCGGATGATGCGGTACATGCACTTCGGGACGGGGAACTACAATGAGTCCACGGCGAAGTTGTACACGGACATCAGTTATCTGACGTGCCGGGGTGATTATGGATCGGACGCGAGTGCGTTTTTCAACACGGTGACGGGTCGGTCACGATTTGTGCACTTTGAGAAAATTTCGATGGCGCCGTTTGGGTTGAGGGAGCGGCTGGTGAGTTTGATTCACAGTGAGGCGGAACGGGCGCGGCAGGGGGAGGAGGCGGAGATTCTGATGAAGATGAATTCGTTGGAGGATCGGGAGATGATTGAGGCGCTTTATGCGGCTTCGACAGCGGGGGTGAAGATTCGAATCAATGTGCGCGGGCTTTGCTGCCTGAGGCCGGGTATCAAGGGGGTGAGCGAGAACATCCAGGTGATTAGCATCATTGACCGTTATCTGGAGCATGCGCGGATTTATTGTTTCCGGCAGGGCGGGCGGAGGCAGGTGTATATTTCGAGCGCGGACTTCATGAACCGGAATCTTTCGAAGCGGGTGGAGTTGCTGGTGCCGGTCGAGGATGCGCGGGCGCGGAAGCGGTTGTTTGGGATTTTGGAGACGACGTTCAATGACACGGCGCGGGCGCGGGTGTTGAAGTCGAGTGGGGTTTATGAGCCGGCGGTGGCCCATGGGGCTGGCAAGCCGGTGCGATCCCAGGAGGTTTTTGCGAAGGAGGCGGCGAGGCGCGCGCGCGCGAAGGGGCAGGCGCCTGATGTGCTGGTGCCGCATGTGCCGAAGGCGGGGTGAGGGGGTGGGCAGTGATCAGTGGTTAGTGGGCGGGGGTAAAACAAAAACCCCGCTGACGCGGGGTCGGCGGGGTTTGAGAAAACTGAGGGGAGTCGCGGGGACTATTCGGCGGCGGCCTGAATGGTCAAGACCTGACGGCCTTTGTAGTAGCCGCAAGATGGGCAGGCTACGTGTCCTGGGACGGCGCTGCCGCATTCTGGACAGGTTTTGAGGAGAGGAGCGCGCCAGCGGGCTGAGCCTTGACGAAGGCGTTGGCGTTCCTTGGATTGTCTGCGCTTGGGGTTGGCCATGGGGGTGTGTAGTAACTTATTTGAGTTTGTCGAGAACGTCCCAATCTGCCGTTTTGCTGTCCGTAGGTGCTTGATCCGGTTCGTTATCTGAATTCGGCTCGAAGAGGCCTTCGGCGGGGCAATCTCGGGGAGAGACGTTTCCGTCTTCACATCGAGGGTAGCTCGGGAGGGCTAGCAGAATATCCTCCCTTAATCCTTCAGTCAAGTCAATCATCTGATCGTTTTCGATTGGGACTTCGATTTCGTAGTCGTCGATTTCGACCAGGTAGTCGAAGGGGGCGATGCAGCGGACGCAATCGAGGCTGAAAGGGGCGCGGAGGGAGCCTGAGACGACGACGTTGTCGTCGTCCCGGACCGCGTGGAGGTTGTATTCGATGGGGCCGGTGGGGCGGATGGTGTTGGTTTCGGGGATTTCAACGAGGCTGACGGGGAGGGTGCCTGTGAGGCGGCGGCCTTCGAAGGGAAGGTTGCGGGGGTCGATGGTGAGAAGAGGCTCCATGAGAGACGGTGGGGTCAAAAGGAGAAAATGAAAGTGGAAAGGGACACCGGTTTCGGGCGTGTTTAGACCGACTCTCGAAATGCTTGTCACCTTGCCCAGCGGCGGAGCGGCCTCATTGGCTGCGTCAGCCGCTTGCCCGCTATTGATTTAATAGCGGGCTGCGCGACTTTCTTGCCACTGAAGCCACTGCGCTCGCCGGATCAAATTGACAATCTTTTCGAGAACCGGTCAAAAACTCGAGACGCCCATGCGACGGTGGAGGAGGGTGACTGGCTTCGTTCCAGGGTTTGCCGTTATTCACCCATAGCGGCAGCACCCTGCGCCTCGCCATTCACCCTCCTGCACCCGCCGCCTAGACATCCCGAGTTTTCAAACACGCCCTAGAACGCGAATTCGGTGAGGTCGCGCAGGGCGAGGCCGAGGTGGGAGGCGACGGAGGTGGGGAGGGTGGCGTTGGGGTGCTGGTGGAGGGCGGCGTGTTCGGCGGCGCGGCCACAGAGCCAGGCACCGAGGGGAGCGGCGTCGTGGGTGGGGATTTTTTGGGCGAGCAAGGAGCCGAGCACGCCACTGAGGACATCGCCCATGCCGCCGGTGGCCATGCCGGGGTGGCCGGTGCTGTTGTAGCGGGTGGGGAGTCCGTGGTGGGCGATGAGGGTGCGGGCGCCTTTGAGGAGGAGGGTCAGTTGGGGGTGCTGGGCGGTGAAGGCTTCGACCTGTTGGCGGCGGTTGAGGGAGGGGGTGGCGAGGTCGGGGGCGAGGCGTTGCCATTCGCCGGGATGGGGGGTGAGTAGGCGGGGGCCGGGCTGGGAGAAGGCAGGGAGGATGGGGGCGAGGGCGTTGAGGGCGTCGGCGTCGATAACGGTGGGGGCGGGGTTTTTGGAGAGGAGATCGAGGATTTCGGGATCGTGAGCGCGACCGAGGCCGGGGCCGATGACGAGAGCGTCGTGGGGAAGATCGAGGGCAGCGGAGTAGGAGGTCACGGATTTGACCATCACTTCGGGAGGAAGGCGGGAGGCGAGGAGCTGGTAGAGGTTGGGTTTGACCAGGAGGGTGACCATGCCAGCGCCGCTGTGGAGGGCACCGAGACAGGCGAGTTCGGCGGCCCCGAGGAGACCAGGGGAGCCGGCGATGATGAGGAGGCGTCCGGCCTGGGTTTTGTGGGTGTCGAAGGAGCGGCGGGGGAAGAGGGGGCGAAGGAGAGCGGGGGTGATGAGTTCGGCGGGGTCGCCGGAGGTGGCGATTAGGTCGGGGAGGGGGATGAGGGCGAGGCGGCCGACGTGATGGGTGGCGGTGTCGGCGACGAGGCCGGCTTTGACTTGGGCGACGGTGAGGGTGAGATCGGCCTGGAGGCAGCCGGGATGGGGGATGCCGGAGTCGGCATCGAGGCCACTGGGGAGGTCCATGGCGATGGTTTGAGCATGGGCGGAGGCGCGTAGGGCGTTCATCTCAGCGGTGAGGGCGGCGAGCGAGGGGGAAAGGGGGCCGGAGGCGCCGATGCCGAGGAGGCCGTCGAGGAGGATGACAGGGCCGGAGGGGAGATCGGAGGGATGGAGGGGGTGGGGCTGGGTCGTGATTTGTTTTTTAAGGGAGGCGAAGTGGTTGGAAGGGAGGTCTTTGAGGGAGCCGAGGGGAAAGGCGAGTCGGGCCCAGAGGCGCCAGCCTTGGGCGAGGAGGTAGCGGGCGGCGACGAGGGCGTCACCGGCGTTGTTGCCCTTGCCGAGGTAGAGGATGGCGGTGCCGGGGCGGGGATGGAATTGCTGGATGGCCTGGGCGATGCCGGCTCCGGCTTGATCCATGAGGTCGGCGGCAGAGACGCCTATGGCGAAGGCCTGGTGCTCGATTTCCTGCATTTGGCGGCACGAGACGAGCACGATTGGAATAGGTTTGGAGATTACCTGGCCTTTTTGTAGGCGAGGATGCCTTGGGCGACGCCTTCGGCGATGAGGGCGCGGAACTCGCCGGTGAGCATGCGGGCGCGTTCGGTGGGATTGCTGACGAAACCGCACTCGACGAGGACGGCGGGGTTGCGAGTGGTGTTGCGGATGACGTGGAAGCTGGCGTATTTGGCGCCACGGTCGGCCATGCGGGTGCGCTGAACGAGGTAGGCCTGGATGTAGGAAGCGAGGGTCTTACTGGTGGCGTGGTAGTAGTAGGTTTCGGCGCCGGCACCGCTGCCACTGCGGTTGTAGTTGTAATGGAGGCTGACGAAGAGGGCGTTGCGGTAGCGGTTGCCGACGGCGGCGCGATCGGCGAGGGGGATGAAGACGTCGCGGCTGCGGGTCATGATGACTTTGATGCCTTCACGCCGGAGGATTTCCTCGACGCGGCGGGCGGTATCGAGGGCAAGGTGCTTTTCATAGACGTAACCGATGGCAGCGCCCCGGTCGTGGCCGCCGTGGCCAGCGTCCAGAACCACGGTGTCAAAGGCGGAGGCCGTGGCACAGAGGATGAAGGATAGGAGGCTGAGAATGAGGGGGCGGCAGGACATCGGGAGAGGGAGCTTCGTGCCTGAGAGCATGGCTTAACAAAGCGTTATCGAGGCCGGGGGCAAGCACTTTGGCGGAAAAGGCGATGCGGGTAGACTTTACTTTTTGGGGGTGGGGCGGCGAGGGGCGAGATGGGTGCCGTTTTGATTGAGAATCAGGGTGGTGACGGCGCCTGAGGGGTCGAATTTGAAGTCGAGCGAGGCGGCGACGACGTCGTATTCGAAGTGGTTGGGTTTGGTTTCAAAGATGGGAACGCTGGGCTGGCCGGTGAGTTCGGCGAAGAGGGTTTCGTTGTGGACGGAGAGGGTGAAGGACACGCCGGGGGCGAGGTCGTAGGTGCCGACGAAGGGTTGGAGGTCTTTGGCGGGGCGGAAGATGAGATTGGGGGGAGGTTGGGGGGACTTGGTGGCGCGCTGTTCGCGGTTGTTTTGAAAGAGGGTGACATGGGAGATTTTGCCATCGGTGCGTTCGAACTGGAGTTCGGCGGAGACGACCTTGAGGAAGAAGCGGTCGTTGCCGGAGTGGAAGAGGCGGAAGAAGGGTTGGCCGGTGAGGCGGGTCCAGAGGTGGTCGCCGCGTTGGATGACGGTGAAGCGGCTGTTGGCGTCGAGTTCGAAGACGCCGGTGTATTCGCGGGCGGCTTCGGGGGTGATGGGGAGTTCGGGGCGATTTTTGGTGGCGGGTTGGGGGTCGATGGCGGCGAGGACGAGGGGCGGGGCGAGGGCGTCGTTGTTGATGAGGATGACGCGGATGGATTGGGAGTCGGGTTGGACGTGGAAGGAAGTGCGGTAGCCGCCAGTGCCGCCGTCGTGCTCCCAGGCGGGTTGATTGAGGAAGCGGGAGAGGATGATGCCGAGGCCGATTTTGGAGGACTCACCGGAGAAATCGGCGCGGGGGGCGAGCAAGAGGCGGATGGCGTCGGGGAACGTGGTGGAGTCGGGGTTGAGGAGGGCTTGACCGAAGCGGATGAGGTCGGCTGCGGAGGAGCGGAGGGCCCCGGCACCGGCGAGGGCTTGGAAGTGCCAGTTGGTGCCGGGTTTGGCGCCTTCGAAGGGAGGGGCGAGGCGTTTTTGGGAATCGGGGTCGAGAGTGACGCGGGTGTCGGTCATGCCGAGGGGCTTGGCGATGCGATCGATGACGAGTTGTTCCCAGGTGGTGTTGTTTTGCGCAGCGAGGAGGTCGCCGAGGAGACCGACGGCGAGGTTGGAGTAGGCGGAGGGGTGCGGGGCGGGGCCGGGGAGAGTGGCGACGTGGAGGAAGTCGTGGAGGGCGGTACGGTCGTAGGCGGCGTAGGGGTCGGGGCTGGTATCCGGATGAGGGCCGATGTTGGGGGGGAGGCGGGGGAGGCCGCTGGTGTGGGTGGAGAGTTGTTCGAGGGTGATGGCGGCGACGTTGGGATCGGCGAAAGCGAAGTCGGGGCCGAGGAGATCGCGGAGGGTGGAGGTGAGGGAGAGTTTTTTGTCGGAGACGGATTGAGCGAGGAGAAGTCCGGTGAAGACCTTGCTGATGGAGCCGATTTCGAAGAGGTGTTGTTCGGGGGCGAGGTTGGGGAGGCCTTTGCCGGAGAGATGGAAGGATGTTTTGGAGTCGCGGAATTCGCCGGTGACGATGCAGCCAGCGGGAAGGTTTTTGGCGAATGAGTCGTTGACTTCGGAGAGGGGTTTGGGAGTGGCCAAGAGGGAAAATGGGACGACGAGGGAGAGACAGGTCCAGGTGAGGCAAGTGCGCATGGGATTGAGCTTAAGACGTTGGTCCTCAGGACTTGGCCATGCCTTTTGACGGGCGTTGCGTTAGTCTTTGGAGTTGATGTTGCCGGATTTTTTGACGGCGCGGAGGACGCGCCAGGTGAGGTAGATGGAGGTGGCGTAGCCGAGGGCGCCGAAGATGGAGACGCCGCCGAGGAGGGGTGGGGCCTGGCTGCTCCAGAGTTGGGAGGAGCCGAGGAAGATGGCGGCGGCGATGATGCCGAGGACGAGGCGGTTGATGATGGGGTCGAGGTGGCGGTGGTCGAGGTGGACGGTGAGGGTGCCGTCGCTGAAGCGCTCGAGGAGGTCCCGGAGATCGCGTGGGAGGCGACCGAGGAGGCGGTCCCAGTCCCGGTACATGCGGCGGGCTTTTTTGGCGATGCGCACGGGGGACATGCGGCGGCGGAGGATGCGGGAGTAGTAGGGTTCCATCAGCTGCGCGAGGCTGAGGTCTGGATGGAACTTGCGGGAGGTGCCCTCGAGGAGAATGAGGGTGCGCAGGAGCATGGCGAGGGGAGGCGGGAGGACGACCTGGTAGCGGCGGATGATGTTGAAGAGGGCGGAGAGGGCTTCGCCGATCTGGATGTCTGCGAGGGGGCGTCCAACGAAGTCGGCGATGAAGTCGCTGATGTCGCCAATGAAGCGGTCACGATCGATTTCGTGACTGGCGGCGCCGAGTTTCATGAGGAGAGTGACGACTTCGGTGGCGTCGCGTTCGACGACAGCGAAGAGGAGGCCTTCGATGTCCTCGAGGAGGTGTTCGTCGATGCGGCCGACCATGCCGCAGTCGATGACGCCGACGATACCGCCAGGGAGGAGGAGGAGGTTTCCGGGGTGGGGATCGGCGTGATAGAAGCCGTCGCGGAAGACCATGTCGAGGTACATGCTGGCGCCACGGCTGGCGAAGGTTTCGAGGTCTTCGCCGGAGGATTGCAGGGCGGCGGTGTCGGTACCGGGGATGCCGTCGAGGCGATCCATGGTGAGGACGCGGCGACTGCAGAGGTCGGGGAAGACTTGGGGGATGTGGACGAAGGGGTCGTTTTCGAAGTGTTCGGCGAAGCGTTCGAGGTTGGTGCGTTCGACGGTGAAGTCGAGCTCGCGGAGGAGGGATTTGCGGAACTGGCGGACGATGGCGACGGGCTGGTAAGGGCGGAGAACGGTGGAGTGGCGCTCCATGAGTTCGGCGAGGAGTTGGACGATTTCGAGATCGGTTTCGACCTGGCGGGCGACGCCGGCGCGGAGGACTTTGACGACGACGCGGGTGCCGTTGGTGAGGGTGGCGCCGTGAACTTGGGCGATTGAGGCAGCGGCGAGGG
>CANETF010000091.1 GCA_947440575.1 Verrucomicrobiaceae bacterium
CCCCGCCCCCTACACCGGCCCCTCCAAAGCCGACCTCCTCGCCCGCCGCAAAGTCGTCCTCAACCAGGGCATCTTCCTCCTCTACAAAGACCCCTTCATGCCCGTCGAAGGCAAAATGCAATACCTCTTCGACGAAACCGGCCGCCGCTACCTCGACTGCTTCGGCGGCATCTGCACCGTCTCCGTCGGTCACTGCCATCCCGAAGTCACCGCCGCCCTCGTCGCCCAGGCCGGCCTCATCCAGCACGCCCCCACCTGCTACCTCCACCCCACCGTCGTCGAATACGCCGAAACCCTCGCCTCCACTTTCCCGGATCCCCTCAACCGCGTCTACTTCGTCAACTCCGGCTCCGAAGCCAACGACCTCGCCATCCTCATGGCCCGCCTCCACACCGGCAACCACGACATCCTCTCCCTCCGCAACTGCTACCACGGCGGCAACGCCGTCGGCATGTCCCTCACCAGCCATCACACCTGGAAATTCCCCGTCGCCACCATGCCCGGCTTCCAGCACTTGAAAGCCCCGCACCCCGTCTGGGGACCCATCCCCTACGACGCCCCCGAAGCCGGCAAACAATACGCCGAAGAAGTCCTCGACATCATCAAGTTCGGCACCTGCGGCAAAGTCGCCGCCTTCATCGCCGAACCCATGCAAGGCGTCGGCGGCACCGTCCCCTACCCGCCCGACTACCTCACCCACGCCTACGCCCACACCCGCAACGCCGGCGGCGTCTGCATCGCCGATGAAGTCCAAACCGGCTTCGGCCGCACCGGCACCAACTTCTGGGGCTTCCAAAATTATGGTGTCATCCCCGACATCGTCGTCATGGCCAAATCCATCGGCAACGGCTTCCCTCTCGCCGCCGTCGTCACCACCGACGCCATCGCCGAAAAAATGGCGGGCCGCATCCACTTCAACACCTTCGGCGGCGATCCCCTCGCCATGGCCCAGGGCAAGGCCACACTCGACATCATGCTCCGGGACAACACCATGGCCCGCTGCAAAACCATCGGCGACCACCTCATCGCCGGCCTTCAAAAACTCCAGGCCGAATTCCCCATCATCGCCAACGTCCGCGGCTCCGGCCTCATCCTCGGCGTTGAGTTCGTCCTCGACGGCCAGCCCGCCTCCGCCTTCACCACCGCCTTCTTCGAACGCTGCAAAGACCACCAGCTCATCGTCGGCAAAGGCGGCCTCTACGGCTCCGTCATCCGCATCAAACCCCCCATGTGCATGACCCTCGCCGACGCCGACTTCCTCCTCGCCGTCTTCGACACCGTCCTCTCCGAACTTACCTGATCGCCCCATGACCTCGCCGGCATTCGACCCCACCCTCACCATCGCCGAACTCAAAGAACTCCGCGCGCTCACAGAGGACGAAAACGGCGCCCAGCGTGTCGCATTCACCCCCACCTGGCGCACCGCCCGAGCCTGGCTCCAGCAAAAAATCGACGCCATCCCCGGCATCGAATCCCACCGCGACCAGGCCGGCAACCTCTGGGCCACCCTCCCCGGTCAATCCGAGCGCGCCCTCCTCATCGGCGGCCACATCGACTCTGTCCCCAACGGCGGCTGGCTCGACGGCTGCCTCGGCACCCTCGCCGGACTCGCCATCCTCCGCCACCTCGCCGCCACCTACCCCGACGGCCCTCCCGTCACCGTGCGCCTCGTCGATTGGGCCGACGAAGAAGGCGCCCGCTTCGGCAAAAGCCTCTTCGGCTCCGCCGCCTGCTCCGGCAACCTCGACCTCACCGAAGCCGCCACACTCAAAGACAAAGACGGCATCACCCTCCCCGACGCCCTCCTCGCCGAAGGCATCGACCTCGCCAACGTCAAAGCCTGCGGCATCGAACTCACCAACGCCGCCGCCTACCAGGAGCTCCACATCGAGCAAGGCCCTGTTCTCCTCGACCTCGACCTCCCCCTCGGCACCGTCCTCGGCACCTACGGCGTCGAACGCCACGCCATCCACTTCCATGGCCAGGCCGCCCACTCCGGCAGCACCCCCATGAACCGCCGCAAAGACGCCTTCCTCGCCGCCGCCCGCATGGCCCCGGAAGCCTACGCCATCACCGACCGCGAAGGCGGCGTCTGCACCATCGGCTCCTGCAAAACCAAGCCCGGCATCGTCACCAGCGTCGTCGAAGACTGCGAGATCACCCTCGACCAACGCCACCTCGACCCCGCCGCCCTCGCCCGCATGCTCCAACAGGCCAAAGACGCCAGCGAACGCTTCGCCACCGAAGCCGGCGCCACCGTCACCTGGAAGCGCCTCTGGCACATCCCCCCCGCCCCCTTCCACCCCGACCTCATCACCCTCTGCGACCAAGCCATCTTCGAAACCACCCACACCACCCACCGCCTCCCCTCCGGCCCCCTCCACGACGCCGCCGAAGTCGCCATGACCGGCATCCCCACCATCATGATGTTCGTCCAATCCCTCCACGGCATCAGCCACAACAAAATCGAAGACACCAAGGAAGACCACCTCCAAAAAGCCCTCACCGCCTTCCACCACCTAGCCACCAAAATCATCCCCTGGATCACCACCCGCTAACTCGCCGTAGCCGCATTCGCCAGAATGCCCTCCACGATCAAATCGGCGCCTTCAGACCTTCCGCTACCGCCAGCTTCTTTTGGTTGGCATCAAAGGTCAAAAACTGTTTCGCCTTCACCAACAGCGCCGCCGAGACATGCAGGATGTCAAACCCACGATGTCCTCCTGTAAGAGTGTGAGTTGCCGAAAGTCTTCTCGCCTCATCCACCACGTCAGCAAGGTTGCAAACGTGGATCTTAATCCTGCCGCTTGTTCGATCCGCTTCATATTGGGACCAAAACAACGCCGCCTCTCCTTGCCCAATCCCCTTTCGGAATTCCGCGAAACGCAATGCATTGCCCAACTCATATTCATTCAAAGCAGTCAGAGTCAGCGGAAACCGCTGGGACTTCATCCACTTCACCGCACGCGCTGTGTTAGCGTCGTTCCCATAGAGTGAGAACAAGAAGCTAGTGTCAGCACAGACTACCATTTTCCACCGGCATCGTGAACCATTTCAAGAGACTCCTTCTCCGTCATCTGACGCGCATCAGAGCGATCACGCTTGACCGCCGGACTCTGTGACCAATCCACTTTCTGAACGGAAGCATCTTGCTCCGGAATCAACCTCGCAATCGCCTTGCCCCGTTGCGTGATCACAATCTCCTCTCCCGCGACAATCCAATCCAGCAGACTAGTGTAGCGGTTTCGCAAATCTCGAACTGTCGCAGTTTTCATTGTGCTCCACAATGGGCGCACAAAGCCCACAAGTCAACTCCTGACCCGCAGGCTCCATCCGTCAAACAAGTTCAAAACGAACAGCGCCCATTCGTGCCACTCGGGTTTCCAAAACCTCACACTCAAAAATGCGTCGGCTCCCGCCGCAGAAACGCCCCACGCCCTAGCGTCCCCACAAACACCCCGTCCCTTACCGCCACCTCTCCCCGCACCGTCACCAAACTCGGCCGCCCCTCAATCGCCCGCCCCTCAAAACCCGAGTAATCCGTGTTCATCATCTGCGTCTCCACCGAGATCACCCCGCGATACTCCGGATCATACACCACCAAGTCCGCGTCACTCCCCACCGCAATCGCCCCCTTGCGCGGATACAACCCAAACACCTTCGCCGCCGCCGTGCTCGCCACCTTCACAAACGTCTGCAAATCCAGCCGCCCCTTCTTCACCCCCTCCGTGAACAGCAAATTCACCCGGTCCTCCACACTCGGAATCCCATTCGGAATCATCGTGAAATTCGCCGCCGACCCGCGTGGCGTGAAATCCGCATTCAACGCCTTGTCCGCCTCCGGATGCCCCATGTGCTTCTGCGTCTTGAAATCAAACGGCGCGTGATCCGTCCCCACCGTGTCAATCGTCCCGTCCCCCAGTCCCTCCCACAACACCGGCTGATGCCTCGCCTCCCGAATCGGCGGACTCATCACATACTTCGCCCCTTCAAAGTCAGGACGCTGCGCATACGTCTGATCCAGCACCAAATAAGGAATCACCGTCTCCACCCAAACCTGCACCCCCCGAGCCCGCGCCGCGCTCAGCACCGCCACCGCCTCCTCGCAACTCGTGTGCACCACATACACATGCGCTCCAGTCAATTCCGCAAACGTCATCAAATGGTGACACCCTTCCGTCTCCACCTCCACAGGCCTCGAAGGCTCATGCCACTCCGGCCCGACCTTCCCCTCCGCCACCAACTTCCCCTGCAACTCCGTCACCAATTCCGCATTCTCACAATGCGCCGTCACAATCGCCCCCAACGCCTTCGCCGTCTTCAGCGTCTGATACAACTCATGGTCATCAATCCCAAACGCTCCCTTGTAAGCCAGAAACACCTTGAACGACGCAATCCCCTCCTCCTCCACCGCCACCTTCAACTTCTCCGCCGTCCCCTCATCAAACCGCGTCACCGCCAAATGAAACGTGTAATCGCACGCCGATAACCCCGCCGCCTTGCTCTTCCACAACGCCAAAGCCTCCAGCGGATCCTCGCTTCGTGACGGACAGCACATCTCAATCAATGTCGTCGTCCCACCCACCAAAGCCGCCTTGCTCGCCGACTCATAATCGTCCTTCGCATATGTCCCCATGAACGGCAGATAAATGTGCACATGCGGATCAATAAAACCGGGAAACACATACTTCCCCGTCGCATCCACCACTTCAGCACCCTCCGGCGCCTGCAAATCAAATCCCACCGCCGCAATCGTCTCACACTCACACAACACATCGCCAACGAACGTGTCGTCCGCCGTCACAATCGTCCCATTTCGAATCAGCAAGCTCATAAACTCAAACGCGTGGAATCAAGACTTCACCCAAATGTCACCCTCACCAAAACTAAACCACCGTGTCGTCGTTGTCTTCTGCTTGGTGTAGAACTGCACCCCCTCCTTGCCCTGCATGTGCAGATCGCCAAAGAAACTCGCATTCCATCCCGTGAACGGAAAATACGCCATCGGCGCCGGCACCCCCACATTCACTCCCACCATCCCGGCAGACACCCGCGTCCGAAACTCCCGCGCTGCCTTGCCCGACGTCGTGAACACACACGCTCCATTGCCATACGATTGCCGATTCGCCGCTGCAATCGCCTCATCCAAAGTCTTCGCCCGCATCACACTCAACACCGGCCCAAAAATCTCCGTCGTCGCAATGTCATTCGAGTAATCCACCTCATCAATGATCGTCGGCCGCACATAAAATCCCCCCGGCGCCTCCGCCACCGACGTGCCCCGACCATCCGCCAGCACCTTCCCGCCCTTCGATTCCCCCAGCGAGATCAACTCATTCACCCGATCCCGATGCGCCGCCGTGATCACCGCCCCCATGTCCGGTTGCGCCTCGCCATCCGTCGGCCCCACCTTCATCTGCTGAATGATGTCCACCAGCCCTGGCAAAACCCTGTCCCCCGCCTCCCCCACACACACTGCCACCGACCCCGCCATGCACCGCTCGCCCGCACACCCAAAAGCGCTGTCCCGCAGCGCCGTCGCCGTCGGACCCGGATCCGCATCCGGCAGGATCACCAAAAAATTCTTCGCTCCCCCCGCCGACTGCACCCGCTTCCCATAGTGACATCCCTTCCGGTAAATCTGCTCCGCCACCGCCGTCGATCCCACGAATGAAATCGCCTTGATCTCAGGATGCTCCAGAATCGCATCCACTACCTCGCGACCGCCGTGCACAATCGAAAAAACCCCGTCAGGCAATCCTGCCATCCGCATCAGTTCCGCAACCCGCTGCATCGTCAACGGCACCTTCTCCGATGGCTTCAATACAAAACAATTCCCGCACGCCAGCGCCACCGGCCACATCCACATCGGCACCAACGCCGGAAAATTAAACGGACAAATCCCCGCCACCACGCCCAACGGCACCCGGTCCGTGTGACAATCAATCCCGCGCGCAATGTTCTCCAAACTCTCCCCCATCATCAACGTCGGCACCCCGCACGCATACTCCACCACCTCGATCCCCCGCCTCAAATCCCCTTTCGCTTCAATCAACGTCTTACCATGCTCCCGCGAAATCCCCCGCGCTAGCGACTCAAATTCCGCCTCCAGCAATCCCTTCAACCGGAACATCACCTGCGCCCGCTCGTTCGGCGGTGTCGCCGCCCAATCCGGAAACGCCTTCAACGCTCCCTGCACCGCCAGATCCACATCCGCCGCCGAACCCAAGGCCACATCCGCAATCACCTCCCCCCGCGAAGGATTCATCACCGGCACCGTCTCCGTGGCCGCCGAATAACACCACTGACCACCGATCAAGTTAGGAAGCACTTCCATATCAGTTAGTCGCAAGATCGTTGGATTGTTTCACAAACTCATCGCCGTCCCAGTCGCCGTCCTTCGCCACCGTCTTGGCCTTCGCCGCCTCGCTGTCCTTGATCTTCCGCTCCGCCTGCAACCTCACCAACTCCGCATGAGTCGTGAAGTAACCCAAACTGTGCCCCTTGAAGTCATCCAGCGTCTCAAACCCCTTCGACTCCATGAACTCCAGCAATTCCTCGCACAACTGCTTCACCATCGGATACCCAAACTTCATCACGCCCGTGCACACCTGCACCGTGTCTCCACCCAACAAAATAAACTGTGCCGCATCCCGTCCCGTCTCCACTCCGCCCATCGCCGAGATCGTCCGCCCCGGAAACTCCTTCCGGATCATCTGCGCAATCTCCATCACCATCCGCAGCGCGATCGGTTTCACCGCCTTGCTCGAATACCCCCCCGGCGTGCTATAGCCCTCCACCGTCGGCTCAGGTCTCAGCGTATCCAAATTCACCCCCATCACCGACCTGATCGTGTTGATCGCACTGATCCCCTCGCAACCCGCCGCCAGCGCCGCCCTCGATGGATCTTCAATGTGCGTGATGTTCGGCGTCATCTTCGCCCACACCGGAATCTTCGACACCGCGTTCACCCATTCACAAACCTCCCCCAGCACCCCCGGATCCTGCCCCATCGCCGCTCCCATCTTCCGTTCCGGCAACCCGTGCGGACACGAGAAATTCAACTCAAAAGCATCCACTCCCGCATCCTGACACCGCTCCGTGATCTCACACCACGCGTCCTTGTTGAACTCCTCCATGATCGACGCAATCAAGATCCCCTCAGGATACGCATCCTTGATCTGCTTGAACTCCTCCAGCCACTTGTCAAAACTCCGGTCACTGATCAGCTCAATGTTCTCCCATCCAATCACCTCTTTGCCGTCCCCCGACTTCAGCTTCGCATAACGCGGACTCACATTGATCACCTTCGTCGAATCCAAACTGATCGTCTTCGCAATCACACCACCCCAACCCTCTTTGAAAGCGCGCATGATCACTTGCAGATTCGTTCCAGGAGGACCCGATCCAATCACAAAGGGATTCTGCATCACAAGTCCGTCGACAGTCGTTTTCAGGGTAGGCATGATTTCTGCTATTTATGAACTTTTGAAATAAATGAAATTCACGAATGAGCACAAACCTTGCCAAGGTGGTCAATCCCACAGGTAACTTTTCCAGTCGTTCCTCCTTTCTCTTCCTTCCAATCAACCCTTCAATCATCCAACCATGCCCATCATCCGCCTTTCCGGAACCGTCCTCAACGACCCCGATCAAGAAATCAACCCCGCTCGCGAACTCCGCGCCGATCTCCTCTCCATCCTCTTCCGCGCCGGTTGGAACATCTACAACTCCAATGGCGATCAACGCATCACTCTGGGCAATATCGAAAAACGCATCATCGAGTCCAACGCCTTTTTATTCACTCCTCACCCCAGCCTCGAGGACATGTTCAAGGCCATCTCCATCTTCGTCGGCTACCAAACCCTCGACCCCAACCTCCAGTCCAAACCCACTCTCATCCTGAATGGCGACAATTCCTGGACCGGCTTCTTCGATGTCCTCTCCCAACTCCAACGCCAAGGCACCATCAAACAAAATCATCAGGAGTTCCTGCTCCCCGTCGACTCCGTCGCCGACGTTCTACCCACCCTGAAAACCGCCGCCACCCGTCCTCCACCCGACGCCGGACGCGAGCGCCACTTCTCGATCTCCGTCAAAGGCTTCGAAACCCCGCCTCCTTCAAATCTCATCGGCAACGTCTGCGTCTTCTGCTCCGCTTCCATTGAGGAGGAAAGCTACCTCAACGAAGGCTACATTCTCGGCAAACAACTCGCCGAAAACCAACTCGGCTGCGTCTCCGGTGCCGGCAAGTCCGGCATCATGGGCACCGTTGTCCGCGGTAGCGTCGACGCCGGGGGCTACACCGCAGGGTCAAACGTTCCTCACATCATCGAACTCGAAGGCCTCCCCGATGGCCTTTCCACCTTCTGGCTGAAGCCCGACATCTACACCCGCATGGAAATCATGATCGAGCACTCCGATGCCTTCGTCATCATGCCAGGCGGATCCGGCACCATGCAGGAACTTCTCGCCCTCCTCATCTTCCGCAGCCAGAACGATCCCCTCATGGAAGGCAAACCAATCGTCATCTTCAACCGCCCCATGCCCGACGGCTCCGGCTTCTGGGACTCTCTCGTCACCCTCCTTCATAGCCATGGTCGCGGCGATTCCTGCATCGTCGTCTCCGACATCAACGATGTCATCCCCGCCCTGCTCCCTCTACTAACTCCCGTCCCCGCTTGATCTCATGGACGTCTTCCTTCAAGCCGCCATCGAAGAAGCCCAAAAAGGCCTCGCCTCCGGTGGCATCCCCATCGGCTCCGTTCTCGTCTGCGATGACACCATCATCGGTCGCGGACACAACCAGCGCGTCCAGCACGGCAGTGTCATCCACCACGCCGAAATGAATTGCCTCGAGAACGCCGGCCGTCTCACCGCCGACGTCTACGCCCGCTGCACCCTCTACTCCACCCTCTCCCCCTGTCCCATGTGCTCGGGCGCTGCGCTCCTCTATAAAATCCCCAAAATCATCGTCGGCGAAAACATCACCTTCCAAGGCCCCGAAACCTACGTGCGCTCACAAGGCATCGACCTCACCATCCTCCAGGACCCCACTTGCATTCAACTGATGAAGAACTTCATCGCCAATCACCCCAGCCTCTGGAACGAAGACATCGGCGTCGAGGACTAATTTGCCGTCTTCAACCACCGAATCGCTTCGCTTCGAAAAGCCTCATCCGACAGCGACTGCTTCCGCGCCCACTCATAAAACCGCCGGTGCGTTTCCCAGATCGGTTGCTTCTCGTTCTTCTCATCAATCATCCAAAATCCCCCCGGCTTCTCCGGCGTCCCTTCGTTGTCATACAACTCCCAGTAAAGCACAAACGGACACCCCCACTCGAGCCCGGCAATCATCGCATCAATGCTCTTCTTATTCTGCTCTTCAGCTGAATAACGCCTTGCCGGAAATCCATATTCCCCAATGAACACCCGTTTGCCCGTAATCGTCGGCTTGGGCTTCAACTTCGATTCAATGTGCGTCAGTGCCGCAAACAAATCCTCCCGGATCCCCTTCTGCAAACTGTCATAACACGAGTAACTCACGTAATCGACATCCACCTGCGGCAGGATGTCATTCGTGATGCATTGCCCCCCTTTCAAAAACGGCAGAACCAAATTCACCTCCGTGTAATGCCAAAGCCAGACCCCCTCGTGAGGCGTGTCCCGCTTCGCATCATCGACCGCCTGCTGCCGCACCTTCAGCCACGCCACAAAACTCGCCTCATACCCCTCCGGAAATCCCTGCTTCGGATCAAAATGCGGTCGCAAGTGCCAATCCCCCTCCCAATGCCCCAAATAAAAGCTCTTGCCCGTCCCACGATAAGTCCGCAGCAAATGACACGCAAAGTCATACATCTCCCGATACTCCAACTCCCGCTCCGCCGCCTTAAACGTGCCCGCACTCCCCTTCGACGTAAAAGGATACGCCCAAATCAAAAAATGCGTGAACGGCATGTCCAACACCGCCCGATGCGCAGGCTCTCGGCTCGCCACATCCGTCAGGGTCTTCAAAGACTCGTCCCGCTCCAAAACATTCGCCTTGGTCTTCCCAAACGAAGCCTGTTTTGAAATCGAAAACTTCATGATCCCCGACCCCAACTCCGCGATCAACTTCGCACTCTCCAACAGCGGCGCTTCCTCGGTGAAATGATACCGCCCGCCAATCGCCTGCGTCCCAAGAATCATGTTCACCGGCATCGATGAACCTCCATCGGCTGCCTCCAGTGTTGGAACCAGCAACCCCAACGCGGCAAACAAAAGTTTTCGGCTCATAAAAACAAAGACTTCACCGCAGGCTTCGTCACCTTGCCCATCGCATTCCTCGGCAACTCGTTCACCACCAAAAGACGCTGCGGCACCTTGTAAACCGACAGCCGCCCTTTGCACCAGTCACGCAGACCCGCAAGCTCAAGCGGCGCATGCTCCTTCGTCACCACCACCGCCGTCACTGCTTCTCCCCACGTCTCATCCGACAATCCAATCACGGCGCACTCGGCAATCAGCGGATGCTCCAGCAGCGCCGCTTCGATCTCAAGCGCGGAGAGCTTGTAGCCCCCGCTCTTGATGATGTCCACGCTCAGCCGACCCATGATTCGATAATACCCCGTCTCCAACACCGCCATGTCCCCTGTCCGAAACCAGTCCCCGTCAAAACTCTCCGCACTGGCCTCGGGACGATTCCAATAATCCCGAAACACCCCCGGACCGCGCACCTGTATCTCACCCGGCACATTCTCATCCGTCACAATCCCGCCATCCTCCGCCTTGAGCCGCACCTCCACCCCGGGCAGCGGTCGCCCCACCGCTCCCGGTCGCCGCTCGCCATGATACGGGTTGGACAACCCCATGCCGATCTCAGTCATCCCATATCGCTCAAGCAACTTCTGGCCGGTGAGCGCTGTCCATTGCTCATGCACACTCGCGGGCAGCGCCGCCGACCCCGACACCATCAGTCGCATCCTGGCAAACCCACCGACGATCGCCGCCCTGTCTTCCGTTGACGCCGCCTCAAGCGCCTGAATCAGCTTCACATAAATCGTCGGCACCGCCATGAACAGCGTGTAGGCATCATCACGCACACGCCTCAAAATGGCGTTCAAATCAAACCGCTCAAACGGTTCTATGGTCGCACCGCTCCACAAGGCACAACTGGTCACATTGATGATCCCATGAATGTGGTGCATCGGCAAAAACAGCGGCACACGGTCCGCCGCACTCCACTCCCAAGCTTCCACCAAACTCTCAATCTGCGCCTGAATGTTCGCATGGGTGGTCACCACCCCCTTCGGTTTGCTCGTCGTCCCGCTCGTGTAAAGAATCATCGCCCGCCGATCCGGAAAGATCTCAGGCAGCGCCTTCGCCGACCCCGACCGAATCTCACTGACATCCATCACCCTCACCCCAAGCCTCTCGCACAGCGGCCGGATCTTCGCCGCCATGGCCGCATCTGCCATCACCACACTCACTCCCGAATCCGTCAGCGCATACTCCCACTCGGACTCCGTCGCCGACAGGCAAATCGGCAGCTTGATGCCTCCCGCCCGCCAGATCCCCCACTGCGCTGCCACATACTCAAACCCCGCCGGAACCAGCAACGCCACTCGCGCCTCCTTCAAATCATCCTCCTCGCCCAGCAGGGCCGTGGCGAGGTCTGCCGAACGGTCCAACAGTTCCTGATAGCTGTGCGTGCTCTTGGCGGCGCGAAAGGCAACCGCGTCGCGGTGCAATGTGGCTCGGGCAATAAGGGTGAGTTCGTTCATACAAAGGATAAGATGGCTCGGACGAAAAAGAAAAGGACGGACGGCCCCAGCAGGCAACCCAGACCCGTGTAAAAGGTCGCTGTCATCGCACCGTAGGGAACCAGCTTCGGATCGGTCGCGGCAAGTCCCGCCATCACACCACTGTTGGTTCCCATGAGTCCGCCAAAAATCATGGCGGCACGCGGGCTGTTCAAGCCGATCGGCTTCGCCACGAATGGCGTAGCAATCATCACAACGATCGCCTTCACGAGCCCCGCAGCGACGCTCAATGCAATGATCTCGGAACTCGCCCCCAGTGCGCCACCAGTCACCGGCCCCACAATGTACGTCGCCGCTCCCGCTCCAATTGTGGTGATGCTCACCGCATCCCGATAGCCAAACGCAAAAGCCACCACCCCTCCCACCAAAAATGAGACCAAAAGACCCGTGAAAAGCGACACCACCCCAATCACTCCACTCTTCGTGAACTCCTCCATTCTCACCCCAAAGGCCGTCGCCACAATCGCCAGGTCGCGCAGCATCGCCCCGCCCATCAATCCCATCCCCGAGAGCATCGGAATCTCCGCTACCCCTTGCTTGCCACCAGCAAGCGCCGCCATGAGCAACCCGATCAAGATCGCTATGGCACTGCCATGCAACCGGCCGCGCGTCAGTTTTGCCGACACCCAGTAGGACACCAGCATCGTCAATCCAACGACCGCAAAGGCTGTCAGCAACGCATTCTTGGTTAACACCGCCTCCAGCACCTGGATCATGACGATTCCCCGCCTCCTCCCCAACGCACCAACACCCCGACCAAAACAAAACAAACCATCACGACCGCCAATCCCGCCAAAATCGCCATCAATCCTCCCGAAAGCGCTCCCAGCACGTTCTGACTCGCTGCCATCGCCACCACAATCGGCACATAAATCTGACCCCAAAAAGAAATCCCCACCTCAGTAGGGGGTTTCATCCGCCCGCTGCGGTAAAGCCAATCACAACCCAGTATCAGCAGAATCATCGCAATCCCCACCCCTCCAATATCCGCATCCACTCCCAGCAACTCGCCAAGGCAACGTCCCAGCGTCAACCCGGCCAGCAGGCAGGCAGAGAGCAGCGCGGTTCCATAAATAGCCATCCTCTATTCTTTCACAGTTGCACCGCTCTTGTCCTCTACAAACTTCAACAGCAACGGAAATGAAGGCTCCGGCATCTTCCCATGATCAAATCCATCCATCTCATGCAGCGTTGTGTGGTCATGCCCGGCAAGCTTCATCATCCGCCAAAAATACGCGCACTCTTCGTAGCGGCCCATGAGTTCCTTCTCCCGATCGCCAGTGATGAGGAGGATCGGAGGCGCCTCTCGACGCACATGAAACAACGGTCCGAATTCGTCCACAATGGGCTGGATTTCTTCTATGCCTCGCTCCTCTCGAATCGTGAAGTGCGTGATTACCTGGGGACTCAATGGAATCAAACCCGCAATTCGATCCGCATCCAAATCGTGTTTCGCTAGCCATCGTTTGTCTAGCCCGCACATCAGGCTCAAATAGGCGCCCGCACTGTGGCCACTGACAAAAACCCTTTCCGGGTCTCCCCCAAACTCCGCAATATGCTTGAACGTCCAGGCGATTGCAGCCGCCGCATCTTCAATGAAAACAGGCGATTTCACCTCCGGACTGAGACGATAGTTCACAGCGACCACCGCGATCCCCTGATTGCGCAACGGCAGTGGAATGACTCGCTCTCCATGGGTCAGCCCGCCCCCATGAAACCAGATCACCGTGGCAAACGACCGCTTTTTCGCAGGCGCGTAAACGTCTAGTCGGCACCGTTGATGCTGCTCGTCAGAGACGACCTTCTCTTCACGATAAAGAAGATCCGTCGTTAGATGATAGTTGGAGTCGGTCAATTGCCTGCCCAACTCCAGACTGACTTCCCCAAGCATGGCTTCCGCTTCACGGTTCTCGGAAGCAAAGAGCATCTCGGCGGCTCGATCAAGCTTCGCCACGTCACCACCCCGCTTGCGAAGCTGATAAAGCATCACCGGCAGCCGCAGATCCGCCTTGCTCCCGCATCGCGGCAGAGCCTCAAGGCAGCGATAGCCATTGTTGCGTGTCGGCTCGATCACCGTCCCCTCGCCATAGTCGTTCCACGTCGCAATCTGAACAAGCGGCGCCTTGCTCTTCATCGCGAGGTCGAGCGATTCCGCCAGAGTCTTGCCATCACGCGCCGCAATGCTGCCGTAGCTTTCGTGCACTCCCGCTTGCTTGTAGATGTCTTTGAACCCCGGAAAAGCAGTCGCAATCAACTTTTCATCCCGATCATAAATCAGTTTGATCTCCTTCGTCCATTGCGCCGGCGAAACGGACTTGCCCCCACTGACGGGCGGCCAAGCAAACACACCCTCCAGTCCGCTCGCCTTTGCAAGATGTGGCAGACCAAAAACAATCGGCTTGGTCTTCAGATCAAAATTCCATTCCAGATGCTGCGGCCCAAAAACCAGGCAGACCGGTCGCCCTTCGTGCATCACGTAACTCGCATCGCCAAACCAGTGCTCCTGCGCCCAATCAAGATCCTTCTGAGCCTGTTTCAGGTCTTCACCCTCTTTCAAAGTCTTCACCGCCTGATCCTCATAGCAGATCGCAAATTTCAACCCCGCTTTCTTGAGCCACGGGATCAGCTTTTGCGCATTGCGATGATTCACAGCATGATCATGTATCTTGCTGGTTCCATACCAGTCAACAATGACCCCATCGAGCCCGGCCAGTTTCATCAGCAGCACCTGACACTCCAACGCCTGATCATCCCCCGAGTCATAGGGTCCAATGAGGGGGTAGTCGTACGAGGCGATCTCTCGCTGATCGTCCCACTTCTTCTGATCCGGATCAAAATGCCCCATCGTCCAATGCCAGCCCCACTCCCCACTCACCTCCTTCGTCGCATACCACGGCATGTAGTGAGCCAGCAGAACTTTGTCTTGGTGTTCGGCAGCCCCCAAGGAACTGAGCCCCAAGACTAAAGTGATGATTCGAAAGAACGGCATGCTTCCTGAACGTCGGTGTATCCCAGGTTTTTCAGGCATCCCTTCACTCCGCCCCAAACAGGATTGAGTCTTGACACTTTGCATCCCGCCTCCCATTTTCGATTTCTCGTTCCCCATATCAATTCACCCAACCATCAAGTCTTATGTCAATCAAAGTAGGAGTTATCGGAGCCGGCGGCATGTTGCAGTATCACGCGGCGGGTTTCCGTCAAGCCGGCGCTGAGATCGTCGCCGTCGCCGACGCCGCCCCCGGCGCCGCCGCTAAGGCCGCCGAAAAATACGGCATCGCCAAATCATACGAATCCGTCGAGGCCATGCTAAAAGGCAGCCCGGAAATCAAGGCGGTCAGCGTCATCGTCCCCAACAAATTCCACAAGCCCCTGACCATCCAATGCCTCAAGGCCGGCAAACACGTCTTCTCCGAAAAACCCCCGGCCCTCAACGCCAAAGAAGTGAAGGAGATCATCGTGGCCGCCAAAAAGGCAGGTAAAAAGGTGCTCTTCAACTTCAACAATCGCGCCCGCCCTGAGTCCCAGGCAATGATGAACTACATCAAACAAGGCGCCGTCGGCACCATCAACTCCGCCCAAGCCAAGTGGATCCGCCGCACCGGCATCCCCGGCTTCGGAGGCTGGTTCACCACCAAAGCCCTCTCCGGTGGCGGCCCGCTCATCGACCTCCTGCACATGGTCGACCTCGCCATGTACTTCATGGGCTACCCCGAACCCGCTCACGTCCTCGGCCAGACCTTTTCCGAATTCATCCAGGACAAGCAGTTCAAAGGCCCCTGGGGCATCCCAGACCGCGTCGGCGGCACCACCGATGTCGAAAACGCCGCCCACGGCTTCGTCACCTTCAAAACCGGTCAAGTCCTCAGCCTCCAAGTGTCCTGGGCCGAAATGGTCAAGCGCGAGGAAGTCTCTGTCGTCTTCCAAGGTACCAAGGCCGGTGGCAAGGTCGAGCGCCTCTTCGGCATCGATGGCCTTGATAACACCGCCATCGACACCTGCGAACTCTACGTCCAGGAAAATGGCAATAGCGTCAACCGCAGCATCGTCACCCCCGCCTGCGAGGACATGGGCCGCATCGGTTCCGCCGCCAACTTCATCGAAGCCATCCAAGGCAAAGCCGCTCCGCTCAACACCCCCGAGCAAGCCCTTCGCCTCATGCAAGTGATTGACGCCATCTACAAGTCCGCCCAAACCGGCAAGCCCGTGTCCGTTTGAGGATCGATCTAAGGTCACCTCTCACGGCTCACTCCCGTGAGAGGTCTCCTGACCTTCGAATCGGCCACTAGAGCATTTTAAGAAAAGAGGTGGCCGTTGATTTGGGAGCGCCGGAGG
>CANETF010000092.1 GCA_947440575.1 Verrucomicrobiaceae bacterium
CGCTGCCTTTCGCACAGGGAGAGGCTCTGAATCAGCCACAACGACGGGAACTCCGGGGAACAAGCGGACGCCATCAGCGGCCCATCCAGGAGAACCCACGGTGGTCCAGACCAGGATCAGCACAAAAAAACGGACGAACATAACGATGAGGGAACGCTACAGCGCTGGGGTTTGCAAGCAGCTGAAATGCAAATCAAGGAGCGATAGCACCACTGACATTCTTGTTGCGCGGTTTGCCGTGGAAGTCGGTCGGCAGGAGGTATTTCGCATCGGCACTTTCAAAAAGAGCATCGCTTGCGGGTGTGGCGTCGTGCTTGCTGCCGTCGAGGGTGACGCCGGGGAAGTCCTCGAAGCCGCGACCTTTGACGCAGCCGTCTTTGGGACCATCGCCAAAGACGACGTTGCCAGTGCTGAGAACGCCTGCGTTGCCGTTGGCATAGTGGAGGGCATTCGCATCGCTTGAGTAGAGGATGTTGTTGGCGAGGACCATGCCTTCGCGGTCATTCCACGAGCCGCCACGGAAGGCGTGCGCCGCATTGAGGATGGTGTTGTGAATGACTTGGAGATTGAGCGTCTTGCCTTGGTGGTCGGTGCTGGCAAAGCCTGCGCCCGCGCCGTTGATGAGCACATTGTTACGCACGATGGCCTCACCCTGCACCTGCATGACGTTGTCGGCACTGTTGTAGCAGAGGTTGCGCTCGATGATGTTCACCGGCTTCCCTGCGGTGCCATACACGGTGATGCAGGGATACTGCGTGTCATGCACATGGTTCTCGGCAATGAGATTCCCCCAGGAGCCTTGTTTCACCTCGATGCCATCGCCTTGATCGCCGCGACAATCATGAATGTGGTTCAGCGCGATGACGCTCTCGCTCATGATGTGGTCGCCGTTGTTGGCCCCGAGATACATGCCTTCCGCGTGACCATCGCCATGGTGGATGTGATTGCGGGTCAAGTAGAGGCGCTGGGTGTCGGCGCTGTTCGCACTGAGGCAAACCTGACCTGTGTGATGGATATGGCATTGATCGATCCACACATCCGAGCAGTGGCCGAGCCTCAGCCCATGACTGCCACCCGTGAACTCGATGCCACGCAGGCACAGGAACTTGACCGGGCCGCCTTGGCCGACATTGAGCACGTTTTGTTTGTCATCAGGCCGCGTGATGACGACCTGCGCTCCCTCGGCTGCGACGATCCAAATCGGTGCCTCTGACGTGCCATTCACGCCGATGTCCCACATGCGCTCGACGCTGTAGGTGCCAGCGGCGAGTTCGAGCTTGTCGCCCGGCTGCAAGGCTTCCACGGCCTTCAAGAGTGACGCTCCATTTGTGTCGCTGTGCTGAATGACGCGCTTCGGCGAGATGGTGGACCATGTGGGTTCGTAGCTGGCAGCCAGAGTGGTTGAGGTGAGGGCGATGAAGAGAAGAAGGAAGCGCATGTTTGGTAGGGAATGGAGATGTACGGTTTTGGTAGGAAAATTTTGTGGCAGGAAAACGGAAAAAGGGATTGGAGAATCTTATCAGGCAGTCTTTAAATCGAGACCGGTGAGTGTGCCGGTGGCGCTGCTGAATTGATCAGACTCGATGCCGAGATGCTGGAGCATGCTGACGTAGAGATTGCAGAGTGGCGGCGGGCTATCGGGATCAAAGGCGAGATGCTGACCATGGCGGAAACGACCGCCGGCGAGCAGGACGGGCAGGTTCTTGGTGGAGTGGCTGCTGCCATCACCGAGGTTGCTGCCGAGGAAGACGGCGGTGCTGTCGAGCAGGGAGCCGCTGGCATCCTTGGACTGACGGAGTTTTGCTAGCAGGCCACGCAGGGTCTTGAGCGTTTCGGTTTCCACGATCTGGAGCTGCGCCAGTTTGCCGGGATCTTTGCCATGATGCGAAAGGTCGTGGTGGCCGAGGGTGACGCCTTCGATGGGTGGGGTGAAGGTGTTTCCCGACAGCATGATGGTGATGAGCCGGGTGGAGTCGGTTTGCAGCGCGAGATGGCTGAGATCAAAGAGCAGCCGGGTGCGGCCGATGAGGTCGGCGGCGTTGGCGATGTCGGTGGGAGGATCGGCATCGACTTTGGGTTTGGGCGTGCGGGCCCAGCGCTCGTCATTGACCATGCGCACTTCGAGTTCGCGCACGCTGGTGAGGTATTCATCGAGTTTTTCGCGATCCCCGTGGCCGACTTTGGCACTTAGGGCACGAGCCTGCGATCTGACGTCGTCGAGAATGCTGCGGCCATCATCCAGGCGCTGGAGTTGGGCGCGGACGGTATCGCCTTTGCCTTCGAGAAAGAGTCGGGCGAAGACCTTGGACGGCGAGTTGTCCGCCGGGATGAGGGCGCCGGTGCGTGTCCAGGAAAGGCCACCGGCGCCTTCCGCTGAGAGCACGAGGCTGGGGAAGCGCGTCTCCATGCCGATGCTCTCGGCAGCGAGCTGATCGAGTGAGATGGCATTGCGAAATCCTGGCCTGCCCGCACCCGGCACGCCCGTGAGAAAGCTGGCGGAAGCCTGATGCCCGAGACCGGAACTCATGCCGGCATGCATGAGGCCGGAGACGACGGTGAAGTCTCTTCGGAAGTCCGCGAACGGCTCCAAGTAAGGCGAGGGCGGGTAATCGAGGCCGCTTTTTTCGGGGATGAACCGATCCGGCAGAAAACCAAGCGGCGCGCAGATGCAAACCATGCGCCGAGGTGTTTTTGAGTCGCTTGCTGCGAGGCTTTCGAGCCAAGGTAGGGCCAGCGTGATGCCGGTGGTGCGGAGGAAGGTGCGGCGGGTTTTCATGAGTAGAAGAGTTACTTGGTCTGAAAAAGCGGGCTTTGAACAATCTCGTGGATCAACGTGCGGAATCCTATGACTTGCTCGTTCACGCGTTTCACGATGGCGTCGATCTGCGGCCTGTCGAGAGGCGCAGGCTCGGCACCGGTGGAGTAGGCGAGGAGTTTTTCGGCGAGGTTTCGGGTGAGCTGATCTTTGTCGGTGAGGAGGAGTTGCTTGAACTCATCGATGTCGCGGAAGCGGCGGCCGTCGGTGAGCGCATCTGCTGGATCGACGGCGGGGCCTGCTCGCACGCGGTGGCCTTGGCTGTCGCGCTCGCCGTTGTTGGTGAGGCTGCGGTAGTGCGTGCGCCAGCCGCCGATGACATCAAAGCTCTCCAAGGCGAAGCCGGGTGGATCGATCTTCTTATGACAGCCTGAGCAGGTCTCGACATCGCGATGCTTGGCGAGTTGCTCACGAATGGTGGTGGCACCGCGGATGTCGGGCTCGATGGCCTCCACATCCACGGGCGGTTTCGCAGGTGGCGTGCCGAGGATGCGCTCCAGCACCCAAGACCCGCGCAAGACGGGTGAGGTGGTGGTGCCGTTCGCCGTGACTTTCAGCACGCTGCCCATGGTCATGACGCCGCCGCGATGGCTCCCGGCAGGCAGGTTGACTCGCTGCATGTCCATGCCTTCCACGCCTGGGATGCCATAGTGTTTGGCCAGCCGCTCATTGAGAAAAGTGAAGTCGGAGGCGACGAAGTTGGTCAGCGGCAAATCGCGGGTCAGCAGCTCATTGAAAAACAGGTTCGTTTCCTTCAGCATGGCCGTCTTGAGGCTGTCATCATACTCGGGGTAGAGCGTGCGGTCCGGCATGGTGGCATCGATGGCACGCAGACTGAGCCACTGGCCGGTGAACTCGCGGGTGAAGGCAGCGGCCTTGGGGTCTTTCAACAGTCGCTCCACCTGTTGGCGCAGCACTTCGGGCTGATGCAATTTTTGATCCGCCGCCAGTCGAAACAACTCCTCGTCCGGCATGGAGCTCCACAGGAAATACGACAGGCGACTGGCAAGCGCGTGGTCATCCAGGCGGCCGTTCTCGTCTTTCTCGCGGAAAAACAGAAAGTGCGGCGAAACGAGCACCGCCTTCAGCCCCACACGCACCGCTTGCTCAAAGGTGTGACCCGCATCCAATCGCTGCCGCACCCGGGCAAGCAACGGCTGGATGTCCTCGTCCGTCACGGGACGACGAAAAGCTCGCCGGGCAAATTGCCTCAGAATGCGCTCGGCATCTGACAGAGGATTTTCGGAAACGACCTCGCGCCAGTCGGGATCATCCTCCTTGGGCATGTTCTTCTGCTTCAGATCGCCAAACAGAGCCACATGACCCGCTGGCGGCCATGAGTCCATCAGCGGTCCTTCCGCATCCACCCACTGCACGACGAGGCCGGGACCGTCGTATTTTTCAGCGCCGACTTTCTCGACCATCGGCGGCGTGGCAGGCAGATCGTCGGCGATGATGCGAATGCGATTCTCGGGTTCCAACTGCGCGGTGAACTCGATCACCGTGGGCTTGTCCGCAGGCACGGAATAGTAGTCCAGCAGGCGCTCTTCGGTGACCTCTTTGAATGTGCCCGCGGTGACATGAAACTTCACCGGCTTGCCTTGACTCTGAAATCCATAGGCGGAGATGCGAAAGCGATATTTGCCACGGAAGGGGCTGCGGAAGTTCCACATCGTCACACGGATGTTCGCCGACTCCCAGACGGCAAAGATGGCCACCCCATCCTCGAGAAAGCGATACACGCTGCCGGGCCGCTTCACCGAGGATTCGTCTTTGATGTGAAAACGTTTCTTCACCTGCCAGGGCTTCGATTCATTGACGATGGCCTCATCGAGCACGCGATCCGCCGCATCCAGGTAGCTCCGCAGCAGGTAGGAGGACGTGTGAAGCGACTCGGCATTGTTGTCGAAACCATTCGTCGAGGTGTCAGGTGGCAGCAGATCGGTCAGATCGATCTCCACGCCCAGTAAATCGCGCACGGTGTTCGCATACTCGGCACGGTTCAGCCGCCGCATGACCACGCGGCCTTCTTTTTCGCGATGCTCCGTCTCCGCTTTCGTCGCGCTTTGACGAATCCACTCCATTGCGGCCTTCAGCTCAGCCTCGGGAGGGCGCGGTTTGTCTTCGGGTGGCATGTCACCGGATTGCAGTTGATCGAGCACCGCGAGCCAGTGACCACGAGCTTTTTTGTCACTGAAATCCGTCGCGAGGCTCTTCAAATCGAATTTGCCCTTCGGTTTCGTGCCTGAGTGGCATTTCTCGCAGTGCTGCTCGAAGAAGGCACGTGGCGGCTGCCCAACAGCATGCACGGCTCCAAAAAGGAGCAGAGCAAGAGCAGCCGTGATGATGCGCAAAAAAGACATGACCGTATCAACGCTTCGAGATCGGCCCGACATACTCGGTGGCGATGACAATGTCATCGAACCAGACGCGATTGGTCTTGGGCGGGTTGGCGACGTTGTTTTGGCGGTAGGCGTTTTCGGTGACGTAGTGGCTGAGCATGAAATAGCTGACGGCGAGCTCGGGGACGGTGCGCCAGCGGAAGCCTTCGAAGGTTTGCGGGCCGTCCTTGAGCACGTCGAAGCCTTCGCCGGTCCATTTGCTGGTTTTCGTGCCGGGGCCGATGTGCGTGGTGAGCTTACCATCGAGCCACAGGGCGAGTTCGCCGTTGCTTTGGCCGATGTCGTTGCACTTCACCATGATCTCGACGCACTGCCACTGACCGCGAGGCGGGCCGGGCTTGCCTTCGGGCCAGAGGCCGTTGCCCCAGAAGCCGCCGTCAACGCTTTGCTTCATGTCGTGCCAGTAGGTGTAAAACATCCAGCCGCCCTGCGCGGCGAGCGTGCCGTAGCTGCCATTCGGCTCGATGCGGGCGCTGAAGCGTGTGTCACCAGCGGCGTGTTTGCCAGCGCTGCCTTGCGGCCAGTTCGTGGGCGGATTGTAGCCGCCAAGGCCGCTGAAGTGATGCAGGTAAGGCGCGTCCTCGGCGAACTTCACGTAAAAGCGCGAGAAGACGCGGGTCTGGATGGGATCAAGCCGCTTGAAGAGATGCCCGCCGGTGTTCTCGCCGAGTGTGGCGGTGACTTGGAGGCATTTGGAGCCCGAACTGGTCGCAGGATGATCGTTGATGATTTTGAGCACTTGCGCGTTCTTGTTCTCGATTTCATTCCAACGCGGCTTCAAGGCCTCCAGCGTGCCTTCTTCGAAGTTTTCGACGAGAAGCACCGAGGGATGTTTTTCGATGCCGGAGTCGCCGGGATGAGCTCTCGAGATGCCGAATCCTTGCGGGAGGGGTTCGAACGCGAGAGCCGAGGACGTGAGGGATAGGCCAATGATGCCTGAGATCGCAATAAGGGGTGAGTTCATGGGGAGGTCATGCGCATCTTCTTCTCCACCTCCACCACGACCAGCGCTGCCACCGCCACACCTAGAATACGCAGCCATACCGTGGCATCGAGCGGAGCGGTATGAAGGTAGCGGTTCATCAACGGTGCATAGGTAAAGACCAACTGGAGAACACCCGTGAGCCCGATGCCGAGCCACAGGCGTGGATTGCTGAACCAGCCTATGCTGAAGATACTGCGGCGCAGGCTACGGCAGTTGATGAGGTAGGCGCTGGCCACGGCGACGACGGTGTTCACCACAGCTGTGCGGCACACGGCGATCGTTGAACCGGCATTTTGCTCATAAAAGAACACCCAGTAGCTCCCGGCGAGCATGATCATCGAAACAAGTCCGGTGCGCATGAACATGGCGAAATCAAAAATCGGTGTCTTCTGATCGCGTGGCGGCCTTTTCATGATGTCGGCCTCCGGTGGCTCAAAGACGAGCATGAGGCCGAGCAGGATGGCGGTGGTGAGATTCACCCAGAGCAGATGCACCGGCAGTGTGGGCAGGGTGAGGCCAAAGACGACGCTGGTGAGCAAAATGAGCGCAAAGCCGACGCTGACTGGCAGCGTCCAGACGAGGAACTTGATGAGGTTGTCATACACGCCACGGCCCTCCTCCACGGCGGCGGCGATGGTGGAGAAGTTGTCATCCGTTAGCACCATGCTGGCCGCGCCTTTGGCCACATCGGTGCCGGTGATGCCCATGGCGATGCCGATGTCGGCTTGTTTCAAAGCTGGGCCGTCATTCACGCCATCGCCGGTCATTGCGATGATGTGGCCCCGGCTTTGCAACGCCCGAACGAGCCGCAATTTCTGCTCTGGAGCCACGCGGGCGAAGACGGCGGTGCGGTCCGCGATCTCCGGCAGGTCGGCGTCGCTGATTTCAGCCAGCTCGCGACCACTGATGGCTGGTACAGTATCGGCCCCGATGATACCGATCTGCTTGGCGATGGCCTGCGCGGTGACAGCATGATCACCAGTAATCATTTTCACGCGGATGCCTGCCTGCTGACACTTCGCCACGGCGGCGATGGCCTCCTCACGCGGCGGATCGATCATGCCCTGCAAGCCAAGGAAGGTGAGGCCCTCGCTGACGTGATGATGCTCGAAGTTCCCGCTGACATGCGAGCCGTCGCGACGGCAAAAGGCGATCACGCGCATGCCTTCGGAGGCAAAAGCCCGTGCCGTATCGCGAATCGCATCTGCGTCGATGGAAACGACTTCGCCGTGGGCATCGAGCATGTGCTTGCAGCGCTCTAGCAGGCGTTCCAGGGCACCCGCTTTGTAGATGCGGCGGCCTTCCAGATGGTCGTGCAAGGTGGCGCGGAACATGTGGTCGCTTTCAAAAGGGATCATGTCCACTCGCGGCGAGCCGGCGAGGATAGCGGCGTGGCGCAGGCCAGCTTTCTCCGCCGCCACGAGCAACGCGCCTTCCGTTGGATCGCCCGCGATGGTCCACGCGCCATCCTTTTCGATGATGGCGGAGTCATTGCAAAGCATGCCAGCATGAAGGCACTCATGAAGCGCGGGCTTCGTTGCGGCATCAATCTTGATTTGGCCATGGTGAAAGATGCCGCGCGGCTCGTAGCCGTTGCCACTCACCTCAAAGGTCTCACCACCGGCATGAATGAATCGCACGGTCATCTTATTCTGCGTGAGTGTGCCCGTTTTGTCGGAGCAAATGACGGTTGTGCAGCCGAGCGTTTCAACCGCAGGCAGCTTGCGGATGATGGCGCGGCGTTTCGCCATGCGGCTCACGCCGATGGCGAGCACGATGGTGATGGCGGCGGGAAGACCTTCGGGAATCACGCCCACAGCAAGCGCCACGCTTGCCATGAGCATCTCGATCACGCTGCCGCCGCGCACCAGTACGCCATAGGCGAACAAGGCGGCTGCGAGCGCCAGGATGATCCAAAGCAAGAGGCCGCTGAAGCTTGCGATCTTGCGTGTGAGGGGTGTGGTCAGGTCCACGGCTTCGGCGATTAAGAATGCCACACGTCCGGTCTCAGTGCGGTCTCCGGTGGCCCAGACCACGCCTACGCCGCTGCCGGCGGTGACAAGAGAGCCGGCAAAGGCCATGTTCAAGCGATCTCCCAGGACGGTGTCAGCTTGCAGAGGATCGGGGCGTTTGTTTGCGGGCACGGACTCGCCTGTGAGGGATGCCTCGTCGATCTGCAAACTTTTCGTTTCCAACAAACGAATGTCGGCGGGAACGCGATCTCCACCTGAGAGGATGACGATGTCACCTGGGACGAGAGTGGTGCTAGGCACTCGTAGCTTTTTGCCATTTCGCCGCACGATCACCTCGGCAACGACCAACTGCATGAGGGCCTCGAGAGCTGTTTCTGCTTTGGATTCCTGAAGGAAGCCGACCAGTGCATTGACCAGCACGACGATGATGATGACGGTGGCGTCCACCCATTCACCGAGAAATCCTGTCACCAAAGCAGCGGCAATGAGGACGAGAACCAGAGGTGCGGTGAATTGATTCAACAGACGTTTCCAGGTGGGAGTGCCAGCACGGGCTTTGACCTGATTCTCTTCGTACTGTTCCAGTCGTTTTGCGGCCTCTTCCGAGGTAAGGCCTGTCTCCAAGCTCACATCGGTGAGTTGTAAAACCTCATGGATGAAGAGATGGTGGGCGGTCGAGTCCGGCATGGCAAGGAATGCGGCGTGTCGTGAGACAATACGGTGTTGGGGCGTCTAACTGCGCTGAGAAGGCAAAGAAAGGGGGTCCCGATTTGGTGTTCGGGGGCAAGGGATTTTTAATTGATGAATTCTAGGGTGCCATCGGTGAGGCGGTAGAAGGCTCCGACGATTTTGATCTGACCTTTGTCTTCCATCTCGTTCAGGATGGGACTTTCCTGGCGAATGCGGGACAAGGTATGGCGGATGTTGTTCTCGTTGACGCGTTTCATGAACTCGGGATTGGACGAGGTTTTCTCGCCTTGGAAGTCCTGACTGGCGGCAACGGCGGGCTTAATCTTCGAGAGCATGGCGGTGATGTTGCCTAACTTGACGTCATCGATGGCTCCCTTGATGGCGCCACAGTGTTGGTGTCCCAGCACGAGGATGAGTTTGGCTCCGGCGACTTTGCAGGCGAACTCCATGCTGCCGAGCAGGTCTTCATTAACGAAGTTGCCAGCGACCCGACCGACAAAGACGTCACCAATGCCCTGATCAAAAACGTCTTCGACGGGCACGCGACTGTCTAGGCAACTGAGAACCATGGCTTTCGGGAATTGTCCCGGGGCGGATTTGCGGACTTGTTCGCTATGATTGCGCCTGGTCTCGTTGCCGCTTTGAAAGCGTTTGTTTCCGTCTTTGAACTGTTGCAGGACCTCATCCGGAGTCAGTCTGGATTGCTCGTCGGCGGTGGTGACGTGACTGTCCAGTGGAGCTTGGCCCTTTGGGTTGCAGGCGACGATGATGGCGGCCAGACAAATCAGGGCGACAGGGTAGCAGGGGTTTGGCTTCATGGGTTTGAATGGTAGCAAAAGATGATGGTTTAGAACTTGTCGGGGCGAAGGACGCGGACGTCGCTTTCGTAGGCGACCATGGCAAAGGCAGCGAAGAGTTCGCTTTGGAGACGGTTGAGCAGGGTCTCGGCGATGGCGGGTTTGACCACGACTTGGATCTGTACGTTGGCCATTTCGCTGATATCAGCGCTGCGATTTCCCTGGTTGCCACTGCCGTGGACTGGAAAGGCTGTGTGGCCGTTTGTGCCAACTTCGCGTAGCAATTCGACCAAGCGGTCTTCGAGGATCGCCTCGCAGACAATAGTAACGAGTTTCATGGGATGGAGGGACATGAGGGTGTGGGTTAGGCGTTGAGATACTTGGCGAGTTCAAAGAACAGGGGGATACCGACGGTGATGTTGAAAGGGAAGGTGATGGCGAGGGCCGCCGTGAGTGAGTAGGTTGGGTTGGCTTCGGGCAGTGAGAGGCGAACTGCGGCGGGGGCAGCGATGTAACTGGCGCTTCCGGCGAGCACTCCCAGAAGGGTGGCACCGCCGATGCTCAAACCGACCCAGTGGCCGAGGAGCACGCCTGCGGAACCATGGAGAACGGGCGCCGTGATGCCAAAGAGGAGCAGGAAGAGGCCGACTTTCTTCAGGTCGCCGAGTCTGCGTCCCGCGACCATGCCCATTTCAAGAAGGAAGAGGGCCAGCACGCCCTGGAAAGGGGTAACGAAGAAGCCTTCGACGGATGCCATACCGCGCTTGCCGCAGAGGGAGCCAATGATCATGGCTCCAATCAAGAGAAGGACGCCCTTGCCGAGCACGGCATCTCGGAGGGCGTGGCGGACACCCGGATCTGAGAATGAGAATTTGCCACCAAGGGCACCTTTGCCGAGCATAACGCCGATGATGATGGCAGGTGATTCCATCACTGCGAGGAAGGCGGAGGCATAGCTTTCGTAGGGTTGGTCGATGCTTTTGAGGAAGTTTGTCGCGGCGATGAAAGTGACTGCGCTGACGCTGCCGTAGTGGGCGGCGATCGCGCCTGCATCTGAGATGCTAAATTTGCCGAGCTTGCGCAAACAAGGATAGGCCCAGAGCGGAATGACTGCTCCCAGAGTCATGGCGGCGAGGGCGGGGAGCCAAACGGTGCTGATGCCCGCTTCGTTAATGGCGACGCCGCCTTTGAATCCGATGGCGGTGAGGAGATAGATCGTCAGGGTGGAGTAGAGAGCTTCAGGGAACTTGAGATCGCTTTTTGAAACAGCGGCAAAGACACCAAGGACGAAGAAGAGAACGGCGGGGCTGAGAAGATTTGATTGAATCGCGGTGACAAAGTCCATGAGGAGAGCTGAGAATGAAGTTGAGGCGGTTACCTCGACCCCCTCAATCATTCTCTCCAATTCATGTTTTGGAAAGATTCGTTCGCTTTAATGAAAGTCGATTTGCGTGCCTTTTAGCTCGCTGGGAGGGCTCGTCGAATCTCTTCTTTGTGGCCCCGGGAGATCTCGATAGGGGTGCCGACGTCGACCCATTCGTAAAGGAATCGCGCGGGATTGGCGCCGGTAAGAGGGACGCGGATGCAACCGTGGGAGGCGGGGTAATTGGGCACGCTGGAGAAGCCGTGGAAGAATATGTGGCCAGTGATTTGAACGCTCCAGGGCATGGGGGCATTGTGGTATTTGCTGGAGTAGTGCATCCGGTTTTTGTACGGGCCGGCGGTGAAGTGACCGGCGGGGGTGTTGCCATAGCGACCGGAGCTGATGTTGGTGTCCAAGACGATGAGTCTCCCTTGATAGGCGTAAAGGCGCTGGCGGGCGAGGTCGACTTCGATGCGTTTGGAGCCTGTGATGGCGGTGAAGTGGCGACGTCCGGATGCGATGTCGAATTCGGATTTTTCGGGGTGTGCAGAAATGGTGGCCCCAGCGGAGGCAAGGGCGTCGAGCTGGATCCAGACGACCCCATTGACGAGGCGAGTTTGTTTGGCTGGGAGGGAGGTTCCGTTGATTTTGAGGGTGCTGCCATCACGCGACAGGCTCGAGTGCCACTTGAGGCGGGAGGACACCTCAGAGAGAGGGACGTAAGTCTTGCCGGGTTCGACAGCGAACGTGACGGCTTCGACGTTAGCGGCCAGGGTGGCGGTCGTGGATAGCCCGAGTGCGAATGCTAGAAGTAGACTCCAGATTGAGAGATGGGAGCTCATGCCTGATCGGATGTTCGGCGTTTTGTTTTGCGCGTTAGAGTGGTGGTACCGGCGGTCGGACTCGAACCGACACTCCTTTCGGAACAAGATTTTGAGTGGGGACAAAGCGTTCCGAATCATGCGTCTGTGAGCTCGAATTGTCCATTTGATGCGGGTCCACGCAAGTGGCATTTTCCACGGTTAGGCAGGTATCGGCAGGAATCTGTTCGTTTGGAGTCATATTTTGCCATGCCATCTCCGGGGTAGGCCTTCAAATGGATTCGAGGGTGTTCGGGGGTGCTGGCAGTTCACAAAGCGGAATGTGCAGAAAGCGACCTCCAAGCAGATCCAAAATCTAGTAGCTCATGGGGTTCCATTTTGAGGAGCGGTTCGAGTTTTTTGGGGTGCAAAGGGCAGGGGTGCACCAGTGGCTACATGCCATGACATGCGTTGTCATGCTGCCCCCTTGTTGCGCAACAATCTGCACCCAAAGGAAGGTGCAGGACACGGCGGGCAGTGCACGGATTTGACACGCTCCTCTTGGCATGGAAGACCAAAATTCTAGTGACGTAACTCAAACCCCCGCCACGACTCCCTCGAACCTGTGGACCATCGACGATGTCGCTCGCTACGCCCGGTGTAGTGTTCGGCACGTGACGACCCTCCGCGAACAGGGACTGCCCTTTCGCAAGTTGGGTCATTTGGTCCGATTCAGTCCCGAGGCTGTCAAACGGTGGTTTGAGGATTGAGTTGGCCATCTCACGCCCGACGCCATCGTGATCGCAGATTTGATCTTTGATCTCGAGGTAGGCGGCAATCATGTGCAGGACGCTGATTTTTGGCTGCAAGGGGCAGGAGATGAGGCCGCTGGTGCTCGAGAAACCGATGAAGGATGAATTGCGAACGATGGTAGAAGTATTCACAATAAGGCATCGTCACGCGGGGTTGGTATGAATGGCGGAGATTTGTAACGCGGAAAAATGGACTTGGCATCTGTGAGAATGCTGGAAATATGTTCTTATGAACAATTCAATAGCTATTTCGCTTCCCTCCAGCCCCAAGGTGGAAATCAGCCGTCTCGGCCTAGCAATGACCCAACCCCTCACCTTTGAGGAGTGGCGCGACATGGCGCCCACGCTCGGACAGTTGGTCACGGGCGTAGGGTTTGTAATTGGGGACTGGTTGGTTTACGGCGAGACTCATTTCTCTGAGAAGGGTCCGATAACTCGGCGGGTTTCGACCCTCATTTACGACGAGGCCGTCAATGTCACCGGTCTGGACCGCCGCACGCTTCACAACTACGCCTACGTGGCGCGAAGGGTGCCAACGGCACGGCGCAGTTTGCGGCTATCGTGGGAACATCACCGGATTGTGGCGAAGCTGCCCGCTCTTGAGCAAGAGCACTGGCTAAACTTGGCGGAAAAGGCCGGCAAGGAGCGGGTAATTAGCACGATGAGGCTGCGCAAGAGTATCAATGCTGGACGGTTGTTGACTCCGGAAGAGTTGCTCCCGAATCCAGCGGATCGCGGACGATCCAATCACATACCTCATCTCAATCGTTTGCGGCGATGGTGGTTGGAGATGAAGCAAAATGCGTGGCATAAGCGGGCGACTCCAGAGCAAAAAGACGCATTGAAGCGTGATTTCAGGATCATCCTGCAAATCATGCAAGAAATTGGCTGACGGGCATGTGCTTTGCAGTTGAATAAGGGCTCCCCTTCGTGACGGCCCAATGCCAACCCCTGCTGATCTTTTGCTCTGCTACTGCCTTCAAGTGGGTGGACGGGAATTGCTGATAGGAAATTGGTTTTGAAGGGGCCTGGTCGAGTTGGGGCTAGACGTGGTGCGGGGACGGGGTTTGAGGGGGTCCGTCTGACTGGCACCTGGGCATTGCAACGGCGTTTTCCAAGGTTGCAAGCCCGCATCATTGATGACCTCAAACACACGCGCGACGGCAAAGTTACAGTCCGCTCGGGCTCGGTTGTCGGATAGGTTTCCTTTGTGTGCAGTTCCCGCTGAAGCGGCTGCATCCAGGTAGTGTCCGATCTGGGTCAGCAGCTGTTTGGCTGATTGTTTTTGGGCCAGTGCGATCAATTGCCCGGCAGCGTGCGGAGGGGATTTGGAGAACGTGGCAGGGAGGATCGGGAGGTGACTCTTGAAAGGAGGAGGTTACCTGCGGTAGCCGTATCGGTAGGGATATCCCATGGGTCCCACGGACCCCCAGCCTCCCCAGGCGCTCCAGTTCATGGAGTTCATGGCCGCCATCTGGTTCATCTGGGCTGCTTGCAAGTTGGCATCACTGATTTGTTTTTGGAGACTCAGTTTCTGGTAGGCCTGATACTCTGCAGGCCCCCCCACGAATGCCTGATTATTCTCCACGTCCGGCAGCACGTAGTAGGCTTTACCCTGGTAGCTGATCTAGCTCATCGTGTTCTTCGGCAGCTTGGGCAGCAGCTCGATATGCTCAGGCTTCACGGGTGTGATAGCCTTAAAACCGGCCGCGATGGCGAGGTTCTGTTTCTCTTTGATGGCACTGGCGCAACCCACCGTAAGTAGGCTAATCGCAATGACAGCGAGGATTTGAAGTCGGGTCTTCATAGGGATTTGATTTCCTGAATTTTGTGTTCTAAGCGAAAAGGGCTCCCTCGACAAGAAAATAGTCCATCTGCAGGCTTTGTTAAGCTTTTCAGCCAGGGCGACTGAGAAGGCGTAGCGGTACATCGTTGAGGGATTGCCTCTCGCTTGTCATAAGCGCACAAGCACCTTTCGCAAGGACTGATGGATGAGCACTTCGAGTGCAGGGGCGATGGTTTCTTGAGCCTCTGCCCTCGAATAGTCTCCCGTCAACTCGACCCGAAGCAGCTGATAGGCTGAAAAGACTCTCAAAGTCAGGTTCATGACAGGGAGGCGCGTCCGCCCCGGGAAGACCGTTTAGGACCTCTTTTTCATCACGAGGCGATAGATGGTCAGAAGAACGATGGACCCGACGGTGGCGATGAAGATGCCGCCGAGGTCAAAGGACTCGATTTTACCGAGTCCAAGGATGCCGATGACGGAGGTGACGATGCATCCGTTGGGGTCTTTGCCCGGCATGATAAGTTTAGCGAGGCATCAGTGGCGGAGATATTCTCAATGTGTGCGTCAATGCGATTTATGCGGGGAGCGCGGATGATGATCCCGCGAAGTGGTCGGTGACGCAATCGATGCTGGAACGGGAGATTGTAAAGGTGAAGAAGGCGAAGGCGGAGCACTCGGGTAACAAGGAATGGGCCGAGGCGGAGTATTGGGTTTCAGCCGGGGTGTAAGCGCAGTTCAAGGCATGGAATTTAAGCAAATGAGAAGAATGCAGAACATGGTTCCACAAAGGCCCAGCATGAGGATGAGACAGCCACGTGTTGTGCGATTGTAAATGCGGTTATAGAGCGCACGTTTTGGATTGGTGAGCCAACCCCAGCCGCGCGGAGCTTTCAGACCGAGGGAATGGCGGACGAACCGCTTTACCGATGTGCGGGCGGCGATGCGTTTCTTGGGTGAGGGGATGCGCAGGCCGAATTTCATACACGAAATGAGCCGAATCCACGCTCATAGTCAAAGCACTTTGAGTGTTCGTATTGGGAGGGCAATGTCCGTCAATTCGTTTCACGCAGGGAGTGTGGATAATGATCCTGCGAAGTGGATGGTGACGCAGGGGATGCGAGAGCGAGAGATCAGCAAGGTAAAGCAGGCGGGGGCGGAGCACTTGGGGAAGAAGGAAGGGCCAAAGCAGACGCCTGGGTTTTGTGCCAGCGAGTGATCACAGCGACTCCCCCTTTTCACAAGCGGTCACCACCCGCCCAACGGCGTCCCGCTTCAATATCGATCCAGATCGCTCATGCATAGGAGCCGTAGCCTACGCCTACGACTCTTACCCTTCGACTCCGACCTCACGGTGCCCCGCTTGACGGATACCGCCCGCCGGCATCGCTCTTCAAGATCATCGCTTCTTTGCTCATACAAGCCATAGCTATCAAGCTATCGCCGATATGAAACGAGCGGCTTCATGGGGGCCTTGTGTGACGCTTACGAGACACTTAAATTTTTTTGATTTATCGCGAACACCGCGGTTGGAGGCGGCTCACCCGCTACGCGGATAGCGGTCCCAAGGCACCGCGTCTCTTCTGACAGAGGGACTGCGATCCGCAAAGCCCAGGGATCACAAGCGTGGAGGTGCCTGAGTCACTTCGAATCGCGGCATTCGGGTTTGAAGACGGCACCCGCTTTTATGGGTA
>CANETF010000093.1 GCA_947440575.1 Verrucomicrobiaceae bacterium
CCGAACGACGGGAGCCCAGAGCAAAAAAACGAAGACCAAAAACGCACCAACTGTTGACCCAACCCCGCCACGAATTCCAAGAAATTCCCCATCGCGAAAGATATCGAAAAGCCGCTTAATCGAGTGCCATTCATGCCTGGCATTTTTTTCGTTTTATGGGCTGCGGATAGTTCAAGGGGGGCTAGTGGGGGTTGATGAGGGCTTGGAGCTTTGTTGTGAGGCGGGTGGCGCCGCTTTGGTCGAGGTGGCCGGGGTCGCTGAAGTCTTCGGGGGAAAAGTCGTGGTGGCCGGCGCGGTGGATGTCTTCAAAGTGGACGTTGGGGAGTTGGTCGGCGAGGGCGCGGAGTTTGCTGACGACGAGGGCGTCGTGGGTGGCGGAGAGGCCGTCGGGGTCGCAGGCTTTGCCGTCGCGGCCAAGGGGATGGGTGGGTGGGGTGAAGAGCAGGACCTGAATGCCTTTTTGATCGATGGCGGTGAGGGTTTCGACGAAGAGGTCCCACTGGGGCTGGTCCCAGGTGAAGCGGACGATGTCGTAGAAGTCGTGGAGGAATTTGGCTTGGGCGGCGGGGGTGGAGACGTCGGGGGAGTGGCCATCGGGACGCGGGGTAGATCCGTCGGGTTGGGTGCCGGCGGGGCAGATTTTGGTGAGTTGCGCGAGGGAGACGGGTGGGGAGGAATCGGGGATGGGCCAGAGTTTGGCGTGGTTTTGGAGGTCGTAGCGGCGGCCGTGGCTGTCTGTGAAGAGATCGAGGCGATCGGAGTCGCGGCGCTGGGTGTTGAAGTAGCGGGGGCAAATGCCCCAGAGGATCCATTTGAGATTGGGGAGGGGGAGGAGGTAGTCTTTGGCGAGGATGGATTGCAGTTCCATGTTGCTGCCGGGAGGAGAGAGGTTGAGGGCGCTGGGGGTTTGGGGGGAGGGGTCGAGCTGGCTGGTGAGGACGCCGACGCCGGTGCGGGAGTTGCCGAGGGCGACGAGGCGGAGCTGGGGGCGGAGTTCCCAGTAGAGCCGCATTTGTTTGGAGATGGCGGTGCCGTATTGGTAGCGGAAGCCGGTGGCGACGGGTTGGGTGGCGGGGGGGACTTCGATGTAGAGGGGGGAGTCGTAGTCGTTGAGTTCGTTGGATTGGAACAGGTCGTCGGCACCGCGGACTTTGTCGAAGGGGAGGATTTCGGCTTGGATGATTTGGCCGAGTTCGGTGGCGATGGGTTGTTCTTTGGAGTCGACGACGGCCCAGTGGGCGAGCTGGATTTTGGGGGCGGTGAGTTCGCCGTGGAGGACTTCTTTGACGGTGTAGGCGTGGAAGACGAGGCCTTCGGTGTAAGGTTGGACCTGGGCGAGGGAGGGGGGAGGGGAGGTGGCGAGGCGTTCGAGTTTGACGATGATGGCTTTGGGGACGGTGGGGGTGGGCGGGTCTCCGCAGGCAGTGAGGAGGAGGGGGAGTAGGAGGAGGCGGCGCATGGGGGAGGACTGGGACTGGCAGAAAGATGGGGGGCAGAAAAAAGGGGGAACGAGGACGAGGACGAGGACGAGGACGAGGACGGATTTAGGGGGGGAGGAGGTGGGGTAGGGGGGAGATGCTGTCGGGGGTGAAGCGGGGCATGCGGGTGCCGGGGGTGGGTTTGAGATTGGGGGCGGTGAGGGAGGGGGGGAGGTTTTGGAGGTCGTCGTTGGGGAGGAGGCGGAGGGTGGTGGTGAAGTAGGGGGCGCGGGCGATTTCGGGGCCGCCGCGTCCATCGTGGTCGTGGCAGGCGAAGCAGTTCAATTTGGAGAGTTGGTGGGTGAGTTGCTCGGGTGGGGTTAGGGTGGGTTTGGGTTGGGTTTGGAGGGTGGTGAGGGCGAGTTGGAGGGCGCGGATTTGGAGGGGGCTGAGGTCGTAGTCGGGGATGCCGGAGCGGGTTTGGGTGGAGAGGCAGCCGGTGTCGGAGGTGGGGTTGAGTTTGATGAGGGCTGGGAGCGGAGGGGGTGGGGGATGATTGTCGCCAGTGTTGTGGCAGGATTGGCAGCGGTTTTGGGCGAAGAGGGTTTGGCCGAGGGCGATGGGTTGAGGAGGGAGATTGAGTATTTTGCGCTCTTGGAAGGCGGCGGGGATGCGACCGGTGTGGAGGTAGGCGGCGATGTCAGCGGCCTCGGTGGGGCTGAGGTGCTGGGCGGGCATGCGGCTGCTGGGGCGGGTGGTTAGGGGGTCGAGGAGTAAGGCGGTGAGGGCAGGGTAGGAGTAGTCGTCGGCGAGGGCGATGGGGGAGGATGCGAGGGAGGGGGACTCGAGGTCGGCTTCGGGGGGTAGGCTGGCGGGGCGGTAGTCGGTGCCGGGTTCGTGGCAGGCGACGCAGCCGAGGGTGTGGTAGAGGGTTTTGCCGTGGGCGGGATCGCCCGGGGTTGGGGTGGGGAGAGGGGAGGTGAGGGAGGAGAGGTAGGTGGCGATGGCTTCGATGGTGTCGGGATCGGATTCCACGTTGCCGGCGAAAAGGCCGGGCATTTGGGTGCCGGGTTTGCGATGTTGGGGGCTGCGGATGAGGCGCCAAAGGGCGTCGATGTCGAGTCGGGAGCCGACACCGGAGAGATTGGGTCCGGCTTTGGGGCCGATGAGGGAGGACCAGTCAGTGGGGGGAGCGTGGCAGGCGGAGCAGTTGAGTTCTGCGAGGAGGATGAGGCCGCCCTGGGTGAGGAAAGCGTCGTCGTCTTCGGGGAGGTAGAATTGGTCGAAGGAGGCGACGTGGGGGTGGTCGAGGGGAGGGGCTTTGAGGGGATGGGCGGTGGAGGGGACCTCGATGGAAAGGAGGATGAGGAGGGTGGTGGCGATTGTTTGGAAAAAATCGCGGGCGGGAGAGGTGGATGCTTGCGTGGGGGACCGCATTTGATGCAGCATGGGAGGACGATGAATCAAATCAACCTACAAAATCGGACAGCGGTGGTGACGGGCGGGGCAAGGGGTATTGGACGAGCGATTGTGGAGCGTTTGCTGGAGTCGGGGGCGAGCGTGGCGATCTGGGATTTGGATTTGGCCGTGGCGGAGGAGGCTCGCGTGGCTTTGGCGGGGTTGGGTCGGGTGATGGCGGTGGAAGTGGATGTGACCGAGTTGGGGTCGGTGAGTCGGGCGGTGGCGGCGACGGTGGCGGAGATGGGGAAGATTGATATCCTGGTGAATAATGCGGGGATCGCGGGGGCGAATGCAACGGTGTGGCAGACGGATCCGGCGGAGTGGAAGCGGGTGGTGGACATCAACTTGAACGGAGCGTTTCACTGCTGTCACGAGGTGGTGCCGGAGATGTTGCGGACGGGGTATGGGAGGATTGTGAACATCGCGTCGATTGCGGGCAAGGAGGGGAATCCGAATGCGGCGCACTACAGTGCGTCGAAGGCCGGGGTGGTGGCGTTGACGAAGTCGCTGGGCAAGGAACTGGCGCAGAAGGGGGTGATTGTGAATTGCGTGACGCCGGCGGTGATTGAGACGGATATTTTGAAGCAGTTGGAGGCTTATCATGTGGAGTACATGCTCTCGAAGATCCCGATGGGGCGATTTGGGAAGACGACGGAAGCGGCGGCGCTGGTGGCTTGGTTGTGTTCGGAGGATTGCTCGTTTACGACCGGAGCGGTGTTTGACTTGTCGGGGGGACGGGCGACTTATTGAAGATGGATCTCGAAGATGAAGGCACCTTGAACTTCGGGATTTGGGTTGAATGACGGGGAGACGGTTTTGTGTTGGCGATTTTGATTTATGAATCCGGAGCCTACTTTTGAAGAGAATCCGTATGCGCCGCCGCAAGCGTCGTTGATTAGCGGTGAAGAGACGATTCCAGAGTATGAGCCTGCGAGCCAAGGAAAGCGGTTTGCCAATTATTTGATCGATCAGGTCGCGACGATTGGTTTGATCTTTTTGCTGGCCTTTGTGATTGGGGCTTTGGATGCGATGGAGATCACGGGAGGTTTGGCGGATCGTTTGTTTGGAGAGGGCAGTGGGTTGGCGGGGAATCTGATTGGGATTCTGGTGGGGATGATCTACTACCTAGTGTTTGAGGGATTGTGGGGGCGGACATTGGGCAAGTTGATCACTGGGACCGCGGCGGTGAACTCGAGGACGGGAGGGCGGATCGGGTTTGGGGCGCTGTTGGGAAGGACACTGGCTCGATTTGTGCCGTTTGAAGCCTTTTCGTTTCTAGCCTGACCTATTCATGAAACTCTACTGCGACTTGCTGCAAGCCCGCATTGGCGGCGTTGGGCTTGTTTTGAAAGTCGTCGAGTATCCACCGATACACTCCGTCTTTCAAAACGGCGCCCGCCTTGCCAATCCGGGCTTTCGCTGCGTCTCGCGACGACTTTCAGGAATAGGTCAGGCTAGGGTCTGAAGCCAGTGGCTGGCATGACAAGTGGTCGGGGACGAAGGTAGTGGATCTCAAGAAGCCTGCGGAGAAGCGGGTTCCGCCGCCGATTGGGGTGCGGTTTTATCCTGGGAGGTAAGGTCGGGGGCAGGATTTGCGGTTCCGATTGAAGCCCCTCTTGCGTCGGGGGGCATTCTGGGTAGGGAAGGTGGTCCCGACCTGATCCATGACGCCAACCACCCGTTCTTTCGAAATCACCGGCCTTTTTGACAAGGAAAGCGACTGCCACAAGCTGCTGTATGCGCCGGTGAGTCATCCATGGACTTACCGCGAGACGGTGGTGTATCATGTGACGTTTGAGGGAGATGAGGCGGCGCTGGAGGCCTTTGTGGGGCGGGTGCTGGTGGATCCGATTTCGCAGGAGAAGCGGGACGGCTCGGGGAGCGCGTTTCCGGCGGCGGCGTTTGTGCTGGAGTATGGAATGAAGGGCGGAGCGCTGGATCTGGAGAAGGAGACGATTTTGAACTATTACCGGAAGCTGTCCGAGCCGGGGTTTGTGATTCAGAAGCTGGTGTTGCGGCGTCGGGTGTATGTGTTTGGTGAGGGCGCGGATTCGGCACCGTTTGTGAAGGATGTTTGCAATCCGGCGATTCACACGTGGGAGGTGAGGCAGCAGGTGGCGGCGTGATGGTGATGGATTTGACCCTCATTTTTTGCCTTTAAGACGATCGATTCAGAGTACCGAAAATTTTTCAACCATGTCCGATTCTTCCCAAGCCGTATTTCGCCACATTCCGATTCGTGAACTGAGCGCGGATCAACTTTTGGCCTTGAGTCAGCAGATGAAGCTTTCGCTATCGAAGGTGGATATGCTGGCGGTGCAGGCGATTTATCAGGAGGAGAACCGGGAGCCGACGGATGTGGAGTTAGAGGTGATTGCGCAGACGTGGAGCGAGCACTGCAAGCACCGGATTTTCAATGCGAAGATCACGCACACGCTGAACGGTGAGGAGGAGGTGGTGGACAGTTTGTTCAAGACGTACGTGAGGGCGGTGACGGAGAAGATTTGGAAGGACAAGCCGGATTTCATTTTGGGAGCGTTTGTGGATAACGCGGGGTTTGTGCGGTTGGACGAGACGCGCGCGGTTTGTTTGAAGGTGGAGACGCACAATCATCCGAGCGCGATCGAGCCGTATGCAGGGGCGAACACGGGATTGGGTGGGGTGATTCGGGATATTCTGGGGGCGGGCAAGGGCGCGAAGCCGATTGGGTCACTGGATGTGTTTTGTTTTGGGCCGCCGGATGTGAAGGAAAGTGATTTGAAGGCGAAGGATGTGATTCATCCGCTGGGGATCATGCGCGGGGTGGTGCGCGGGGTGCGGGATTACGGAAATCGGATGGGCATTCCGACGGTGAACGGGGCGATTCAATTTGATGACACGTACATTTACAATCCGCTGGTGTTCTGCGGGACGGCGGGAGTGATTCCGATCTCGGACATCGCGAAGGAAGTGAAGCCGGGGCATTGGTTGATTGCAGCGGGTGGTCGGACGGGGCGGGACGGTTTGAAGGGGGCGACGTTTTCTTCGGCTTCGTTAACGACGGACAGTCACGAGGAGGATCAAACGGCGGTGCAGATTGGGAATCCGATTGAGGAGAAGAAGGTCGCGGATTTTATTCTGGCGGCTCGGGACAAAGGGTTGATTCAGTTTGTGACAGATTGTGGTGCGGGTGGCTTTAGCAGTGCGGCGGGTGAGATGTTGAGTGAGGTGGGGGGCGAGGTTTGGCTGGAGAATGCGCCGTTGAAGGAACCGGGGCTGGAGAGCTGGCAGGTGTTTATTTCGGAGTCGCAGGAGCGAATGGTGATGGCGGTGGAGGAGGAGGCGATTCCGGAGTTGGAGCGACTGGCGGCGATGTTTGAGACGGAGCTTTGCCGGTTGGCGAGAGCGGATGGCAGCAAGCGGCTGAAGGTGTGGCATTACGGCAGTCTGGTGTGTGATTTGCATGTGGAGAAGCTGCATGAGGCGCCGCGACGGGAGATGAAGGCGCGGTGGCGGAGTCCGGTGGTGAAGGAGCCGAAGGTGGCGCTGGCGCCATCGTCATGGACGGCGACGTTGAAGACGATGCTGGGGGATTTTGCGATTGTGTCGCGCGAGCCGATCATTCGGGAGTATGACCATGAGGTGCAGGGGAACACGGTATTGAAGCCGCTGGCGGGAGCGTCGGGCGATGCGCCGCAGGATGGGGCGGTGATTCGAGTTGCGGGCAGTCCGCATTTGATGGCGATGGGGTGTGCATTGTTGCCGGAGTTGGGCAAGACGGATCCGCATGCGATGGGTCGGGCGGTGGTGGATGAGTGTGTGCGGCAATTGGTGGCGGTGGGGGCGGATCCGGATCGGCTGGCGATTTTGGACAACTTCTGTGTGGGCAATCCGGACAATGAGCAGGAGCTGGGGGCCTTGGTGGAATGCACGAAGGGGATGGCGATCAGCGCGCTGGCTTATGGGGCGCCGTTCGTGTCCGGGAAGGACTCGTTTTACAATTACTTCGTGACGGATGAAGGGCCGGTGTCGATTCCGGTGACGCTGTTGGTGAGTGGGATTGGGATTGTGGAGGATGCGGCGCATGTGGTGGGGGCTTCATTGAGGCATGTGGGGAGCAAGATTTGTGTGTTTGGTCCGACGAAGCGGGGTTTGCGCGGGAGTGTGTTGGGCAAGTATGTGAGCGGGTGCGGATTGGAAGCGCCGCCGGAGTTTGATGAAGCGGAGGCGATGGAGCGGTATCGGAAGTATCATGCGCTGGTGAAGCAGGGAGTGATTTTGAGCGCGCACGATGTGAGCGAGGGCGGTTTGGGTGTGGCGCTGGCGGAGATGGCGTTTTCGGGCAAGGCGGGGATTCGGGCGGACTTGGATCGGGTGCCGGCGGAGGCGGGGTGCACGGCGGCGGAGGTTCTTTTTGGGGAGACGCCGGCGCGGTTGGTGGTTGAGGTGGCTGCCGAGCACATGGAGGCGGCGAGGCAGGCGGGATTGGTGGCGATCGGGGAGAGTACCCGGGAGAAATGGCTGCACCTGACTTATGGAGGGAACACGCTGATTGATGCTTCGGTGGCCGAGTTGAAGGCCATTTGGAAGTCGGGTCTGACGCCTTACTATTGAACCAACTGATTTTTCTCATGCCTCACGCACTTCTTATCAAATTTCCTGGAACCAATTGCGATGCCGAGACGGCTCGCGCACTGGAGGCTGCTGGTTTTACCGCCGAGGTGTTGCCGGTGGCTTTGTTGGATGAATCGGCGCTGGACCGGACGCAGTTGGTGGTGTTTTCGGGCGGGTTCAGCTACGGGGACTATGTGATGTCGGGGCGGATCGCGCAGTTGATCACGACGAGCAAGTTGGGGGATCGGTTGAAGAAGTTTGTGGAAGAGGGCGGGTATGCGTTGGGGATTTGCAATGGGTTTCAGATTTTGACGCAGTTGGATCTGCTGCCGAAGGCGAGTTTGATTCACAATGCCAGCGGTCGGTTCATGTGTCGCTGGGTTCCTCTGAAGAAGAACGGGAGCAAGGTGAGTCCGTTTTTGAGGGCGTTGCCGGAGCAGTTTGAGTTGCCGGTGGCGCATGCGGAAGGACGTGTGGTGATGATGGCGGGGGATGCGGCGAGCTATGTGAAGAGTGGTCTGGCACCGCTCTTATATGGCACTGATGTGAATGGGTCGACTGAAGGGATTGCGGCGCTGCAGGATGAGACGGGGCGTGTGTTCGGGCTAATGCCGCATCCGGAACGGTTTTTGTTCAAGGCGGATCATTATGATCCGGATTGGAGCGGGGCGGAGCAGGGGTGGGGGTATTACTTTTTCAAGGGCGCGTTTGAGGCGATGACGGCTTAGACTGGCACGCAGAGACGCAGAGGAGGTAGAGGCGCAGAGAAATTGAGATGAGGTCAATCAACGACATTAGCGGGTTGATTGTTGATGCGGCATTCAGGGTGCATGTGGCTGTTGGGCCTGGATTGTTTGAGTCGGTTTATGAAGCGTTGATGGAGCATGAGTTGAAAAAGCTGGGACTTCGAGTGGAAAGGCAGGTCATGGTGCCGCTGGAATATGAAGGACTTCGATTTGATGAGGCTTTCCGTGCAGACATGATTGTGGATGAACGAATCATTGTTGAACTGAAGTCTGTGGTGGAAGTCCATCCGATTTACAAAAAGCAACTCCTCACCTATCTGAAGTTGACGGGGTTGTCTCTTGGGCTGTTGATTAACTTCGGAGCTGATCGGATCAAGGATGGTGTTTTCCGGGTGGCCAACCAACTTAAAGAAGACTAAATCCTCTGTTCAGCGTCGACTCTTTGCGTTACGGCGTGAATTCTCTTTTCAAATTTTATGGCTAAGCACACTTATAAGCAATCAGGCGTGGATATTCACGAGGCGGCGGCGTTTGTGGATGATATTGGGGCGATGGTGAAGCGGACGCAGAAGAAGCGGAAGCTGGCGAATGCATTTGGGTTGTTTGCGGCGGGGTATGACCTGAGCAAGTTCAAGGAGCCGATGATTTTCACGGGGTGTGACGGGGTGGGGACGAAGCTGGAGTTGCTGCTGAAGTATGACCTGCTGGAGAATGCGGGGAAGGACTTGGTGGCGATGAATGTGAATGATGTGCTGACGACGGGTGCGGATCCGATTTTGTTTTTGGATTACGTGGGGGTGAACCAGATCAATAAGCGGCAGTTGGCGCGGATCATTGCGGGGATGTGCGAGTATCTCGAGTCCTGCAACTGCATCCTGGCAGGCGGTGAGACGGCGGAGATGCCGGGGGCGGTGTTGGATGGGATGGTGGAGCTGTCAGGGTTTGCGATTGGGGCGGCGGAGAAGCGGGATGTGCTGAATCCGGGAGAGATCAAGGCGGGTGATGTTTTGGTGGGCTGGCCGAGTGCGGGATTCCACGCGAACGGTTTTAGTTTGGTGCGCCGGGTGATTGAGAAGGAGAACATCAAGCTGACGAAGAAGGAGGCGGCGCAGTTGCTGGCACCGACGCTGCTTTATCATGATGTGACGTGGGGCCTGAAGAAAGCGAAGGTGAAGCCTGCTGCGATGGCGCACATCACGGGTGGTGGATTGTGGGAGAACCTGGGGCGGATATTTGTGAAGCGGGGATTAGGCTGTCACTTGAAGGTGCCGGTGTGGAAGAATGCGGTGGTGCAGAAAGTGTTGAAGCACGTGGATGAGGCGGATGCCTGGAAGACCTTCAATATGGGCATCGGCTGGGTGGCGATCGTGGATGCGAAGCTGGTGAAGAAGGTGCTTAAGGTGGGGACTGGGGCGGTGGTGCTCGGTGAGATGGACAAGAGTGGGGCGGTGACTTGTGAGTTGGTGAACTAAGGGCTTGGAAATTGTGAGATGGTGTTAAAAAAAGTGCGCAGTGAAATTTAGGCTTGAGCTTGGCTTCAAAAATATGATTTAATCGAAAAATCAGAGGAAAATGTTTTCTCCCTAGGTGTTCCACTAGATTTCGATATGAATCCCGAGCTTCCCGAGACGCAGACACGCAGACACGCAGACACGCCAATTTCGTTGCGGAGACTTAGGCGGCAGAGGTGGATTCATTGGGTGCAGTTTTTCACAGTCGCTGTTTGGAGTGTGATGGTGCCAATGACACCGGCGTCGGGGTCTTGGGTTCCGGATGGGGTTGGTGGGGTGACTTGGTCTGGAGATCCTGCAGAGGAGCCATCAGAAGGTGCGGATTGGACTGATAGCGATTACGATGGGCTGCCCAATTGGCTGGAAGAGTATTTGGGAACTGATTTGTATGTCTCGGACACGGACTACGATGGGATTTTTGACGGGGATGAGGTGAATGTTACGGGAACTAACCCGACCCTGTGGGATAGTGATGGGAATGGCGTGTCAGATTCTGATGATTACTACTACGCTATTTATGGATATTATCCTTGGGATCAGCCGCAGGGAGAACCGCAAGGGCAGCCGCAGGGAGAACCGCAAGGGCAGCCGCAGGGAGAACCGCAAGGGCAGCCGCAGGGAGAACCGCAAGAGCAGCCGCAGGGAGAACCGCAAGGGCAGCCGCAGCAGGAGCCTTTGGCGTTTACGAGGGGAGAACTTCCCGAAGCGTGGAAGGGAAATTGGTTTGAGTTTCAATTCGAGGCTTCAGGGGCAGATGACACTGTCGCCTTTTGGGTGGGGTGGTTACCTGAAGGTTTATCTTTGTCTGGAGATGGACTGTTGAGTGGGACGCCGGAACAGGCTGGGGTGTTTGAGTTAGATTTTGTGGTGAGTGATGGGAACGATACGGTAACGCAAAGGTTTACATTGAGCGTGTTTGCGACGGAGTTTTCGATTTGGACTGGGCATGATTTGCCGAATGGAAGAATTGGAGAGGAATACAATTTAAATTTCGGGGCATTTGGGGGGAACGGTTCGTTGTCGTGGTTCCTGGATTCGGATTCTCATTTGCCGGATGGTATGAGTTTGGATCAATATGGTCATTTAGGAGGCGTGCCGTCTCAAGCGGGACAGTTTTCGCTGGTGGTTGTGGTCGAAGACCAAGATGCAATGCAGACGTCCAAAGAATTTACGTGGTGGGTTGATGATGAGCCGGTGGTGAATCCGAATGCGGATAATGATGATGATGGGGTGGTGGCGTGGATTGAGGAAGCTGAAGGGATGAGTGATGGGCAATGGGATTCCTGGTCAGCGGGAGTGAGTGACTGGTATCGCTACTATTTCCAACGGTTGATTCAGGCGGACACGGTGGATGCGGATGGGGATGGATTGGGGCGGGTGCTGGAGGCGAAGTTGGGGACGCATGACGGGAATGCGTCTAGCACTGGCAATCTCTACGGTGACCGATTTGTTTACTACACCAAGGTTTTAGCACCGGCGGATCCTTTGGTTGACAGTGACGGGGATGGGCTGACTAATTTGCTCGAGGAGACGATGAGACTGAATCCAGTTTTAGCGGATACGGATGGGGATGGACTTAATGATGGAGTGGAGTGGGCAGGAATCGCTTTTTCTAGTCCTTGGTTATTTGACACGGACTCGGACGGTTTGGGGGATGGGCTGGAAAAGCAGATTGGGACCAAGGCGAAAAAGGTGGATACCGATGGGGATCATCTCACGGATGCGGAAGAGCATCAGCAGGTGTATGGAGTGTTTGATCCGACGAAGTGGTCAACGGCGGGGAATGGGGTTCCAGACTATCGGTTGGCTGATTTGACGGATAGTGATGGCGGGGGGATACCGGATCGAATGGAGGTGTATTGGGGGTTGGATCCGAACGATGCGAGGGATGAGGCGGGGGACATTGATTCGAATGGCGTGAATAATCTGGACGCGTATTTGGCGGGACACGACATTTGGTACAATGTGCGGGCTACGTATGATTCGGATGGGGACGGGATGACGAATGTCTATGAGATGGCGTTTCGGTTGCGGCCGAATGATGCGAATGACGGGGCGGATGATCCGGATGGTGATTTCCTGACGAACGTGGAGGAAAGTCAGGCGTACACGAGCCCGTGGAAACCGATGACGCCGGGGTATGATGTGGGGGCTGTGGGTACTGATTATGAGGCTGTGAAGGGGACTGTGTTGGATCAGTATCCGCCTAATGCGCCATATATCACGAGAGGGAATGGGCCTGTCGGAAACCGAGAGTATGATGATGACTGGGATGTGGATGGACGGAGCAACTGGGAGGAATTGTATGTTACTGCCTCCACTAGTGCGAATGGGGAGCCGGAGTTCACAGACCCTCGGGTTTACGACGAACAACCGCAGCCACAACCGCAACCGCAGCCGCAACCGCAACCGCAACCGCAACCGCAACCGCAACCGCAACCGCAACCGCAACCGCAACCGCAACCGCAACCGCAACCGCAACCGGATAGCGGAGGTGGCGATCCGTGTCCTGATTTGTCCCTATTCGAGACTCCGACATTCAACTCAATTGGGGTGACGCTGGGATCAGATGCAGTGACATCAGCAGCGAACCATGCAATGCGTGACCTCGACAACGTGGCAAACAGTTTAGCGTCGACTTCAGCTGAGTATCGAGCGGTTTCAAATGCGGTAAGTGCGCTTGGATTTAGTACGACGGTAGATGAAGTAAAGGCAGCCATTAGAAGTGCGGCGGCTAGTGCAGTGGGCAATCTAACGTCAAATGGTCTAGGCGATACTTATCCGTTCGACTTCAATGCAGTCGCGTCTTACTGCGAGAGTGAAGAGAGATGGGAGGGCATTGAGATAACTGCAAATTCATCGGCGGCGGAAGTCTCGGTATCGGGTGGGGCAGGTCACCCTAAGTTTGCGAGTCTAAAAATAAAGGCGAAATTGTCTCGATCCCCGACAGTCCTCAAGGTTCCGGCACCGGTAGGGGAGCACAATGGAGGTTTTGCGATGGTGACAGGTTGGGCGAGAGCTAATGTTAGCGTGGGGCTGGAGTTGGAGATCAATGGGCTGGTGGCGAATACGGGGCTCTCTGCGACGGGGACGAGTCAATCGGGGTCGATGACGGAGTTAACCCTATTGTTAGCAAGGAGGAATTAATGAATTTTCATAGCCATAAAACTTTTTATCTTTATTGTGTCGTTGTTTGGATAGCAATATGCAGTTGCAGCATTAAAGCGTCAGAGGTGTTGGAAGTAAAATCGATGCAAGAATTTTTGAACTGGAGGCCAGTGATCAAAAACCTGGAGGATTTGGTGCAAAATATCGAAGCGTCGAATTTGCGTGTTATTGAGTTATCGGCGTGCGAACTCCCGGGTGCTATTCTTGCGCTTTGTGTTTTAGAAAAGAAAGAAACAAGTGAAAGAGTGGTGGCAACTGTGTCACTTCCATTGAATCAAGAACCTCCGTTCGTGGCCTCCGAATTATTTTATTGGAAGTCGGCGAAGAAGGTGAAAGTGGGTGGTTCGCCATCTTTTATCCAATTGGGTGAGCAAAGAGTTAGATTCCAGGATGGGCCGTTTACTCACGAGCAAGGAAAATATGTCATGGGTATAAATTGGAAAGAGTTTTCGAAAGAGATCATTGGTTCTTCTGCTCTGTCGATTGAGGTACATTTTAAGCGCGTGAATTCTGATGAGAAGTGCAAGGTCCGTTTGGTGCATCATGGAAAATGAATTTCTGATTGTTCCGATTCGTGTTTGTATGAGTTTAAGGTCAGATCTAACGGTATCATGAAATCGAAATTGCACTAAGGGGATGTGGGCAAGACGAGTGTACTTGATTGTGGGGGTGGTTGTCTATTTGGTACCGTTTTTTCTTGTAGGCTGGCGGGGTGGGGAGTGGAGGGTATTTCCGAAATGGTGGCGATTTCAGCATTCGGCGGCGGGGTTGTTCACGCAGCGGTCGACGGTGTGGTGGGATCATCATTTGGAGGGGAGGTTTGGCGGGGAGGAGTTGGGAAAGGGGAAGGAGGAATCTGAGCGGGTGGGTGAAGGGGTTGAGGCGCTGGATGAGCGGGGTGTGTTTACGATGGGGGCGTTTGGGTATCGGACGCGGTTGGATCGGATTTTGAATGAGAGCGATCGGAGTGTTTTGAAGGATCAGATTCGGGAGAGGTTGGCGGTGCATGTGGCAGGGAAGTTGAATGGAGAGGGAGGGCGAGGTCTGGAGGAAGTTAAGTTGGTGAGGAGCCTTTGGCGGGTGGGGGCTGAGGAGATGGCTAAGCCCGACGGGGCGTGGAATCCGCCGGACGTGACGAAATTGGGTGACAAGCAGCGGGTGGTGTTGGGGAGTTATCAGTTGGCGGAGGATGGGCGGGTGGTAGTGTTGGCGAAGGAGAAAGATGGGGCCAAGGGAGAATCACAGGTCGGGGCAAAGGCTGTGGGGGAGATCAGACGGGAGAGCGGACCGGTTCGGATGGGGTCGGCCGTAGCGAATCAGCGAATTCAAGCGGCGAAAGCGATGATGGAGCGGATGCGGGCTGAGGGGAGAGTGTCTGGGCTGCCGGGTCGAGGGAAGGGGCCGAGTGGGGCTGGGGTGCCGGGGAGTGCGGGATCAGGGACAGGGCGTCTGCCGCCGCCACCGCCGCCGATTCGTGCTCCGGGTGGATTGCCGTTAAAACCACGGGAGGGTGAGTCGAAGTGAGGGGGGAGAATGGAAGGAGCAAGCAGAGCAAGGGCGGGGTGGGTGCCTGGTTTCATGGTGTTTTCATTGCTGATGTGGAGGCGCTTTCGTTGAGGGTGTTTGAATGCCTTTTTACGGTGACCTTTTTGATTTGGATGGGGCGATGTTTTTTGACGTGGGAGGAGTGGCTGACTGAGGCGGGTTTTCACCTGACCAAGGAAGAGCTGGCGAGCATGGGGTATCCTGAACCATGGCCGCTTTTGGAGCCCTGGCAGGTGGGGGTGTTTGGTGGACTGATTTTGCTGGGGGGTGGTTTGTTGCTTTGGCCGATGGGGATGGGATTCGGGCAAGCTGGGAAGCTTGCCCAACCTTTGCGGCGGGCGGGGCTGGTGCTGTTGTTTGGGACTGCGCTGTATGCACAGCGGGTGGACTACATGGCGGCGTTCACGCTGAACAAGTTGTATGTGGGGATCTATGCGGTGCTGATGGTGGCGCCGGGGATTTGGCGGGATCGGGAATCGGGTCGGCTGATGGTGAGCGCAGCGCCGTTACGGGTGCTGCAAGCGACGCTCATTTTGCAGTATTTTGCGGCGGGGCTTGCCAAAGCGAGTGCTGACTGGCTGAAGGGTGGTGATATCTTGTGGGGACAAGTGCAAGGGGTATTCCGAACGGACATTGCGGCGTGGGCTCTGCGAAACCTGCCGATGTGGACGTGGAGTGGTCAGCAGCACGTTTCCCTAGCGTTTGAGCTGCTGGCTCCCGTTCTTTTCTGTGTCAGACGGTTGCGTCCGATTGCCTTTGTGGTGGGGATTGGATTTCACCTCATCATTGCGGTGATGATGAAGGATTTGATCATTTTCAGCCTGCAGATGTGGACCTTTTACGCGTTGTTTGTGCCGGCGGAGACTTGGCGTCGTCTTTGGGACATTATGAGTGGGAGTTTGAGGCGTCGTTAAAGTCGGGGCGCGGTGGTCTCGAGTTGGGTGTAGTCGATGGTGCGGAGGCGGTGCTGTTTGGTGCCCATGCGGGGGACGCAGGCGAGGAGGGCCTGGGTGTAGGGGTGCTTGGGGGAGTTGAGGATGTCCTGGACGGGGCCTTGTTCGACGATTTCACCACGGAACATGACGAGGACACGGTCGGCGACATTTTGGATGATGCCGAGGTTGTGGGTGATGAGGATGAGGCTCATGCCAAGGCTGCGCCGGAGTTCGGCGAGGAGCTCCATGATTTGTTTTTGGATGGTGACGTCGAGGGCGGTAGTGGGTTCGTCGGCGATGAGGAGTTGGGGGCGACAACAGAGGGCCATGGCGATCATGACGCGCTGCTGCATGCCGCCGGAGAGTTCGTGGGGATAGGCGCGGAGGCGTTTTTCGGGTTCGGCGATGCCGACTTTGCAGAGCCAGGAGATGATTTCGGCGTCCTGGTCTTTGACGTCGGGTCGATGGAGGGTGAGGGCTTCTGCGAGTTGGGTGCGGACGGTGAGGACGGGGTTAAGGGAGGTGGTGGGTTCCTGGAAGATGTAGGCGATGTCGCGTCCGCGCATGCGGCGGAGCTGGCGTTCGTTGAGGTTGAGGACATCGTGGCCGGCGACGGTCATTTGGTCGGCGGTGATGAGGGCTGGGGGTTCGGGGAGGAGGCGGGCGAGGGCAAGGGCGGTGGCGCTTTTGCCGCTGCCACTTTCACCGACGACGGCGATGGACTCGCCG
>CANETF010000094.1 GCA_947440575.1 Verrucomicrobiaceae bacterium
GCTTTTGGCTTGCCTGCCAATGTTCCGTGGGGCGGTTCAGCCCGAAGACCGCGCATGGCTGATGACGATCGCGGGCATGCTAGCGGCGGTCCTGGTCATTGATCTGGTGGCCCGTTGGGGGATGCGACTTTGGCCGACAAGGTTAGGGCGGCAACAGTTCGAGGCAGGGAGGTCGAGATCCGCGCCCTGGCTGACTTGGTGGCTAGCCCTGGTCCTGAGTTACGGCTGGCTGGCAGCTTTGCTGCCGCGGGGCATGGTCCACGCCGCGACCTCCGGGGTGTTTTTGTATGCGAATCCGTTGCTGGGCGGTTTCGGGACTGTGCAGCAGGAGGCCTCGTTGGCCGCCATGCAGCTCTACTCGATGGTTGCTGTGATGCTTTTGGCGGCCTGGCAGTGCGGACGGCGTTCGCGTGGGCGGCGACTCTTGGGTGGCGCGGTGGCGCTGGCTGGAACCTTGGCAGGGTATGCTGGCTCGGCTCAGAAGCTGGGTCTGCCCATGCCGGACATCTGGGCGGTAGAACGGGTGCCAGGCAACGTCTTCGGCTTTTTCTGGTATCATGCGAATGCCGCGTCATTTTTACTGCTGACCCTGCCGGTGACAATTTGGGCTCTGCGCTCAGCCATCCTGGAGCACAGAGCCCAATTGGGCCGATTACTCCTCCTGGTTGCTATTACCGTCCAGGTTTGTGGCCTCCTGCTGAACTATTCCAAAGTCGGGCACATGCTGCTGCTGTTGCAAGCGTTGGCGGCAGCATGTCATACCGCCATTCAATTGTGCCGAAGCCACCGGCAGTCCTCGCTGTCCCTGGGGCGCACCCTGATCGTGACAGTGCCCTTGGCGGCGGTAATCATCGCGTTGGCATGGGTGAATGCTAGCCAGATCGTCGGCAAGCGCTGGGATGATTTTGCCGAACGGGGCTACCGCGACGAGGGCCGTGTTCGGGCGGCAGCCGTTTCCTGGCGCATGGCGGCGGACGCTCCGTTCGGCTGGGGGCCGGGAACATTTGAAGCCGTCTTTGCCCAATACAGTGCGGCCGAACCAGTTCTGAATCGCAACCGATGGAAGCATGCTCACCACGACTACGGCCAGCTGGCAGCCGAATGGGGCTGGTGTGGCGGCCTCATACTCAGCTTCGGTCCGCTCGCTGCCCTTTGGCGATTGGCGACCGCGAAAGGGGGCGATCGCGGGGGTTCGTTCAACTGCGCTGGGGCATTCTATCCGGGCTTGGCGTTGGGTTGCCTGCTGCTGCATGCTTGGGTGGATTTTCCGCTGCAGAATCCTGTCATCCTAATTCTGGCTGCGGCAGTGGTTGGGCTTTGGTTGGCTACCTTCGAAGACTCGGGTGGGCACCGGAAACGAGTCGCATCCCGGCGGCGCTGGCCCGCGGCTCCGGCATTTTCCGAAACCGGGCGCGAGACCCGCCGGGTCTGATCGGCATCCAAAGGGCGGCTGCGAGTTTCTATTGGCGGCAGGCCAACGACGAATTGACATCGTAGTTCACAGTGATGACGCATGCATCACGTCAATTATAGAAGCCATGAGCACAACACCGGGACGACGCCTCTTGGGTAGTTTCAAGCTTCCACATGCTTTCTCTGTCCGAGGCACCTAAATCAACACTTAGTCGTCAATGAATACTGCGGAAGCGGAACTTCCAGTGTCGTGACCTAACTTTAAGGGTGGTAGATCCCATTAAAGCGAGAATCTCAGATTGGGCAAAGTTTCAGCTTTTCGCCGATATTACAGCAGTCATAGCTTCGTGGCTACTGGCAAACCAATGTAGGGGCTTAGTGCTTGGGTTGCAAGCCTGGCCATTTCCCGAGGCCGCGGTGGGGCCTGTAGTCGCTGGATCGCTGGCCCTCACCGCGCATCACTTCGCCAAGGGCAGCAACGAAGCCGTGCTACAGACTCTCGCGGGACGGCTGGGTGGCCTGGTCATTCGCCAGTGCATCTTGGTGGCACTTGGGGGCGTGCTCTATATTGCACTTTCCCAGAACTATGTGATTTCGCGAGCCTTATGGGTGACTCATTTGATGATCCTTCCTGCGATGCTTTACCTCCTGAAGTTGGGGGTCTTGTGGCTGACTCGGAACTGGGTGTCGAAGCAAACAAGGCAGGGCCGCGTGATCGTGATTGGCTATCCGGAACGGGCGAGGGAATGGCAACAGTGGTTTAAAAGGCACCCTTGGCTGGGTTTCCAGGTTTGCAGCAGGATACCAGTGGATGAGGAAATCCTGGGATTTTGCCCGGATGTGCAGTTCAACACGCTGCTGGGGAAAGTGCAGGAGTTGATTCGACAAAAATCGCCGTCGCTGGTGTTGTGCGGGTTGTCCATGCATGGCAATAACCTCGCGGCGCTCAAGCGCCTGGTGGAAAGCCAGGGCGCCCACCTCATGCTCGACCTTCACGGCATTGTCGGGATCAATCGAGGGATGGAGCTGCGAACCGGATTGTTGGCCGGGGTGGTGGGTTTTCATCAAGAGCCTCTTGCCAGTCCCTTGAACCGCGTCATCAAGCGGACGTTTGACATCCTGGTCAGTCTGCCAGTGGTCGTGTTCATCCTTCCGCCCCTCTGTCTGGCTGTCTGGCTCCTCCAAAGATTCGTCTCGCCAGGGCCTCTCTTCTTCCTTCAAGAGCGGGGCGGAATCGGCGGTAAGCCATTCCAGATCTACAAGTTCCGGTCGATGCATCGATTTAATCCAGACGAGGCCGCCCAAGCGAGACCGGGGGATGGCAGGTGCTACACAGGGGGTGGATTACTCCGGAAGTTGAGTCTGGATGAGTTCCCCCAATTTCTCAACGTTCTGGCAGGAACCATGTCCCTCATCGGCCCCAGGCCCCACATGCTCAGCCATGATCTCCGTTTCTCTTCCGAAAGCGAAGCTTACCGGATGCGGCAGCGGGTCAAGCCTGGAATCACCGGACTGGCTCAAGTGCAGGGGTGGCGGGGACCCTTGGACTCCCACAGCGAACTTCAAGGCCGCATCCGTGCCGATCTGGACTACGCAGAAAGCTGGACGCTGTGGTTGGATTTGACGATCCTGCTAAGGACGGTGGCGCACGTGGTATCGTTTCACCACAAGTCTTGCTAACCCATCTGGACTGGACGGCCGGTTGCAAAGGTTGGCGAAAGACCGGGTGGAATCAGTCCGCAGGCTCGTCTGGGCGTGGTTTGTTGACTGAATCCCCTCGTAAGAGGGCTTCATATGAACAAAGCGCCTTGAGAGGTTTACCGAATCCAGATAAATCCTTATTTACTCGCTATAGCCTTTTGCTTCGCTTAAACTTCCCTTATTGCTATAAGGCTTGCGCTCCAATTGAGCTAATGATGACTCTAATATTCTTCAATAACCTAGCTTATTCTACCCCACCTCAAAGCTATGTTTGAAGCCACACTGCAAGCTCAGAAGCCTCGTTTTTTGATCGTGGAGGATCATCCTCTGTATCGTGACGCTTTAGAGATGATCGTGCTTTCCTGTTACCCCGACGCCACTACGACGGGTGTCGACTCGGTCCTGGAAGCCAAGAGGATGCTGATGGAGGATCATTTTGATATCCTGATTCTCGACCTTGAGCTAGATGATCGGCCAGGGATGGACATTTTGGAAGAGTGCAAGTACCTGGAGAAACCCCCTGCGATTTTGGTCGTGTCCGGGCATACCCGGAGCGATTACATCGTTCGTGTGCTGCGTTTCGGGGCACTTGGATATGTCTCAAAGGCCGCTCCCAAGGAGGAGTTGACTGAGGCGATCCACTCGGTGGTAAACGGCAAGCTCGCGCTCTCCAGGGACGTGGCAAAGGCGGTGGCCGAATCCACCATCTTGCATCAAAACCTTCCCGCCCACTCCCTTCTAAGTGCAAGGGAACTCGAGGTGATTCTGCTATTGGCACGCGGTTTGCAGCCCAAGGAAATCGCTGCAAGGTTGAACCTGAGTGTGCGCACCATTGCAGTCCACAAATTCAAGGCATTCCAAAAGATGGGCATCAAGACCCTCATTGATCTCTTCCAGTACTGCCGTGAACACCACATGTTCCGGTATGAGACTGGCCAGCAGCAACTATTGCCAGGTGCCGGATGAAGTCCGATCGTCCAATCGCCGCTATAGAAATTCGGAGCAGAGGCTTTTGCCCCGGCTCCGTTCTGTTTCGACTTAACCCACTGTCAACCCAGGCTTACCGATCCGTTCATTGGAGCACGTTCGCAAAGGCTGTAGGCAAGCCGTTCCATTTGAAGAAAAGCTTCCTGGTCCGCTGCTTTCGGGCAGAAGACCGCCGGGCCGTGGCTGAGCATCAGTTGGATAAAGGTTCCGGTGAGAGCTTCTTCGTGCAGGAGTACCAGCATCGTTCGCTGACCCTCAGCACCACGGAGCCGTTTGAGTGTCGGAACCACGGACATCAACGGCAAGGCCTGCAGGGCCGCGCTGTCGATGAACGTGATGCAGGGTTCCAGGCTGCCGAATTGATGGCACTCCGCAAGCGGAACGATCACGGGAGTCAGTTGGACCCCACTGGCCCATTGCACCCAGGAGCGCATGGCCGGGTCGTCGCCTGCCATGCCGACAAAAAGCGCGTGGGCAGATTGCGGTTTGAGGTCAGACGGCGTACCGGGAGCCCCGACATTCAAAGGTGCTTCCAACGGTTCGGCATCGATCGAACCGGTGGGCTCTTCTTCATCGTTAAGAGTGATGCCCCGCCTCAAAATTTGTTCAATATCACGCAGGGAATACCGAATGCGGCCACCAATCCTGATGGAGGGTATCCGGCCTCCTTTGGTGTGGAAATAGACCGTGGGTCGGGGCATCCTGAGAAAGTGGGAAACTTCGCTGGCGGTCAGAAGGTTGACCGAGTCCTTACCCATCTCGAGCGGCAAACCTGGCAGCTTTCCGGGGCGCCGCCGTTTGAACCCTTCATTGCTGGAATAAGAGGTCTGTGTGGGTGCTTGAAAAGACAACGGTTTTCTAAAGTGCGTAAACTGCTCCATAATTTTTAGAATCTGCTAGGCTTTGAATTTTCCATAAAAATCGGAATTCTTCCGCTGCGTGTTGGTTTTTGATTGCTTTCTCTTCAATTTATAAATGTATAATCCCAGCCTAAGTGTCGTTATTAGCGTATCAATCTTGATCACACCATGGCTTCCGGGCTGAAGCTCTACCGATCCCTGCCTGAGTGACTTCCAAACGCCTTTCATCCCTCCGCGCATCACCTCATGAACTCAACCTCACCAGCCGCGCCTCATGTACGGACCAGCTAACAAAGCCATTGGCGAGAGGATGCAAGCCAGGGGTGGTCCCCCGGTCTGGCAAGACGCGTTAGCGACGGCGGCGGTGGAAAACGGCGCTTCGATGATCTCCGAACCCTACGATGATCGGGTGACCTTCGCGCCGGCAGAGGCGTCGAGTGCGGCGCCCCAAGTTTTCATTGAGGCTTTTTTGCACCGCTTGAAACATGGGAGGATTCTGGAGACCCCTTTACGTGACTGCCAGCACATGATGACGGCCTTCGGTTCCTCGCTAGGGCAGTTCCTGTGCAGATGGCCAGACTTTCACACGCGGGTCGGTATCCTCTTCCAAAGATTGCAACGCCCGAAGTTCGAGGGCAGCGATTCATTGCCCGCCAGCCCCCGCCGGCATGGCCGAAGCCGCAGGCGCGGACTGGCTCCACTTTTGGTGGGGAGGCTTGAAACCTTGTCCATCCAGTTCACGACCTCCATCAGCATCACCGACGAGCCTCAGACAGGTGCCGAGGCCGGGCATGACGCCCTTTTGATCGAGTGGACCAACCCGCGGCCGATGTCCTTATGAACTTGTCTGCCGATCTCCTTGACCAGTTGTTTCCGTTCCACTTCACTTGGGACTCTGCTTTTCGGGTGGCCCAGTGCGGCAAGTCGCTGGCCAAGCTCTGGCCTGGCATGGTCGGCAGGACGGTGTCCGACTGTGTGCGGCTTGAGCGACCCGCGCAGCCAATCGATGCCAAAACCTGCGCGCAGCTGCAAGGCAGTCCGATCCTACTTGCTCACGTCAACGAATCAGCCCCCACCTTGAGGGGGCAGTTGGTGGTCAATGATGACGGCACGGGGTGCTTCGTGGGCACGCTGAGCTTGCGCACCCCCGAAGAGTTGGCCCCGCTGGGTCTGACACTGAACGACTTCGCGCCGCATGACCCCACCTTGGATTTCATCACGCTCGCGCAACTCCATGATTCGGCCATCAAGGAGTTGAGGGACAGCAATACCGAACTGCGGCAGACAGACAAGGCACTGCGACTTCGCGAGACGGAGGCCCGTAGGCTGGCAACGGTGGCGGAGAGCACCGACAACGCGGTGGTCATCGCCACCGCCTCGTTTGAGGTGGAGTGGGTGAATCGGGCCTTTGAAAATTTGACTGGCTGGACCCTGCAAGAAATCAAAGGCCGTCATCCAGGTGATCTCCTTGCGGGGCAGGGCACAGATCCCCGGGTTTCGAAGCGAATCAGTCAGACCCTTCGACGCGGCCGTAAGGCCAAGGAGGTGATTCTCAACTATCGCCGCGACGGCAGCGCGTATCTGGCACGAATCGAGATCGACCCCATTCGTGATGAAGCCGGGAGGGTCACGCATTTTATCTCATTGCAGGACGACGTCACGGAGCCGTGGCAGCATGAAAAACTGCTGCGCATGGAGACCGAGACGCACTCGCTTCTCTTCAAGGTGGGTTCGTCACACACGGCGATTCGCCACCTGCTGGATAGCTTTGCGGTGACCCTCGGGGCTTCGACGGCCTCTTGGTGGCCATCCGGCCGCTCCGAGCACGCCTTTCGGCCGGAACTGAAGTGGGTCGAAGGCGTATTCTTATCGGAGGAAGAACTGGGCAGGAATGGCCCACACGATAAGCCACTGCCTATCGGTGCGGACGCCAAGCCGGAGCCGCAGGATCTGCCTCCGCCGAATACTCCCCGAATCGTCACACTCCGCCTGTCCCTACAGGCGGGCAGCCTCAAGATGGGCTACCTGACTTTCGAAGGCGCCGGGGTCCTACCTTTTGTCGCCGGACTCGAATCACGGTTCCTGGGCCTGGGATTGCAGGTCGGGTTCTTCCTTGATCGGCTGGATGCGGAGAAGGAGCTTCGCATTCAACGCAGCCTGCTCTCCCTTGGCCAACAATTCGCAGGGATCTCCACCTTTCGCCTGCACATTGATACCCTCGACATCAAGTGGAGCCCTAAATGCGACGGTCGGCTTGCCTCGGATCCCGTTGCCATGCCCGAAACCGTCGCCCAATTGTGCGCAACCCTGTTGGACGACAAGGGCGCGCAGGCACTTCACGAAGGCTTGCGGATGGTCGTCCTGAATCACGAACCCTTTGTCTTCGCCTGTTCCCTCAAGAGTCCAGACCAACCTGCGAAGGATGTGCGGATCCTCCTTAACTTCAGCGGGGAAGATCCCAACGATAAGGAAATACTGGGCGTCATTCAGGATGTGTCGATTTTTGTTGCCGAACAAGAGGCCCTCCTCAGGGCGGAAACCATCGCTCACTTGGGCAGTTGGCGTCTTGACCCCGGCAAAGGCACCATGGCGTGCTCCCAAGAGCTTCGCCACATTCTCGGTTGGACAAGTTCCGTGTCGAATCCCCGCTACGAAGACTGGTGCCGGAAGATCCACAAGGAGGACCGGGAACGCGTCATGTTGGCGATACAGGGCCTAATCGCCAATAACGGGCGATTCAGCCTGGAGCACCGCATTGTCGCTTCGGATAAGAGCGTGCGTCACCTGCGGTGTGATGCAGAGTCGGACGGCCTGCACGGCATCGTCGGCGTCCAGCTCGATATCACCGAGATCGTTGAGGCCCGGCAGGCTCTGATATTGACCGAACAGCGCTGGCAACTGGCGATGGAGAACACCGATTTGGGTGTGTGGGACTGGAACACTCGCAACGGCGACGCGATCTACTCACCGAAGATCTTTGGGATGCTGGGTTACCAAGCAAAGGACTGGCCTAACCGATTCGAAACCTGGTCCTCCAAGGTTCATCCAGAGGATCTCGCTGACGCACAGAAGCAGTTGGCCGCTTGCTGGAATGGGACGATTAAAACTTATCGCTCCGAGCATCGATTACTCTGCGCGGATGGATCCTGGAAGTGGGTGCGCTCGGTAGGCCGCGTCGTAGCGTTGGATGAGCGGGGCCAGCCGACGCGAATGCTGGGAACCCACATGAATGTGGACCGGGAACACCGGGCGGCAGCCGCCCTCAAAGAGCGCTCAAAGTTGATTCAGGACCTGCAAAAGGTGCAACATGAGTTCTTCTCAGAACACCGGACCAAAAATGCCTTCAGCACATTGCTGGACATTGTGATCAACCTAACCAACAGCAAGTATGGATTCATTGCGGAGGTGCTGTCTGATGAATCCGAAGCGCCCTATGCCCGGTGCCTGGTCAGCTCTCATATCTCCTGGGATGATTCAAGCCGCGAGAAGATCAAAACGGCGGGGGTAAACGACCTCGAGTTTGGAGATCTGAACTCCTTGTTTGAAGCCACGTTGCGGACCGGGGAGGTGGTGACTTCCAATAAAGCGGAAAGTGAATCCCGCGTGGAGGGATCACTGCCAAGCCACCCGGGCCTGCACAGTTTTTTCAGCATTCCGGTGTTTCATGGCATGGAGATGGTCGGTCTGATCGGTGTTGCCAATCGGCCCGGCGGATATGATCAGGAACAGTCGCGGGACCTTGATCCAATCACGGCTTCATTGGGCGCAATGATCGCTCGGCTGCACCAGCAAATCCAGGAGGCGGAGGTGGAGCAGAGGTTGCGTGCCGCCCTGAGACAGGCGGAGAGGGCAAACAGTGCCAAGAGTGACTTTCTGGCGATCATGAGCCATGAGATTCGCACACCTCTAAGTGGCATGCTCGGGATGGCTGAACTGATGAAGATTGAAAGTCTGTCCCCGCATCAGTTTCAGCATCTGGACTCGATGATGCAAAGTGGAAATGCCCTCGTCTCCATCATCGATGACATTCTGGATTTCGCCAAGATTGAAGCGGACGCCATCGACATACGCGACGAAACCGTTGACCTGGTGTCGATGATTGACAGCGTGCTGGATTTGCTAAGCTCGCAGGCTTACGAGAAGGGACTGGTCTTTGCCGCGATCATCCAGCCCGACATTCCTTACCAGGTGTTGGGAGACGCGGGCCGGATTCGCCAAGTGTTGATCAATCTTGTTGGCAACGCCCTGAAGTTCACCATGAGCGGTTCGGTCACGATCCGTGTGGAAAGGATTGGGCGGTGGTTGAGTTTTCGCGTGACCGATACGGGGCGCGGCATGACGCGCCAAGAGCAGACCAAAGTGTTTGAGCCTTTCACCCAACTTGACAGCTCAGACTCCAGGCGTCACGGCGGCACAGGACTTGGTCTGGCCATCTGCAAGAGGCTTGTCGGCCTGATGAAAGGTAAGATCAGCGTGACGAGCAGACGGAGCGAGGGCTCCTGCTTCCAGTTCCGAATCCCCTTCCGGCAACCGCCGCAGGCCCTGGAATCGACGACGATCAGCCAGCCTCGCGGGGCGGCGGCGATCGCCTGGGTGGCGGACCCGAGCCCAGAGCTCCGCGAATCCGTTCAATGTGTCTGCCAACGCTTCGGGTTGGAGGTTCGTGAGTTTTCCACAGCTCAAGCCTTGCTGGGGGCAGTGAAGGACGTTTCAAAGCCTTTTGACTTGCTGTTCATCGACGGGGCTTGGCTGTCGCCCGCCTTTAACAGGAGTTTTGTCGGCGCTTTGGGGAAACGCAGTGAAAAGGATTGCCGCGTCATCGTCACCCGCGAAAGAAAGGACAAACAGGAGTTCAATGCTGCGGGCTGGCAGTTCATGCCGCGGCCTTGGCGGATCGCCTCACTGACGTCCCTCTGTCGTGACCACACTGTCGATCCCTCTCCCTCCAAGCCTGCGAACAAAAGTTGGATTTCGCCCGTTTTTTTATCACGCTTGCTACAGGGTAGTGACCACCCTGTCGATTCCTCCCCCCCCAAGCACAAGAACAAAAGAGTGGGCATCCTGGGCCACCCTTTGCGGGTTTTAGTCGCCGAAGACAATCCCATCAATGCCACGGTACTGACGACGATCCTGGGCCACCTGGGTTGCACCTTCAAGCTGGCAACGGATGGAGCGCAGGCCGTCGCGCTGTTCCGGGGGGGGGAATTCGACCTGATTCTTATGGACTGCCAGATGCCGGTTCTTGACGGCTATGAGGCGACCCGTCGAATCCGGTCCATTGAAGGAAAGCGGCAGAAAGGGGAACCCATCCGGATCGTGGCAGTCACTGCGAACGCCTTCGCCGAAGACCAGCTGCGCTGTCTGCAGGCGGGCATGGATGATTACCTCTCCAAGCCCTTCACGCCAGAGCGGTTGACTGCGGTGCTACGGGAAAAGAACACCAAGACACCATCGAATCCACCGCCCGATGCCGCCGCGGAGCTATCCGGAGGCTTCGAAGAATTGGTTGGAATTGTGGGTCTCGCAGGCGCGACGAAACTGGCCTCGATGTGGCTGAACGAGGTGCCCGGGCGCTTGTCCAGGATTCGGGAGGCCATGCTTGGGGGGGACTGGAAACGGATCCGCAGGGAGACCCATTCTTTCCTTGGAACCAGCGGGCTGTTCGGGTTGTCGGAACTGGAGCGCCTCACTAGGCTGATTGAAGCCGAGATCAATGAGATGCACTATTTGTCGGAAGCTTCGCTGGATGCGTTCGAGGCAGCCATCGATAAAGCTCAACGGGCGCTCAAGGCCAAGATCGACGAAAAGGTCCGCGCTCAACCCCAAAAACCGGAAGCCAAGTCGCGAAAACGCCACCTATAGCCGATGAGTCCGATGGCACTCATGCATAGCAGCACCCATCGGGAGGGTTCGGGAACAGAGGATAACTGAACCCCTCTCAGGGTGTCTGAAAAACACAGGCTTGTTATGGCATAGTCCACTCCAGATTGGTAAATCGAAATTCGACCTGAGTTGCGCTCGAACTGACAGCGTCCCAATTATCAAGTTCGGCCAAACTAAAGCTGTTTAAGCCTTTGGCGTTCTCGATTGTATCGCCTTGAGCGTTTGAAAATCCAATCTTCGCTGATTCGCTGTTGAGGCTACCATCACCGATCACCATTTCCAAAAGGAGCGATTGTGTCGCCGTGGTGTCTCTGGATCTGATGTCAACGACCAGCCATTTTGGAAGCTTTAGCCCCTCCTTTTGCCGTGTGCTGAATCGTCGTCGTGAACGAATCGATCATGATAGAATCGGCCTGACACCAGGATGATCCTGGCAAAAACTGGATGAAAAGAACTAACCTCAATGAACTTCGGAAATGAATCAACGGAACAAGAGACTGAAATGTTGGACATTGATTTTGCGGCACGATTACCTTAATGGAGCGAGAACTTCGCCATCAGTCATCCTGGTCACACCGCCAGCTCGCAAGCATCCAGAGGCCAAGAAAAATCGCCGAAGTCGACAACCAGGCAAGCAGCCCTCCTAACAAAATGGAAGTCCAAGTTTCGGGCTCCGAAAGCAAACGCCACGCGCCAAAGCTCAACAGCAAACCGAAAGACATCACCCCAATCAAATCTCTCACACGGATAGACCTCCTGGGGGCATGGTCGGATACTCCTCTTCGACTCATGCCCCCATTCGGCTGAGGGATCTTGCGTTTCGAGCACAACAACACACACGAAGCCCGCCGGCTTCGATTTATGAACCCAAACTCATTAAGACCCCTCATTTTATAAAGGTTGTGGGCGGAACAGATTAATGAAATGGCATGAACATTTATTGTGGTCTAAATGAAAGCTCACTAATCGAATGGCCCTCCAGTTTACCTAGCAAGCATGGCTCCCAGAAAAAATTCAAGTGAACAAGGCAAGGACACAGCCCAACAGACTGCTGGATTGAGATCGAATTACAGACGCACTGGCGCACGGTGACTTGGGCGCCCATCCTCATCAATTGGACCGGATGGGTCCCATCGGTGGCCTGTTCCGACCGATGCGATGGGCAACATCTGTCGGCTATCCCTATTGGCGACGTTGATCAACTCCCGGTCGCCTCCGCAATGGATTGCACTTCAAGTGGGCGGTTGAGCTGGGACCGGCGAACAGGGTGGGGGCCTGGGCCCATGCCCGTTAATGAAATCGCTTTGGTGAGATAAACGTTGAGACTTTTGGTCTCCCAGGGACGGCATCCCTGATCGTAAAAGCTGGCGGAAGGGGCGGGATTCGAACCCGCGGTGAGTGTTACCCCACGTTCGATTTCGAGTCGAGTGCCTTAAACCGAGCTCAGCCACCCTTCCGTCTTCGCTTTTTGCGTTGAGCCGTAGAGGATAGCCGTTGCTGGAACCTTTGCAAGCGGCAGGAATGCCCGCTTCTCGAAGTTCCCCCGGCTGCTCTCCGCCCCAAAAAGTCTGTCCGACGGCCCCTCTCACCCGAAATCCCTCAGTGAATCGGTTCCGCGTCGAAAAAAAGTACGGTTCCGGTCCCATTTCGAAACCCCCATGTTGCCGATCATCTTTACAGAGAAATCCGCAAAGGCTTGATTCATAAAGGACTGCGCACGTCTTGAGAATGATCTCGTTTTTGGCATGCCAAAGTGAGGTTTTAACGCAAAAAAAAAAAGATCGACGTGGAACGCCCCTAGCTACAACGAAAGCCTCAACAAACCCCTACCCATTGTGAAAAAGTATTTGGAGAAACACAACATCTTGTGCATGATCTAAACCGGGACATGGATATCTAGTATTTATCATGTTCGTGGCCGCTCCCAGTTCTTCCTCGAAATCCGCTTCAAACCCCTCAATTCTGTTACAAAATCGTCATGGACAAAACCTACACCATCGGAACCCGTCAGTTCATTCTCGACCAAGATAAAGCCGAGGCCGCTTTTGCCGCCAAACGCATCATCAATGGCCGCCAGACCATGACCTTCAATCTGCTCCCCCTGAAGTATCAATGGGCCTACGACATCTACCGCATCATGAAGGCCAACCACTGGGAGCCTGAAGACATCCAGATGCAAAAAGACGTCGAACAGTGGCGCTCCAATGAGATTTCCCAGAACGAACGTTGGATCATCATGATGGCCATCGGCTACTTCTCCGCCGCCGAAGGCATCGTCGGCGACAACATCCAGCACGTCGTACGCGAGCTCGTCACCGCTCCGGAATTGAAACTCGTCCTCGGCCGCCATGCCCACGAAGAGAACATCCACGCCGACAGCCTCCTCTACATGATTTCCAGCCTCGGCATCAACCCGCACGAGTGCGAAGCCATGTTCGAGCAGATCCCGACCATCGTCCGCAAAAACGAGTTCGTCACCCGGCACTCGAACTCCCTTCGCCGCGCCCTCGACCTCACCCAGGTCGAAAACAAGAAAATCCTCGCCAAAAACATCTTCGTTTTCGGTCAGTGCATGGAAGGCACCCAGTTCTACGGCCTCTTCGGCATGGTCCTCAGCCTCTATCGCCAAAACAAATTCCCCGGTATCGGCCAAATGTTCCGCTACACCCTCCGGGACGAATCCAACCACATCGAAGTCTTCCGCAACCTGTTCATGGATCTCGTCGAAGAGAACCAGGAAATCTGGACCCCCGAGTTCCGGGAAGAACTCGTCGACACCATGCGCGAAGCCGTTGCTCTCGAAAAAGAATTCATTCGCGACTGCCTCCCCGTCAATGCCGTCGGCCTCAGCCCCGAAGAGTTTGAGACCTACATCGACTTCATCGCCGACCGCCGCCTCGCCGGTTGCGGTTTGCCCCCCATCAACCCCGGCATCTCCAATCCGCTCCCCTGGCTCGCCGAGATGATGGACATCCGCAAGGAGCAGAACTTCTTCGAAGGCAAAGTCACCGATTACCAAAAAGCTTCCTCCCTCGTTTCCGGTTCCGACGACGATTTGTGATCGCCACCGCCTCTCTGCCCCCGAGCCCGTGTTCACTCCCACGGGCTCGGTCGGGCAAAAGCGTTGCCGTCCCAAAAAATGCTTTCCATCTGCTAATCTTTCCCGTCAAACTCACACACACACACCCTCAGCTCCCCTCCCGCCATGCTCAATCACCTGCTCCAAGAGGACGCGCATCTCAAGCGCATCGCCAACACCCCGAAAGATCAAAAACCCCAGTTCGAATGGAGTTCCCTGGCCTCCGGCGTTGTCGGCACCGGCGGCAAATCCATCAAAGTCCTGGTCGGAGCAGATGAGCGCGACTTCGACGTCGGCGAAATCGCGGACACCGTCGGCGGGGCCATCACGGATCTCCTCCTCGCCCGTCAGAAAGAGCAGGACATCTACAACGACCACAACCGCCGCCTGGTAAAAAGCATCTCCCAGGCTGTCGTCGAGGAACTGCAGTCCAAAGCAGGGGAGCGGGAGGCGTCGGGAGCGCCTTCCATCAACGCACGCGAAATCCACGACGTCATCGAGCGCGCCCTCGTCCGCCAAAACGCCCACGACGTCGCCCGTACCCTCGCTGAAAAACGCAAGCGCAGTGGCGACGAACTCCTCTCCGGTGTCCGCACCACCACCGCCCCCCAGCCCATCTTCGTGAACGCCAAAGTCATCCGCCGCAGCGGTCAACTGGTGCCCTGGAACCACGACAAAATCGAGATCGCCGTCCGCAAGGCCTTCCTCTCCATGGAGCTCGACTCCTCACCCGCCGTGGCCGTTGCCGAAGCCGTCAGCCGCGCCATCTCCGAAGAGAACAAGCAGTTCATCCACATTGAGGACGTGCAAAACCTCGTCGAAGAGGAGCTCATGAAGCAGGGCCACTTCAAAGTCGCCCGCTCCTACATCCAGTATCGCGCCATGCGCAACACCCTGCGTGATGCCGACGACATCCAGGAATCCATCGCCGTCTCCGAAGAGTCCGAGCAGCAGCAGTCCCTCATCCTTGTCCGCACCAGCGACGGCAACTCCTTCCTCTGGGACGGACAGGACCTCAAAAAACGCATCGACTTCGCCGCCCTCGGCCTCGACCTCTGCTTCAATCGCGCCGAGATCGAAATGGAACTGCGCCGCTCCATCTTCTCCGAAATCACCGAAGACGCGCTCAAAACCACCATCATCCTCAATGCCCGCACCATGATGCAGCATGACGCGGACTTCGCCAAGTTCGCCGCCCGCATCCTCCTCACCTACATCTATGAGGAAGTCCTCGGATGGGACATCGCCCGTGACGGCATCGAAGCCCTCCCCGCTTTCCACCGCCGCGCCTTCCGCCGCAACCTCGCCCGCGGCGTCGAAATCGAGCGCATCCACCCCCGCCTGTTGCAGTTCAACCTCGACCGCCTCGCCGACGCCCTCGACCCCGCCGCCGACATGGACTTCGACTTCCTCGGCATCCAGACGCTGTACGACCGCTACCTGATCATCGACAAAAAAGCCCAGCCCTCGAAGCGCCTCGAAGCCCCCCAGCTCTTCTGGATGCGCGTCGCCATGGGCCTCTGCGTCGACGAAAAAGGCGATGCCGAAGAGCGCATCATCTCCCTCTACCGCCTCTACAAATCCCGCCGCTTCTGCTCCAGCACCCCCACGCTGTTCAACTCCGGCACCATGCACTCCCAGCTCTCCTCCTGCTACCTCTACAAGGTGGATGACAGCATCGAGTCCATCATGATCCGCGGCATCGCCGAAAACGCCTTCCTCTCCAAGTGGGCCGGCGGCCTCGGCGGCTCCTGGACCTCCGTTCGCGGCACCGGCGGCTACATCAAAGGCACCAATGGCGAGTCCCAGGGCGTCATCCCCTTCCTCAAACTCCACAACGACCAGCTCGTTGCCGTCAACCAGGGCGGCAAACGCCGTGGCTCCGGCTGCGCCTACCTCGAAGTCTGGCACAACGACATCGAAGACTTCCTCCAGCTTCGCGTCAACACCGGTGACGACCGCCGCCGCGCCCACGACCTCAACACCGCCAACTGGATCCCCGACCTCTTCATGAAACGCATGGAAGCCCGGGAAAACTGGACCCTCTTCCGCGCCAACGAAGTCCCCGATCTGCAC
>CANETF010000095.1 GCA_947440575.1 Verrucomicrobiaceae bacterium
ATTGCGGATTGCGGATTGCGGATTGCGGATTGCGGATTGCGGATTGCGGATTGCGGATTGCGGATTGCGGATTGCGGATTGCGGATTGCGGATTGCGGATTGCGGATTGCGGATTGCGGATTGCAGCGCTTTTTTCGGACGAGCTTACTCTGGATGGTGCGCCTTTTGCGAGCTTAATCAGGGCACCAGTGAGATGGGATCAGGGCTTTTTTGAGGAGCTTGGGAGCGAGTTGGCTTGCAGTTGATGGCCTTGGCCTTTGAGTTGGATGGTGCCGGACTGGAGTTCGTTGGCGGTGAGTTGGGCGTTGGTGGTGGTGGCGTCGAACTGGATGGCGGGGGTGCCGGTGCGGGTGAGGTGATTGTGCTGGAGGGTGAGGGCGGTGGTGGTGCCGGTAGCGTGGATGGCGGGGCCGCCGAGATCCATGAAGGTGCTGGCGGTGATGCGGCTGTCTTTGGCGTTGGCGATTTGGATGCCGGGGCCCGGGTGATTCTGGAAGAAGCAGCGGTCGATTTGGACGGTGGTGGATGCGTCTTTCTCGGTGGTGCCGGTGATGGTGATGAGTGGGGTGTCGGAGAAGGAGGCGCTATTGGTGGTGAAGGTGATTTTGGCGATTTCGAGGTCGGTGGCGGTGCCTTCGATTTGGAGGAGGGGGAAGGGTTTGGGAGCGTTTTTGACGGGTTGGAGGAAGGTGTCTTCAGCGTCGAGGCCGACGAAGCGTAGTTTGGCGGCGTTTTTCAGGACGAGCGGGGCGTCGAGGGAGTGGGTGCCGGGGGGGAGGATGACTTGGCCACCTCCGGCGGCGAGGGCGTCATCGATGAATTTTTGGAGGTCGGCGCGGGTGAAGCCTTCGGCTTGGAGGCAGGTGGAGAGGAGGCCGAGGAGGAGGAGGGCGCGCATCGGAGGAAGGCTAGGGTGCCGTGGTGAGGGTTTGGAGGGCTTCGGGGGTGAAGGCGGTGTCGGGGAAGGTGAGGTCGGAGTCGGAGCGGACGCCTTCGACGGTGGTTTGGGCGCCGGTGGCGGTGTCGGTGACGGTGAAGGTGACGGGGAGGTAGTAGCCGGTTTTGTTGCGGAGGACTTTTTCGGTGAGGACGGTTTTCAGGGGGCGGGTGGTGTCGCTTCCGAAGACTTGCATTTTTTGGGTGACGAAGCGTTTGGCGTCGATCCAGCTGCGGACGAGGCGGGCGGTGGACTTCGAAGATGCGGGGGCTTTGGATTCGATGATGTGGCAGGGGATATTGCCGAGGTTTTCGGTGCCGGTGAGGGTTTGGGAGGGCCAGTCGAGGAACTCGGCGATGACGTCGTCGATGGAGAGGGTGGTGGCGAACAGGCCGAGGGAGCGGTCGGAGGGTTGGAGGGTTTTGGTGCCGGAGGATGGGGAGTGACTGGAGCCGGTGAATTGGCCGTCGCTGATTTTGAGGAGGAGGCCTTCGCCTTTGCGGTTGGCGGGGAAGAGGAGCTGGTAGAGGTGCTCGGAGTGGCCGTTGGGGGCGATGCGGCGTTTGACTTGGACCTGGAGGATTTCGGGTTTGGTGGATCCGGCGGGGGTGTGGGACATGCGGAGGCGGGCGTAGATGCCGCCGCTGGGGCGTGCGGCTTTGACGCCGGCGAGGAGTTGCTCGGCGGTGTAGTCCTGGGCGGTGGCTGCGAGGGTGGCGGCGAGGAGGAGAAGGGTGGTTAGGCGGGCGAGCATGGGGGGAGGACGAGGACGAGGAGGAGATGGGGTTAGACTTGGCGGATGGCGAGGCTGGGGTTGATGCGGGTGCAGTGGAGGGCGGGGTAGAGGCCGCTGGCGACACCGACGGCGATGGCGAGGCCGAGCGCGAGGGAGAGGAGTTCGATGGTGATTTGGGGTTCGATGCGGCCTTGCATCCAGGGCATGAGGGTGAGGATTTTCAGGAGGGCGATGCCGGCGATGATGCCGACGATGCCGGCGGCGAAGCAGAGGGTGACGGACTCGAGGAGGATCATGCGGAGGATGCGGCTGCGTTTCCAGCCGAGGGCGAGGAGGATGCCGATTTCGCGGGTGCGTTCGAAGACGCTCATGAACATGGTGTTCATGACGCCGAAGGTGCCGACGAGTAGGGCGATGATGGAGGTGCCCCAGTTCATGGCTTTGAAGGTTTTGACGCCGTCGCTCTGGGAGAGGACTTCTTCTGCGATGTCGACGCGGCAGCCGGGGATGTGCTGCTGGATGACTTGGGAGACGGTGTGGGGGTCGCGGGATTTGGGGTCTAGGCGGACGTTGATGAAGTTGACCATTTTGTCTTTTTGCATGACGCCCTGGAGGAGGGGGAGGCTGATCATGATGGCGCCGTTTTCGACCACTGCTCCACCATCGGCGATGCCGACGACTTCGAATTCGTCGATTTCGATGGTGATTTTGTCACCGGGTTTTTTCTCGAGCATTTCGGCGGCGAGGGTGCCAAGGACGACGACTTTTTCATCGGCGCTGGTGGGGAGGCGACCGGAGACGATTTTCAAATTTTCCCAGAGGAAGCTTTGCCATTGGCGACCGGAGACGACCATCATGGGGACGCTTTCGATGCTGAGGACTTCGGTGAGGAGGCTGGCGACCTGGCTGACGCCGGGGATTTGGGCGACTTGTTCGGAGGCGGAGTCGGGGAAGGGTTGGGCGATGAGGCCGCCGCCGGAGCGACGGACGACGAGGTCGGTTTTGCGGACTTTGTAGGCGTCGGTCCAACTGGCTTCGAGACCCCAGGCGAGGCCGAGGAGGGCCACGACGGCGCCGATGCCGAGGCCGATGCCCATGATGGTGAGGGCGGTGCGGACGCGGCGGCGGCTGAGGTTTTTGAGGGTGAGTTGGAGGAGGGTCATGGGGGGCTTTGAACGTCGAACTTTGAACTTCGAAGGATGAGCTTTGAAGGGTTAGGAGATGGCGGTGTGGGGGTGGGTTTGGGTGTCTTCGACGACTTGGCCGTCGCGCATGGTGATGATGCGGTCGGCGGTTTTGGCGATGGCGGGGTCGTGGGTGACGAGGATCATGGTGTTTTTGCGTTGATGATGGACGGAGCGGAGGAGGTCCATGATCTGGGCGGCGTTTTGGGTGTCGAGGTTGCCGGTGGGTTCGTCGGCGAGGAGGATGGAGGGTTCGTTGGCGAGGCTGCGGGCGATGGCGACGCGCTGGCGCTCACCGCCGGAGAGTTTTTCGGGCATGTGATTGAGGCGGTGGCCCATGCCGACGGCTTCGAGGAGTTCGGCGGCGCGGCGCTGGCGCTCGGGGCGTGACCAGGGCATTTCGAACATGGGCACGAGGACGTTTTCGAGTGCGGTGAGGGTGGGGAGGAGGAGGAAGGACTGGAAGATGAAGCCGAGGTGTTTGGCGCGGAACTGGCCGAGGTCGGGGTAGGAGGAGAGGGACTGGCCGCGGTAGCGGATTTCGCCTGAGTTGGGGGTGTCCAGGGCGCCGAGGAGGCTCAGGAGGGTGGACTTGCCACTGCCGGAGGAGCCCATGATGGCGACGTATTCGCCTTCGTGAATGGTGAGGTTGACGCCGCGGAGGGCGAGGACTTGGCCGTCGTCGAACTCGCGGCGGACGTCGTCGATTTCAAGCAGAGGAGCGTTGGCTGCAGATGGGGAAGGCATGTCGGGTGCGGGCTGACATCCTTGGTTTGAATGGGAGGGGGTGCAAGGGGAAGTGGGGGAGGGCTGCGCGAGGATGAGGGGTCTATTTGCCAGGGAGTTGGGGGACTTTTTTGAGAAGGGAGGTGTCGTAACCCTGGGTGGCGAGGCGTTTGAGGATGCTGGTGTAGGTTTCGGGATCGAGGGAGGGTTGGCGGCTGAGGACCCAGGCGAGTTTGCGGTTGGGGTAGCCGATGACGGACCACTGGTAGTCTTTATCGAGGTCGATGATGAGGTAGGGGACGCGGAGGGGCCAGACGAATTGGACGCGCCATTCGGCGTTGGTGGTTTTGTCGGTGACCCAGGCGACGCCGTTCCAGGATTGGAGGGGTGCGTCGAGGGAGCCTTTGCGGAAGAGGAAGATGTTGTCGATTTTGCCGTCGGGGCGGAGGGCGTAGCGGTCGAGGGTGCCGACTTTGCCTTTTTCGAGGGAATAGGGGATGTGGGAGTAGACGAACCAGTCGCCCATGTAGCGCGGGAGATCGACGTGGGGGACGGGTTTGAGAGGGGGGAGATTGGCGGCAGTTTTCATGGAGGAGCAGGCGGGGAGGAGGAGCAGGGCGAGGAGGGTGGAGAGGAGGGGCGCGGTGTTCATGCAGGTTGATACGCCGGGGCGGGGTGGGTAGATTTGGAATAACCGATTTGGGGAGGCGAGCCAGCGGCTCGCTCCACGGGAGGGGCGGAAGAGTGGGGTGTGGGAACGGGGGCTTGCGGGAGTTGGGAATGGTGATAGGTTTGAGGCTCGTTTTATGGCTCTCACAAAAATCACTTCTGTTTCCGGTGCCGGTGTTTTCGTTCCTGGTGCTGACATTGACACTGACCGCATCATTCCGGCGCGCTTCATGAAGTGCGTGACGTTTGATGGGCTGGGTGAGTTTGCGTTTTATGATGTGCGGAAGGATGCGGAGGGGAATGACAAGGCGCATCCGCTGAATGATGAGCGCTTCAAAGGGGCGAGCATTCTGCTTTCCGGGGCGAATTTTGGTTGCGGGAGTTCCCGGGAGCATGCGCCGCAGGCTTTGTATCGGTTTGGGTTTCGGGCGGTGATTGCGGAGAGTTTTGCGGAGATCTTTTTTGGCAACTGCACGACGCTGGGGATTCCGTGTGTGTGTGCGACGGCGGAGGACATTGCGGTGTTGGCGGCGGCGGTGGAGGCGAATCCGAAGCTGGAGATCAAGGTGGATTTGGAAGCTCAGCGGGTGTTTTTTGGTGATCAGAATTTCACGATTGTGATTCCGGACACGGCGTTTGAGGCGTTGACGAGCGGGAAGTGGGACCCGATTGCGGAACTGCTGGAGCACAAGGATGCAGTGCATGCGCGGATGGTGGCGCAGGGCTGGGTGAAGTGAGTTTTTTTGGGCAACCAAGATGGTTGCCCCACCTTGGCCATGCCGACTGACCCTATTTATGTGATTGGCCACCGCAATCCGGACACGGATGCGATTTGTTCGGCGATTGGGTATGCGGCGTTTCTGCGCGATGTGCGGGGGATGGATGCGGAGGCGGCGTGTTGCGGGGAGGTGAGTGTGCGGACGAACTGGGTGCTGCAGCAGGCTGGTGTGCAGGCGCCGAAGCTGCTGCTGGATGTGCGGCCGACGGCGGCGACGATCTGTCGGCGAGACGTGCTGACGGCGGGGCCGGAGGAGATGTTTCTTTCGGTGTATCGAAAGATGTCGGAGAAGAATTTCCGGAGTATTCCGGTGGTGGATGAGGCGGGGCGTTTGCTGGGGTTGCCAACGATTCAGGAGATGGCGCAATTGTTTTTGCCGCCGGACATTCAGAATTCCCAGGAGCGGCGTGATGCGGTGAACCGGGAGATTCGGACGAGTTTGAACAACATTGTGGCGGCGGTGGGCGGTGAGGCGATGGGAGCGGATGGGGAACTGGATCGGGTGCAGGATTTGGTGCTGGTGGTGGCGGCTTCGAGTGTGGAGACGAGCCGGAAGCGGGCGAGTCTGTTTCCGACGGAGCAGTTGGCGATTTTGACGGGTGACCGGCCGGAGATTCATGCGCTGGCGATTGAGATGGGGGCGCGGTGTTTGATTGTGACGGGGGGATTCAAGCCGTGGGACAGCATTGTGGCGCAGGCGGTGGCGAAGGGGGTGACGGTGATTTGCTCGCCTTATGACACGGCGTCGACGTCACAGTTGGTTCGGTTTTCGAGGCCGATTCGAGAGGCTTTGACGGGGGACTTTTTGGCGTTTCCTTCGCGGGCCCCATTGCGGGAGGTGATGCATGCGGTTCAGCATTCGCAGCAGCCGCTGTTTGCAGTGGTGGATGAGGAATCGCGGACGCTGGTGGGGGTGTTTTCGAAGTCGGATTTGATTGAGGTGCCAAGGGCGCGGTTGGTGCTGGTGGATCACAATGAGTTTGCGCAGGCGGTGGCGGGGGCGGATGAGGCGGAGATTTTGGAGGTGATCGATCACCATCGGTTGAGCGGGAATTTGCGCACGAAGGAGCCGATCCGGTTTTTGAACGAGCCAGTGGGGAGCACGTCGACAATTGTGGGGATCATGTATCGGATGGGCGGGGCGGCGCCGGATAAGGGGACGTCGATTTGTTTGTGCGCGGGGATCATCTCGGACACGCTGCATTTGACGTCGCCGACGACAACGAACACGGATCGGGAGATTTTGGAGTGGTTGAGCGGGATTGCGGGGGTGGATTGCGCGCAGTTTGTGAAGGATTTCTTTGCGGCGGGATCGATGCTGCGGGAGCAGACGCCGGAGCGGGCGTTGGAGAGTGACCGGAAGGTGTTTGAAGAGAACGGGTGGAACATCAGTATCTCACAGATCGAGGAGCTGGGATTGGATGAGCTCTGGAAGCGGGAGGCGGATTTGCATCGGGCTTTGGAAGGGCTGCTGGAGAAGCATGGGCTGCACTTTGCGTGTTTGATGGTGACGGACATCACCCGGCATCACAGTGTGCTGCTGGTGGCGGGGGATAAGCGGATCATTGAGCAGGTGGATGTGGATCATGCGGCGGTGCGGCCGAACGTGTTTGATATGCCTGGGGTGGTGAGCCGGAAGAAACAGTTGTTTCCGTATATGAGCCACGTGGTGACGAAGCTGAGTCCGCCGGTTTGAGCTGGGGAGGGATTTTTGACAGGATTAGCAAGATTTCAGGATTAACGGGATTGTTTTTGGGCGGGTTGGGGGTTTTGTTGGTGAACTTTATGTCCAGCCCTGCTTCTCACGCTTTGCTTCGTTATTGCCCGGATCTTTTTAACTACCGTCGTCGCCCGACGCGGGAGGTGATGGTGGGGAAGGTGGGAATCGGGGGTAGCAATCCGATTCGGGTGCAGTCGATGCTGACGAGTGACACGCGGGATGCGGAGGCGTGTGTGCAGGAGGCGCTGGGGCTGGTGGCGGTGGGGTGCGAGATTGTGCGGGTGACGGCGCAGACGCGGCAGATCGCGGAGAATTTGGAGCACATTCGGGCGGGGCTACTGGCGGCGGGGTGTGATGTGCCGCTGGTGGCGGACATTCACTTCAAGCCGGATGCGGCGATGGAGGCGGTGAAGTGGGTGGAGAAGGTGCGTGTGAATCCGGGCAACTATGTGGACAAGAAGAAGTTCGCGGTGCTGGAGTACACGGATGAGGCGTATGCTGAGGAGTTGCTGCGGATTGAGGAGCAGTTCACGCCGCTGGTGCTGGAGTGCAAGCGGTTGGGGCGGGCGATGCGGATCGGGACCAATCACGGGTCATTGAGCGACCGGATCATGAACCGGTATGGGGACACGCCGCTGGGGATGGTGGAGAGCGCGCTGGAGTTTGCGCGGATCGCGCGGCGGAATGATTACCACAACTTTTTGTTCTCGATGAAGGCGAGCAATCCGAAGGTGATGATCGAGGCCTACCGGTTGCTGGTGGCGCATTTGGAGGCGCAGGGGGCGGATTGGAATTATCCGATTCACTTGGGGGTGACGGAGGCTGGGGACGGGGAGGATGGGCGGATCAAGAGTGCGATCGGGATTGGATCGCTGCTGGCCGATGGGATTGGGGACACGGTGCGGGTGAGTTTGACAGAGGATGCGGTGTTTGAGATTCCGGTGTGTTACGCGCTGGTGAAGCCGTACAATGAGGGGGTGCCGGGGAAGGCGGCTCGGGTGGAGGTGGCGGATGCAGTGAGTTATGATCCGTTCAGTTATGAGCGGCGGGCGAGTGCTCGGCTGAGTGTGCAGGGGGTGGATGTGGGGGGTGGGGCGACGGTGGCGGTGGTGACTTCGAGGCGGAAGTGGGAGGCGGTGGCGCACAAGCTGGCGGGGCTGGGGGATTACAAACCGGAGATTGTCATTGAGGACAGTGGGGTAGTGAGTGTGGATCCGCGGGATGCGGTGGCGATGGCGGCGATCAATGCGGATGCTGAGGCACGGTTGGTGACGGTGGCGGATGGGCTGGATTTGCGGGTGATCCCGGCGTTCCGGCTGCTGGCGGCGCGATTGGAGGCGCGGCATTCGATTTTACTGAAGGACACGCTGGACGGTGAGGCGGTGGCTGGTGGGGACGAGTTCGTGGGGAATTTGCTGCGGGCAGCGACGAACATTGGGTCGCTGCTGTGTGATGGCATTGGGGATGCGGTGATCGTGAGTGGGGAGGAGGCGCCGGGGCAGTCGTTCCGGATCAGCTACAACATTTTGCAGGCGGCAGGGACGCGGATTTTCAAGACGGATTATGTGGCGTGTCCGAGCTGTGGTCGGACGCTGTTTAATTTGCAGAGTACGACTCAGAAAATCCGGGCGGCGACGGGTCACCTGAAAGGGGTGCGGATTGCGGTGATGGGGTGCATCGTGAACGGGCCGGGGGAGATGGCGGATGCGGATTTTGGTTATGTGGGGGGAGCACCCGGGAAGATCAATTTGTATGTGGGGAAGACGGCGGTGAAGTTCAACATTCCGGAGGAGGAGGCGGTGGAGCGGTTGATTGATTTGATCAAGGAACACGAGCGGTGGGTGGAGGTGCCGGAGCTGGTGGAGGAGGTGTGAGCGGGATGGAACTTTGAGGATGGGTTGTCATGAAAACTGCGGTAGGGAGACGACGGTATGCCAAAGTCTTTTAGTCGCCCCCAACGCAACTTGCTGTGGGCGACTGGCTTTGTGTTGGTGGTGATGTTGGTGTTTGCGGTGGGGTATCGGATTGCGGGGTGGTCGTGGGCGGATGCGTTTTACATGGTGGTGATCACGGCGTTTAGCGTGGGGTTTGGGGAGGTGGTGCCGATTGACAGTCCGGGGTTGCGGCTGTGGACGGTGGGGTTGATTCTTTTCGGGTGCACGGGGATCATTTTTGTGACGGGTTCGCTCGTGCAGTGGTTGACGGAGGCGCAGATTCAACGAGTTCTGGGAGGTAAACGCATGCAGCACGACATCGAGAAACTGAAGAACCACGCGATCATCTGCGGGTATGGACGGATTGGGCGGATGCTGGCGCATCAACTGAGGGAGGGGACGATGGCGTTTGTGGTGCTGGACCAGGCGCCTGAGCGGATCGCGGAGGCGCGGGAGGACGGGTTTTTGACGATTCACGGGGAGGCGACGGATGAGGCGGTGCTGAAGGGGGCGGGGGTGGCGCGGGCGAAGGTGCTGGCGACGGTGCTGCCGCATGATGCGTCGAATGTGTTCATCACGCTGAGCGCGCGGAATTTGAATCCAGGCATCCGCATCATTGCGCGGGGCGAGGTGCCATCGACGGAGAAGAAACTGCTACAGGCGGGCGCGGACCGGGTGGTGTTGCCGGCGCACATTGGGGCGGACCGGATTGCGCATTTGATTTTGCATCCGAATGCGACGGAGATTTTGGACAAGCAGAGTCAGGCGGGGGGGGAGTTGGAACATCACCTGAGCGGGCTGGGGCTTAGGCTGGAGGAGATCGAGATCGGAGCGGAATCCGGCTGGGCGCATCGGAAGGTGGGGGATGTGGAGCGTGACAGCGGGGGGCGTTTGATGGTGGTGGCGGTGCAGCGGAAGGAGGGGGGGACGGATGTGAATCCGGATCCGGGAGCCGTGCTGATGCCAGGGGATGCGCTGGTGGTGATGCGGCGGGGTGGGAGGGATTGAGGCGGTCAGGGGTCGACGGTGAGGTAGTGGGTGGCGGTCATATTGGAGGCGAGGTCGGTGGCTTGGATCTCCCAGGTGCCGGGGTCCTCGTTGGAGGCGAGGTCGAGGGTGAGGGGGAGGGTGCCTTTTTCGGTGGCGTAGTGGCCGCTGCCTTCGGCGAGGGTGCCGTTGGCGTCTTTGATTTGGAGCCGGATGGGGATGACGGCGTTGACGGGGGATTGGCTGGTGGTGGTGACTTGGAGGGTGAGTTTGACGGGGTTGCCGCGTTTGGCGGCGGCGGGTGCGGTGAGGTGGAGGCCGAGGAGGGGCTTGGGCGTGATGAGGAAGAGGGTGCCATCGCCGGGTCCGAGGTGGGTTTTCCAGGTGACTTGGCCGGCGGGGTTGCGCTCGGGGATGACCTGGGCGTGGCGGGTGAGGTCGTAGATGTGGGCGGTCTCCTGGGGGAGGGTGACGGTGGTGCTGGAGGGGAGGCCGTTTTCCAGGACGAGGCCGTGCTGGCCGACGTACGTGCCGGCGGTGCGGTGGTCGTTGATGAGGAAGATGTAGGCGGCGTCTCCGGCGCGGCGGGTGCGGAGGATGACTTCGGGGTTGTCGGCGGTGACGGCGGGAGTCAGGGGGACGGTGGCGACTTGCTGCTGGAGGGTGGTGGCGAGGGTGAGGAGTGCGGCCTTGTCCCGGGCGGCGTTTTTGACGCGCTTGAAACTGGGAATGGTGATGTCTGCCTTGAGGGCGGGGCAGAGGTGCTCGTCAGCGAGGATTCGGCCGCCTTTGGCCTGCCAGGCCTGGATTTTGGCGAGGACGGAGGCTGAGAGGACGTCGCACTCAGGCATGACGAGGAGTTTGCGTCCGGAGAGGCCGGTTTTGAGGAGGGTTTCCTCGAAGAGGATGTCGGCGGGGAGGTGGGCGTGCTGGAGGGCGAGGAAGAGGTCGGCGGACCAGGTGGCGTTGTAGCCGTGGCCGCCGCGGCGGGCGAAGATCTGGGAGGTGAAGCTTTCGAGGAAGGCGATCTCGCGGCGTTCGTCGGGGACTTTGAGGAGGGTGGGGCCGAGGGGTTGGGCGATGTTTTGGATGAGGTCCTTGAGGACATGGACAGTGTGGGGATTGGTGTAACGGTAGGCGCTGCTGCTGTCGGGGTCAGGGACGAGGGACTGCCAGCCGTGATACATGATGCCCTGGACGGGGCGGCTGAGTTTGGTCCAGAAGGCCTCTTTCAGGTGCATGGGAGCGATGGTGATGTAGGCGGCGTCGGGGTCGTGGTCCTCCCAGGGGACGGGGGTTTCGGGAGCGGCTTTTTGTACGGGGGAGGTCTGGCTGCGATACCAGATGAGCTGGGTCATTTTCATGACTTTCTGGTTGCGGGCGGAGGCGTCGCGCATGGCGAAGAGCTGATCGGTGGCGAGGCCGATGCGCTGGGGGTCGGGGTAGGTGTAGGTCCAGTGGGAGAGGACGTCCACGGAGCCGCCGGCGCCTGAGATGGCGGGCTGACGGACGGCGGGGTCGAAGAAGGTCCAGAGATCACGGCGGCCGGTGGATTTGACGCCATTGTTGAGGGCGGAGTGGAGGGCGTTCCAGCCGTCGCCGGTGGTCCAGAACCAGCGGTAGTATTTGAGGATGGGGTGGTCATCCGGGACGACTCGATTGGCGGGGAAGTCCTTGAGTTTGGTGTAGTCCACGCCGGTGCGGAGGTCGGCCTCCGGGGGGATGTCGGTGCCGGCGAATGCGCGGTAGTTTTGGAGGTCGACGGGGTTGAAGGAGGGGCGGGAACCGTCGCGGACTTCGGAGTCGATGAGGATGGTGGTGAAGGCCGGGTGGCGGCCGTAGGTGCGAGCGATGCTGCGGCCGACGTTTTCGAAGAAGGGCGGGAGATCCGGGAGGGAGGCGTTGAGGGTGGGGCGGGGGAGGGTTTTGCCGTCGCGCCCGATGCGGTGGTAGGCGGGTTGGTGGTCGAAGTGGTGGGCGGGGGAGGCGGAGGTGATGACGCTGAGGCCGGAGGCGAGGGCCTCGTCGAGGTAGCGCAGGTTGCGGGCGATGTAGTCGGAGTCACCGGGAGGGGTTTCTTTCTTTTGGGCCCAGGTGTCGGCGACGCCGGTGCTGAAGCCGACGAAATGGGTGAAGCCGATGTCTTTGAGGCGGGGGATTTCGCCTCCGCCGGCGCCCCACATGATGACGGGCATTTGATCGGGGAGGGGACGGGAGGCGAGTTGGACATCGAGGGCGGCGCGGGTGGTGGCATTTGGCGTGACGAGGCGGGCGCGGAGGGTGTAGGGGCCGGGCTTGAGGGAGGTGTTGAGGATGAAGGGGTGGGTGTGAGGCTGGCCGGGGGCGAGGGTGGGGAGGGGGGTGGATTCGGAGCGAGGGCCGAAGTCGATGTGGAGGGTGGCGCCGGAGATGGGTTGGCGGGTGAGGTTGGTGCAGGTGATCTGGATGGGGTCGGGTTTTTCCATGCGGCGCCAGACGGTGCGGGTGGAGGTGAGGGCGAGTTCGATGGGTTCGAATTGGAGGGTGCCGTCACAGAGGCGGATGTCATCGAGGAGACCGGGGAAGCCGCCGTAGTTGGAGCCATTGCGGTCGGCGAGGGTGAGGGGGCGGGAGCCGGGGACAATGGGGCCGAGGCCAGGCTGGGTGGCGCGGCTGAGGGTGGAGCCGTTGAGGTAAAAGGTGGTGGTGCCGGCGGCGTTGTAGGTGATGGCGAGGTGTTGCCATAGGCCGAGGGGGAGGTGGAGGGGGTCGGAGTGGAAGGTGGCGCTGTGGCTGCCGAAGCCGAGGGTGAGTTGGAGGCGGCGGGAGCCGGATTTGTCGGCCTCGGTGAGTTGGAGGGCGTAGTCGGTGTGGGTATCGGGGGTGTATTTTTTGTCGAGGAGGTAGCAGCGGTGGCCTTTATCGAACTCGGGTTTGGGGTTGAGCCAGAGTTCGAGGGTGAAGGGGCCGGAAGGGGAGAGGCGGGATTTGGCGGTGACGCGGGCTTGGTGGGGTTGATCGGAGACGGGGAAGCCTTCGGCGGATTCGAGGGCGCCGCCGCGGAGGCCTTTGGGGGATACGGAGGCGCCGTTCAGGGTGAGGGCATTGCCTTTGCCTGAGGCATCGGCGAGCGGGTTGGGGGCGTCAAAGGTCCAGTAGGCGAGGACGTGCCTACCGGTGGCGTCTTCGCCGGAGTAGCCGGTGGCCCAGGTCTCCTGGAGGGCGCGGGCGGGAGTGGTGGCGAGGAGAAGGAACGGGAGGAGGTAACGCATGGGTGGAAAGAGGAATACCCCGGATGGGGCGCCGGTTTGGCAGGGCAGGCGGTAAATTTTGGACGGGGAGCTTAGGGGGCGGTGAGGAAGCGGATGAGGTCGGCCATTTGTTGGGGGGGGATGGCGGCTTCGAGGCCTTCGGGCATGAGGGAGATGCCGGGGCTGGTGAGGGTTTTCACCTCGCTGCGCAAAACGGTGTCGGTGCCGCCGTCGGCGCGTTTGAGGGTGAGGTTGCCTGCGGTTTCGCTGGCGATGAGTCCGCTCAGGGTGCGGCCGTCGTGGGTTTCGACGAGGTAGAGGGCGAAGTTGGGGGAGACTTCGCGGTTGGGGTCGAGGATGTTGGTGAGGAGTTGCTCGGGGGTCCAGGCTTTGATGGTGCCGAGGTGGGGGCCGATGTCGTTGCCCTTGCCGGCGAATTTGTGGCATACCATGCAGGCGGCTTCGTAGACTTTGGCGCCACGCGCGGCATCGCCGGTCAAGGTCATGACCGATGCGTATTGGGAGATGACCTGCTTCCGATTCGATGACGAGCCGTCGCCGATGAGTTTGGCGATTCGTTCTTGCAGGTAGGACAGTTTTTGCCGTCCTAGGACCGCTTTGGTTGCGGCGCTGAGTTGGTTCACCGTAACAATTTTGGCTTCTATCGCATCAAGCAGCCTGCTGATGTGATCGACACGCTTGAGCAACTGAGCGGCAGCTTTTTCGCGAAGCGGCGGTGTCAGCGTTGGCCAGGCTTCGACAATGGCATCGGCTACAATAGGCTCCCAATGAGCTCCTAACGCTTCCAGCGCTGCAGAAATGATTTCTGGGCTGTTGTTGGGTGACAACAGGGAAGGAAATGCTTTACGGGCGTTTTCAGCTGAATCGCCGACTTCAGCCAGAAGTGCGATGGCGCTGATCCGTTGATCAGCAGCTATATCTTCGTCAGTGATACTCGTCCTCACCTCCTTGGAGAGATGCTGAAGCCATTCCTGGTCAGAATCGCTGTTGAAGAACTCAAAAACCATTTCTTGAAGCGAAGTTTGCGCTTTTTTGAGCTCGGTTCCGAGATCGGAAAGCAACCGCAGCGTGATCGCGTCAATTGTTCCACGTCGCAGCAATGCGCGTGCTGCATGGAAAGGCGCGTCGTTGTCGGGAAAGTCCCGGCATCGTCTGCCGATCATCTTCATGCACTCGCTGGCAAAGTTTTGTAACGGTTCGGATTTGCCGAATTCAGGTGAAAAGACGGCTTTGAGAAACTGCGGTGTGGGAAAGTCGCCGTTTGCCAGCAACGCGGCATGAAGAACCTGCGGATTGTCTTTGTGAATCACGCACAAGTCTCCAATCAGTTCCAAAGATGCCGGACTGCGGAAAAATCCGTGAAGGAGAATGACTTCGATGGATAGAACAGGGTTACGATCTTGCAGCAGGCTGGCCGTCTCGGATCGCAGTTCATAGAGCTCGTGCAGCGTCGTTGGCGCCATCAGAGCCTGTGGACGAATTAACATCGCTTCTCTTCGCACATATGGGTTCTCATCTTTAATGGCTTGCTTGAGCAACTCGTGTCCTTGTTTCGTAAAGCCAAGCTGTTCGAGAAGCTTCCGACCTTTGACGGTGTTGTCATCCGACATGTAGCCACCCGAATCCTGAATCTCGGCAAAACGTTTTGTGTCGAACGGACCATAGAAACCCAGGGCTTCCAACCCTCTGAGTGCGGCCATTTTACCCTGCGCCGTCTTCCCGTTCTTCACCAACTCCTTTAGCGGCTCCACAGCCGCTTTGTCCTGACGCTCAAACAGCAGCCGTTGCGCGGTTTCGCGGTGCCAGGCGTTGGGGTGGTCGAGGAGGGGGATGAGTTCGGGGGTGGGTGTGGTGGTGAGCTTTGGCGTGGCGCGGGTTTTAAATGACTTGGGGGCGAGACGGAAGAGGCGGCCTTTGTCGCGGCCGCAGAGGAGATCGACGGCGGCGTGGATGTCGTCGGGGATGCTCCAGGGGTGCTCGATGACTTCGCGATACATATCGCAGACGTGGAGGCAGCCATCGGGGGCGTTGGTGAAATTCACGGGGCGGAACCAGAGGTCGTCGCTGGTGGCGAAGTTTTTGTTTCCATCGACCTGCACGGCTTTGAAGGTGACGCCGTCGGGGACGAGCTTCATGCGGTAGAAGAGATTGCCGGCGACATCGGCGACGAAGGCGAAGTCGCGATACTCGGGCGGGTAGGCATCGCCGCGATAGACGGTGATGCCGCTGGAGGAGGTAACAACGCCGGCACCGACGAGTTCGCTGTTCGGTAATTTGGAGCCTTCCTCAGTCCAGCGCTTGGCGCGGAACTCGCGCCAAGGTTCGGTGGGGCTGGTGCGATAGACAGGGAGTTGGTCGCCGGCTTCGGCGCAGTCGTTGAGGGCGCTGGGGACGACGAGGTAGGGATTTCGCGCGAGGTAGCGATAGGGCAGGACGACGTGCTGGCAGGGATTGCGGATGTTGCAGAGGAAGCGGTTGCCCCAGTCGTCGAAGGTGTTGCCGAAGCGGGCGCCACCGCTTTCGAGTCGGACGTCGCCGGTGCTGGGGTCGAAGGAGAAGTCGCTGCGCTTGATGGGGAGCGGTTTGAAGTCTTTGGGAAGGGGCATGACGGACTCGCTGCCGGGGGCGCGCTGGATTTCGCCGCCGTTGCTGCCGCCGGCGATGTAGATGCGGTGGTCGAGGCCCCAGATGGGGTTGTTCATGACAGCCTGGACATTGAGCTTTTTGAAGCCGGTGAAGACTTTTTGTCGGACATCGGCGACACCGTCGTCGTTCGTGTCTTTGAGATACCAGACGTCGGGTGTGGCGGTGACGAAGATGCCGCCTTTCCAGCAGGCGGTGCCGGTGGGCCAGGAGAGGCCGTCGGCGAAGATGGTGGATTTGTCGAAGGTGCCGTCGCCATCGGTGTCGGTGAGGAGGCGCA